>NZ_JAZGQL010000012.1:0-393316 GCF_036421995.1 Plantactinospora veratri
TACGGGGGCGCGGGGGGGGGTGGGACGGGGGGGGGGGTGCGGGGCAGCGGCGCGGCCCACGGCGGCCAGCTGCGCCGGGGTCAGCTCCTCCCGGGTACCGTGCAGGTCCGTGCCGGCCACCCGGCTGAGGAAGACGAAGTCGGTACCGATCAGGTCCCGGTTGAAGTCGGCGTAGACGACCTCGGGTACGACGGTCACCACCCGGGCGGCCCGGCGGTAGAAGTCGACCTCGGTGCGCATCAGGTCGACCTCGTGGCTGAGCAGCTTCAGTTCGGGTGGCGGGGCGACCTTGAGTACCAGTTCGGTGCTCTCGCCGAGCGTCACGCCGTAGGCCGCGTTGTAGGTGCCGCCGGTCAGTTCCCGCCACCCGGTGATCCCGGTCCGGTCACCGAAGCCGCGCCGGACCAGCGACCGGAGTTCGCTCTCGGAGACGCGCCTTCTGGTCGTGCTCTGGTACTCCATGCGACCCCCTCGCTAGTACGGTCGGGCGGCGGTGCCTGCCCGAGGTGAAGTTCCGGGCTCGGGGTCACACGCTGTTATCGGCGATCACCCTCCGGTACCAGTGCGCGCTGCGCTTGGGGATCCGGCGCTGGGTGGGGAAATCAATATAGATCAATCCCCATCGCTGTTCATAGCCCTCGTTCCACTCGAAGTTGTCCATCAGCGACCAGACGTGGTAGCTCTCCAGCGGCACGCCGTCGGAGATGGCCCGGTGCGCGGCCGCCAGGTGGTCCCGGAGGAAGGCGATCCGGCCGACGTCGTCGACCCCGCCGTCCCCGTCGAGCCGGTCCGGGGTGGGCAGGCCGTTCTCGGTGACGGTGAGCGGCACGTCGCCGTAGTCGCGGGTGACCCGGGTCAGGATGTCGTACATCCCGGCGGGGAAGATCTGCTGCCAGTCCGCCTCGGAGGTCGGCCACCTGCGGACCGTACCGCCGTCGGCGGTGACGTAGAGCGGCGTGTAGTACTGCACGGCGAGCAGGTCCACCGGGGAGGAGATGATCGACAGGTCGCCGTCCCGGATGCCCTGGACCATCCGGCTCTGCGGGCCGAGGTCGGCCAGTACGTCGGCCGGGTAGGCGCCCTTGAAGATGGAGTCCAGGTAGAGCCGGTTCTCGTAGCCGTCGTAGAGCCGGGTCGCCTCGGTCGCGCCCGGGGCGGTGTCGTCGGCCGGGTAGCAGGGGTGCAGGTTGAGCGCGGGGCCGATCCGGCTGCCGCTGCCGGTGGCGCGCAGTGCGCGTACCGCGAGTCCGTGCGCGAGTTGCAGGTGGTGCGCGACCAGGTAGGCCGCGTCCGGCTCGCGCAGGCCCGGGGCGTGGTGGCCCTGGAGGTAGCCGTTCTGCACCACCGTCTTGGGTTCGTTGATGGTCAGCCAGACCGGCACGCTCTCGCCGAGCGCCTCGAAGATCGCCTCGGCGTAGTCGGCGAAGCGGTAGGCGACGTCCCGGGACTCCCAGCCGCCGACGTCCTGGAGCGACTGCGGCAGGTCCCAGTGGAAGAGCGTGGCCATCGGGGCGATGCCCCGGTCGTTCAGGCCGTCGACCAGGCGCCGGTAGAAGTCGAGTCCGCGCTGGTTGGGCGCGCCCGTGCCGTCGGCCTGGATCCGCGGCCAGGAGATGGAGAACCGGTACGTCCGCAGCCCGAGTTCCTTCATCAGGTCCAGGTCCTCGACGTACCGGTGGTAGTGGTCGGCGGCGACGTCGCCGGTGTCCCCGCCCCGGACCCGTCCCGGAGTGTGGCTGAACGTGTCCCAGACGGACTCGCCCCGCCCGTCGTCCTTGGCCGCCCCCTCGATCTGGTACGCCGAGGTGGCCGCGCCCCACCCGAAGCCGTCCGGGAAGCGGAGTCCGAGCTGCGCCTCCGGTGCCGTACGTCGCACGTCGTCGGCCTCATGGTCGGCGTCGCGACCGGCCAGCGGCGCGTCGGCGACGTCGGCTGCCGCCGTGCTCGTCGACGGCGGGCCGGCGGGGACGGCACTGGCGGATAACGTGGCGCGGCGCAGCAGATGCCGCCGAGTCAGTACGGACATGCTGTCTCCTCGTGAGTGGGGCCCTCCGCACGAGCCCGGGAGCGCTCCCATACAAGAGCGTAGCGATCTACCGGGCGATTGCGTATGGGATGTTCGGGTGGCAATGGCGGGTCTGGGCCTCGTCCATTGCCCGTCCCCACGTGCGTCAATGACCACGGCGACCGTTCGTCGCGTCGCGACGAGGCCGGTCGCCGTCCGAGGTGCCGATGACGCAGCCGGTCGACCGGTTCGGCGTCGAGACGCTGTACCGATGACCGATTTTCCCGTCGTTGGCGGGGGGTTAGTGTGGGGACGGGGAGGGCAACCCCCGTCCCCAGCTTGAGTTACAAACACGCACGAACGGAATTGGCGTCCAGGTCGTGCGTGCCGCGCGGGAGCCGGGCCACGCGAGTGGCTCTGGTTCCACCTCCTTCCGACGGTGGTGAGCTGGCTGACGGCGGAGTCCGGGCTGGCCCGCCCTCAGCCCTCTGGCTGAGCGGTCGGCGGCTACGTAACATTGCCGTAGCTCGCCCATCGGGGAGCGGTCGACCCGGCGGACCGGGTCCTCGCAACCTCCGTGGTGGTGCGTTCCAAGCTACTTACATCATCATCAATGGAAGCGCTCCCATCGACGTTGGTTGGACTGTAGCCCGCGTCACGGGTTTGTGAAAGACCCAAAATAAGATCGAAACATGTGGCCAACGTCGAGGAAACTCCGTTGTGCTGCCTCGATCGCATCGATGCCCAGGTCAAGCTGTCTCCGCGGGCGTCCGCTATGGACGCCTGGCCCGGCTCCCCTTGCTGCGGGAGCGCTCCCATGCAACACTGTCGAACTATCGCGGTAGGGGAGCCACAAGCTGACGCGATCACGGGCCGCCAGGGCATCCGAGTCTCTCGGTACGGCGCCCCTGCACAGCTCGGAGCCGCCACGTCCGGCGTCTCCTCCGGCGTCCGCCGACCCCGGTCCGGGACGGGTTGACCACCACCAATCCGGCGCCTACCCACCCACGCGCAACGCCCCCGCACCACGCGCAGGAGGCGCCCAAGCCGCGGCAGTACCGCGGCCCGGTCCGCGAGGAGAAGTCACGACATGAAGCTGAGGTTAGGAAGACGCCGACTGGCGATGGCCGCCGCCGGCATATTGGTGGTCGGAGGTGTGGCCGTCATCCCCGGCACCGCCTACGCGGCCCCCGGCTGCGACGTCACCTACACCGCCAACAGCTGGGGCTCCGGATTCAGCGCGTCCGTCACCATCCGGAACGTCGGCGACCCGTTGACCAACTGGAGCCTCGGGTTCACCTTCCCGGGCAACCAGCGGATCACCCAGGGCTGGTCGGCGAACTGGACCCAGTCCGGTGCGAACGTGACCGCGACGAACGTGTCCTGGAACGGCAACCTGGCCACCGGCGCCTCGACCAGCATCGGGTTCAACGGTACCTACTCGGGGACCAACGCCAGCCCTACCGCGTTCACCATCAACGGCAACGCCTGCAACGGCGCCCAGAACACCGCACCGACCGTTGACATCAGCAGCCCGGCCGACGGCGCGACCTTCACCGCACCGGCCGACGTCACCGTCTCGGCGACCGCGAGCGACGCCGAGGGGCCGGTCGAGCGCGTCGAGTTCTACCGCAACGGCCTGCTGGTCGGCACCGACACCAGCGCGCCGTACAGCTACACCAACAGCGCACTGCCGGCCGGGTCGTACACCGCCCAGGCCCGTGCGTACGACAGCGCCGGGCTGACCGGCATCGACGAGGTGGCCTTCACCGTCGGCGGCACCAGCCAGGCGAGCGTGGTCGTCCCGGCGACCCTCTCGGTGCCCGAGGGCGGCAACGCCGCCCTGAACGTCAGGCTCAGCGCCGCACCGACCAGCAACGTCACCGTCAACCTGGCCAAGACCGGCGACGCGGACGTGACGCTGGGCGCCAGCACGGCGACGATCACCCCGTCGAACTGGAACACCGGGGTCAACGTCGCGGTCAACGCCGCACAGGACGCCGACGACACCAACGACACGGCGACGATCACCGCCAGCGCCAGCGGGCGTACCCCCGGCACCACCCAGGTGACCGTCAGCGACGACGAGGGCGGCGGACCGGCCGGCGAGTACGGCGAGGAGTTCCTGGAGCTCTACAACAAGATCAAGGCGCCGGCGAACGGCTACTTCAGCCCCGAGGGCGTGCCGTACCACTCCGTGGAGACGCTGCTGGTCGAGGCCCCGGACCACGGTCACGAGACCACCTCCGAGGCGTTCAGCTACTGGCTCTTCCTGGAGGCCATGTACGGCCGGACCACCGGCGAGTGGGGACCGTTCAACAACGCCTGGCAGATCATGGACCGGTACATCATCCCGTCCGAGACCCAGTCGAACTACAACGCCAGCGACCCGGCGGACTACGCCCCCGAGGCGAACCGGCCGGACCTCTACCCGCAGCAGGGCGGCAAGCTCGACTCCAGCGTCAAGGTGGGTCAGGACCCGCTCGCCGCCGAGCTCCAGTCGACCTACAACAGCGGCCGGGTCTACGGCATGCACTGGCTGCTCGACGTGGACAACGTCTACGGCTTCGGCAAGTGCGGCGACGGGACCACCAAGCCGGCGTACATCAACACCTACCAGCGCGGCCCGCAGGAGTCGGTCTTCGAGACCGTCCCGCACCCCTCCTGCGAGACGTTCAGGCACGGTGGCCCGAACGGCTACCTGCCGATCTTCATCGGTGACTCGTCCTACGCCCAGCAGTGGCGCTACACCAACGCTCCCGACGCCGACGCGCGCGCCGTCCAGGCCGCGTACTGGGCGCTGAAGTGGGCCAAGGAGCAGGGCGCGCAGGGCCAGATCTCGGCCACCATCCAGAACGCCGCCAAGATGGGTGACTACCTGCGCTACGCGATGTACGACAAGTACTTCAAGCAGCCCGGGTGCGCCTCGCCGTCCTGCGCGGCCGGCACCGGCAAGAACAGCGCCGCCTACCTGCTCTCCTGGTACTACGCCTGGGGCGGCTCGCAGGGCGGCAGCAGCAGCTGGTCGTGGCGGATCGGTTCCAGCCACAACCACGGCGGCTACCAGAACCCGTTCGCCGCGTACGCCCTCTCCACGGTGTCCGAGCTGACCCCGCGGTCGCCGACCGCGCGGACCGACTGGGCCACCAGCCTCACCCGGCAGATCGACTTCTACACCTGGCTCCAGTCGGCCGACGGTGCCATCGCCGGTGGCGCGACCAACAGCTGGAACGGCGACTACAGCGCCCGCCCGGCCGGCGTGCCGACCTTCTACGGCATGGTGTACGACGTCAAGCCGGTCTACCACGACCCGCCGTCGAACCAGTGGTTCGGCTTCCAGGCGTGGAGCATGGAGCGGGTCGCGGAGTACTACCACGAGAGTGGTGACGCCCGGGCCAAGGCGCTGCTCGACAAGTGGGTCAACTGGGCGATCGCCAACACCACGGTGAACGGCGCCAACTACCAGATCCCGTCGACGCTGAGCTGGAGCGGTCAGCCCGGTGGCAGCTGGACCGCCGGCACCACCTCGGTGAACAACAGCAACCTGCGGGTCTCGGTGGTCGACCACACCCAGGACGTCGGTGTCGCGGGTGCCTACGCCCGTACGCTGATCTACTACGGTGCCAAGGCCAACCACGCGGCGGCCAAGAACACCGCCAAGGCCCTGCTCGACGCCGTGCTTCAGCACAAGACCGACAAGGGCGTCGCGGTGACGGAGACCAAGGCGGACTACAACCGCTTCGACGACCAGTACAACTCCAGCACCGGTCAGGGTCTCTACATCCCGCCGGGCTTCAGCGGCACCATGCCGAACGGCGACCCGATCAACCAGAACTCCACGTTCCTGAGCATCCGTTCGTTCCTCCAGGACGACCCGGACTGGCCCAAGGTGGAGTCGTACCTGAACGGCGGCCCGGTGCCGACGTTCACGTACCACCGGTTCTGGGCGCAGATCGACGTGGCGATGGCACTGCACGACTACGACCGGCTGATCGGCTGATCCCGGTCACCAGACGGGCCTGATTCCCACGGTCAGGCCAACGGTGGCGGGCCCGGCCGGATTGGCCAACGCAGCGATCCGGCCGGCCCGCCACTCCCGTTCCACTCCGGACAGCACAGGGGCGACCACCACCGCCCTGAGGGCGGGCGGCACCAGAGGGTGCCGCCCGCCCTTGCCTGTCCGGGTGGACCAACTTCGCCCATGCCGGGCGTCGTGGCGGAGATTTTCGTGTCACGGCGCGGGAAAGGCACTGAGTTTCCAGTCAGTCCGGGGTGCCCCGTGCGGCGAGACGGAGTATCCTGGCCTCAGTGGGAGGGGCCGCTTCCCCCGTGGCGGCCCCTCCCGCTTCTTGCTTCCCGCCCCTTCGTCGCCCATCGGTCGAGTGCGGTGTCGGCTATGCCGGGAGCGTCCGATACGGTGTCGAGCGTGCGTGGCCGAAGCGGCATCCTGACAGCGTCCTGGTTGATCCTGTTGACCGCACTACAGATACTCGCGTTCGTCGTGGTCTGGCGGTTCGCCGTCGGCACCGAACACGGTCAACTGCTGGACACGATCGCGCTGACCGGCAACTCGATCGGGCAACACCGGATCGAGGGGATCGTCGGCGGCGTGCTGAACGCGGTCTCCCTGCTCTCCCTGCTGGTCGCCACCGCCGTCATCGGCTTCATCGCGCTGATCCGGGTCCGGATCACCCTGGCGGTGGTGACGGTCGTGCTGATCGTGGGCGCCAACGTCACCACCCAGGCCCTGAAGTACTTCATCGAGCGGCCCGACTTCAACGTCGACGAGGCCCGGGAGGCGGCCGGCAACAGCCTGCCCAGTGGACACACCGCCGTCGCCGCCTCGGTCGCCATCGCGCTGGTCATGGTGCTGCCGCCCCGGGTCCGTGGCTGGGGCGCGCTGGTCGGCGCCGGCTACTCCGCCGCCGCCGGGGTCGCCACCCTGTCGGCCGGCTGGCACCGGCCCAGCGACGCCGTGGCCGCGCTGCTGGTGGTCGGCGCCTGGGCATCGGCGGCCAGCCTGGTGCTGCTGCTGACCCAGCGCGAGACCGCGCAGGTCTCGGCGGCCGACGGCAACCGCCGGGTCACCGCGGTACTCGCCGTCGTCGGCCTGGCCCTGCTGCTGGTCGCCGCGCTCGCCCTCGGCTGGACCGACGGGGTGCGCTCGACGCCGATCCCCGAGTTCGACCGACGCCAGCTCATGATCGCGTACGGCGGCAGCGCGGCCGGGATCGCCGGCACGGCCGCCCTGGTGACGGCCCTGGTACTGGTCACCCTGCACCGGGTGGTGCCCCGGCACACCGGTCGAGGCGCCACCGGACCGGACGACTAACCTGGCGGCGTGCGGGTGATCGAGGTGTTCCGGGGCGAGGCCGTCCAGCTCGCCGGAGTGCTGGCCGGGCTGACCGAGTCCGAGATCGCCCGACCGACCCGCTGTGCACCGTGGAACGTCCGGGAACTGGTCGCACACGTGAGTCTCGGCGCCGGTCGGGTGGTCGGGATGCTGGCCGAGCCGGCACCAGCCCGTGCCGAGGTCGACGCCGCCGCCTACTTCGGGCCGGCGAAGTTCGCCCCCGCGACCGACACGGCCCGGGTCGACACGGCCCGCCGGCACGGCGCCGGCTTCGGCCGGGACCTCGCCGAGGAATTCGCCCGGAGCTGGCGGGCCGGGTACGCGGCGAGCCTCGCGGCCCCGCCCGGCCGGCTTGTCCGGACCCGGCACGGCGACCCGATGACCCTGGAGGAGTTCCTGGTGACCCGGGTGGTCGAGCTGGGGGTGCACGGGCTCGACCTGGCCGCCGCCCTGGACCGGGAGCCGTGGCTGACCGAACCGGCCGGCGAGCTGATCGCCGGGCTGCTGATCCGGGCGGCCGGCCCGGCGGCCGCCGGCCTCGCCGAGGAGCATCGCTGGGACCGGCCGACCCTGGTCGCCAAGGCCACCGGCCGGCGGCCGCTGACCGCCGCGGAGCGGACCGACCTCGACCGGCGCGGGGTGCGCTGGCCCTCCTTCAGTTGACCTCCGGGACCGGCCCGGTCAGGACTGCGCGCGCAGGTGAGCGAGGACCACAGGGTCGATCTTGGCCGGCACCATCCGTTCCTCCAGGTTCTCCACGCCGGCCCAGGCGGCGAGCCGATCCTCCAGCGTCGCACCGTCGCCCGGATGGCCGACCCCGGCGAGCAGCCCCGACACCTCGTCGGCGAGGTCACCGGTCAGGTCGAGCAGCGTTTGCGGATCGGGGCGCTCGAAGAGCAGCCGGTGCACGTCCAACAGCCGCGCCAGCTCGGCCACCGGATCGGGGTGGTCGTCCACCCGCAGGTCCACCACGACGTCGCTGCCGCCGCCGTACCCGCCGCCGCGGCCGACCACCAGCAGGGCGGCGCTCTGCCGGCCACGCCGGTCGCCACCGGCCAGGTCACCGGCCCGGAGCGCGCCGAGCAGCCGGTCCGGGAAGCGCCGGTCGGCACCGCCCAGCCAGGCGTCCCGCATCTCGTCGACGACCTGCGGCCCGACCAGGATGTTGCCCTGCACCGCCCAGCCGGCACCGGCCTGACCACCGGCCCAGTCGTGGCAACCCGACCCGGTGTAGGTGGCGGCGGTACCCTCCGCGTCGACGATCCCGAGCTGCCGCTGCGGACGGCCGGGATCGGCGGCGACCAGCCCGGCCAGCGCGTCGGCCGCAGCCAGACCGGTACGCAGGAACGCCAGCCCCTGCGGCCGGTAGGCCAGGTTGGCGTACGCCTGGGTGGCCAGCGCACCCACCTCGGCCTCGGCGGCCGGCACCAGGGCGCCGACCCCGAGGAACTTGCTCGCGACCGCGACACCGTGCAGCCGGCCGTCGTCGGATCGCGCCACGATGGAGAAGGTCACCCGGCCGAGGCTACAAGAACGGCACCACTCTGTTGCCCGGGCCCGGGGGAGCGGGCACCATCGACCGATGACCACACGTTGGGGAATGACCGTGCCGCTGGGCGGCGTGCCGCTCGACGGGCACGACGCGATCTACGCCGCGCTCGCCGAGGCGGGTTTCACCGACCTGTGGTCCGCCGAGGTGGCCGGCAGCGACGCCTTCACCCCGCTGGCGCTCGCCGCCGCCTGGCAGCCGTCGCTGCGGTTGGGCACCGCCGTCGCTCCGGTCTTCACCCGGGGGCCCGGGCTGCTGGCGATGAGCGCGGCGGCGTTGGCCGAGGCCGCCCCCGGGCGGTTCTCGCTCGGGATCGGCGCGTCGTCACCGGTGCTGGTGCAGGACTGGAACGCGACACGGTTCGCGGACCCGTACCGGCGCAGCCGGGACGTACTGCGTTTCCTGCGGGCTGCACTGCGCGGGGAGACCGTCGACGAGGGCTACGACACCTTCACCGTACGGCGGTTCCGGCTGGAGCGTCCGCCGGCCGTACCGCCGCCGATCCTGCTGGCGGCGCTGCGCCCCCGGATGCTGCGGCTGGCGGGCGCCGAGGCGGACGGGACGATTCTGAACTGGCTCGCCGACGACGACGTGCCGAAGGTGCTCGCGGCGTTGGGGGAGCGCCGCCCCGGCTTCGAGGTGGCCGCCCGGATCTTCGTCTGTCCGACCGAGGACGCCGGATACGTCCGTACCTCCGCCCGCCGGCTGATCGCCACCTACCTGACCGTTCCGGCGTACGCGGAGTTCCACCGCTGGCTCGGCCGGGAGCCGGTGCTCGCTCCGATGTGGCGGGCCTGGGCGGCCGGTGACCGCCGGGGTGCCGCCGAGCTGGTCCCGGACGAGCTGGTCGACGCGCTGGTCGTGCACGGCAGCCCGGAGGTGTGCCGGGCACGGATCGAGCGGTACGCGGCGGCCGGAGTGGACGTTCCGGTGCTGGCCCTGCTCCCCACCCCGGAGGTGACGGCCGGCGGCGCCGCCGCGCTGACCACGCTGATCGCCCAGCTCGGCCCGGCGTCCCTGCCCCCGGCCTGAGCAGAGCCGGGTGGCCGGCCGGCACCGGGTGCGCCCTGCCGACCTCGTCGCCGAGTCGCGGTCAGCGACTGGCGGTCAGCGACGCCAGCGCAGCGGGCCGGGGTGCAGCGACCAGATCACCCGGCGCCACCACGGCCGGCCGGCGCGGAGTTCGGCCGCGTACGCCACCGCCAGCTCGCCGGCCCGCCGGGCCTGGTCGTCGGTGGCGTTGCCGGGCGCGAACGCGGCCAGGTTGACCAGCGCGGCCAGGTCGTCGACCGGAGGTGTCGCCGGGCGGAGCGGGCCCGGTCGGCCCGGCTGCTCCGGTCCGCTGCCGAGCTCCGGGCCCGGGCCTGGCTCCGGCCCCGGCGCACCGGGCAGGCTGGACCGGGCGTGCGCGGCGACCTCGGTCGCCGCCAGATGCTCCGGCACCGGCCGCCCGGCCAGGCGCAGCGCGTCGGTCACCTCCCGCCAGGCTCCGGCGATCCGCTGCGCGGGCGGCCCCTCGGCGAGCCGGCGGCGACGCAGACCCCGACGCAGACCGACGATCAGGGTGGCCAGCCCGGCGAGCAGGAGCAGGAACCCACCGGCACCGCCGCCGACCAGCACGGGGGTGCCGAGGCCGCCGCCCCGGCCCGGGCCGGCCTGCGGGTCCGGCGTGCCGCTCGGCGTGGCCGCCGGGCTCTGCGACGCCTCGTCCGGCGGCGGCGTCGGATCCTCCGGCTCCGGCTTGAAGTCCTGCTCGACCGGCTTGGGCCGGGTGTTCGGCTTCGGCAGCGGGTCGAACGCCACCCAGCCGAGACCCTCGAAGAGCACCTCCGGCCAGGCGAGCGCGTCCGCGCCGCGTACCGGACCGGTGCCGGTCGGCGACTGGAAGCCGACCACCACCCGGGTGGGCAGCCCCGTCATCCGGCCGAGTACGGCGAACGCGGCGGCGAACTGCTCCGAGGTGCCCCGCTGTCCGCCACCGTTGCTCGGGCCGAAGAGGAAGAAGTTCAGGTTCGGATAGGCGTGCCCGCTGGGCGCGTCGGCGACCACCCGGTAGTGCTCGGCGAGGAACGTCTCGATCGCGTCGGCCCGGGCGAACGGCGCGCCGTTCTCCTCGGCGATCTGGGCGGCGAGCTGCTGCATCTGCTCCGGTGCGCCCGGCTCGACCCTGAGGAACCGGGCGACCGCGTCGCCGGCCGGCACGCTCGCCGAGGGCAGCAGGCTGTAGTCGGGTCGCTCCTGCCGGGAGGTGACCGAGTAGGTCAGGCCCGCAGTCAGCCCCTCCGGCCGGATCAGCGTCCCGCTCTCCTCGTCGTACGCCACCCGGGCACCGGTGACCTCACGCGGGGTGGGTACCGCCGGCAGCAGCTTCCCGGTCAGGCTGTCGACGGTGATCTGTTGCACCACCTGCTGCACCCGGGCGTCGGGCAGCGGCTCCGGCTCGGGCAGTACCCGCCCCGCGTTCCGGTACGTCGCGCCGACCCGCCAGGTCACCCCGTCGTAGTCACCCAACACCGCGAGCCGGATCCGCCGGCCGAGTGGCGGACCTTCCTCCTCCTCGACGGCCGGCTCCGCGCCGTCGCCGCCCGGGGTGGGCGCGGCGGTGCCGGTCGGCTGCCCGGCGGTTGCCGGCCCACCCGCTCCGACGGTCGCCACGTCGAGCAGCTTCTGGTCGGGGTTCAGCGCCCAGCCGGAGATCCGGATCAGCGGATTCTCGTCGAGGCTGTCCACCTGGGGCGGTTGCACGTACCGGCGCGGGTCGACCGGGGTGGCGTCGACCTGCCGGGCCACCACGGGCGCCACCAGCACGGCGAGGCCGAGCACCAGCACCAGACCCAGCGCGGTACTGGCCAGGGTGCGGGCCCGCAGCGCGGCCCGGACCCCCGGACCCGGGTCGCCGGCCGGATCGGGGCCGCCGCCGCGCTCCGGTGGAGCCGGCCGCCCACCGGCAGCCAGCGCCACCGCGCCGGCTGCGGCGAACGCGACCGTCAGCCACGGCGTCGAATCGGCGTTCGGGCCGACGACGTAGAGCGCGCCCGCGTACAGGGCGGCGGGGGCGGTGAGGCCGAGCAGGACCCGGTCGGCCCGGATCCCGACCTCGGCACCGGCCAGCCCGGCGAGCCAGGCCGCGACCAGCGGCACGATCACGGTGTCCGGCATCGGCTCGACCGGGATCAGCGCGGTGAGCAGCCGGGGGATGCCGTTGCGGGCGGCATCGGCCGCCACCTCGCCGAGCGAGCCGGGCAGGTCGGCCCGCTGCGCGGTGAACCGGAGCGCGGCTGCGGTGTAGCCGAGCAGGACCAGCACCGAGAGCGGGGCGACCAGCCAGGACGGCAGTCGGCGGGCGGCCAGGCTGACCCCGACCGAGCCGACCGCCGCGCCGAGAACGAGCCGGCTGAGCAGCGAATCGGCGTACACCCCGCCGAGGACGGCACCGGCCAGGCCGATCATCGCCACCAGGGCCAGCGGCACCGGCAGCGTCCGGAGGAACTTCACCACCGGCGGACCCCGTCCCACTCGGCCGCGAACTCCGCCCCGTCGGCCGCGTCGATCACGACCAGTCCGGCGCTGCCTGCCGGGATCTGCCCGCCGGCTCCGAAGACCCCGGCCACCACCGACGGGTACGCCGGGCGGAGCGCGCCGACGTAGCCGAGGTCGGCGGCGGCGCCCGGACCGGTGAGGAAGACCAGGGTGTCGCCGAGCTTCTCCTGCCGCAGCCGCAGTGTCGTGGTGCGCAGCGGGTCACCCTCGACGCCCTGCGGCCCCCGCACCAGGTCGGCGGCGGCGAGCCGGTCCAGGAACTCCCCGGAGCCGTCGGAGTCGGCCACCAGCAGCAGCGTCACGGGCAGGTCCTCCCGGCGGGCGGCGACCACCACCGAGGCGGCCGCCTCGCAGGCGGACTCGAAGGTCTCGGCGATCCCGTCGACCCGCCCCGGATGGGCACCGGCCCGGTTGTCCAGCAGTACGACGATCCGGGGCAGGCTGGTGTCCAACTGCTCCTTGACCATCAACTCGCCGACCTTGGCGCTGCTCCGCCAGTGCACCCGGCGCAGTTCGTCGCCGACGACGTACTCCCGGAGCGAGTCGAAGGTGATCGACCCCTGCGGTACCTTGTCGATCCGCCCGTCCATGCTCCGGGCGATCCCGGCCGGCACCGCCGCCAGCGGGTGGATCCGGGGATGCACCCAGACCTGCGCGGTCTCGCCGTGCGAGCGGGCGACGGTGATCAGGCCGAGCGCGTCCCGCCCGGTGACCCGCAGCGGGCCGACGGCGATCACCCCGCGCCGGGTGGTCGGGACCGGGTAGCTGACCGTGGTGTCCCGGCCGGGACGCAGCCGGAGCAGCGGCACCGGCACCGCACGGTTGCCGCAACGGTCCTCGGCGATCAGGTTGGCCGAGCGGAGCCGGGCGCTGTTGCGCACCGTCAGGGTCATGCTCGCCGGCTCGCCCCGGCCCACCCGGTCCGGGTCGGCCACCCGGGTCACGTCGAGCCGGGGTCGCCAGGTGGCGTTGCCGGCGGCGCAGCCGACCGCGATGGCGGCGGTGGTGCCGAGCAGGGCGAGTTCGGGATAGCCGAACCGGAAACCGGCGACGAGGAGGACGGCGGCGCCGACGAGGAGGCCGATGCCGCGGGAGGTGACGGTCATGGTGCCGGGATCAGGTGCCGGCCGGGGCGAGTTGCCCCGAGGGGAGCGGCACCGGCACGGACGCGATCGCCTCGTGCAGCACCTCGGTCGCGGTGACGCCCCGGACCTGGGCGTCGGGGGAGAGCAGGATCCGGTGCGCGAAGACCGGCTCGGCGAGGATCTTGAGGTCTTCGGGGAGGATCCAGCCGCGCCCGTCGATCAGGGCGTACGCGCAGGCCGCCCGGGTCAGCGCGATCACGCCCCGGGGGCTGACCCCGACCCGGACCTGCGGGTGGTTGCGGGTCGCCGCGGCGAGCCGGACCGCGTACGCGTAGAGCGGGTCGGCGATGTGCACCCGCTGGGCCATCCGGACCATCTCCCCGACGGTGGCGGTGTCGGTGACCGGCTCCAGCGCCTCGGGGGAGCGCATCGGGGCGCCCCGGAGCACCTCGATCTCGACGGCCTCGTCGGGGTAGCCGATGGAGAGCTTCACCAGGAACCGGTCGAGTTGCGCCTCGGGCAGCCGGTAGGTGCCGTCCATCTCGACCGGGTTCTGGGTGGCGACCACCAGGAACGGCCGGGGGACAGGGTGCCGGACCCCGTCCACGGTGACGTTGCGTTCCTCCATCACCTCCAGCAGCGCCGACTGGGTCTTCGGGGAGGCCCGGTTGATCTCGTCCGCGATGACGATGTTGGCGAAGACCGGGCCGGGGTGGAACTCGAAGCCCCGGCTCGCCTGGTTGAAGATGGTCACCCCGGAGACGTCGGCGGGGAGCAGGTCCGGGGTGAACTGGATGCGCCGCCACTGGCCGTGTACGGTCGCCGCGATCGCCCGGGCCAGGGTGGTCTTGCCCACCCCGGGCACGTCCTCGAGCAGGACGTGCCCCTGGGCGAAGAGCGCGGTGAGCGCCAGCCGGACCACGTGCGGCTTACCCAGCACCACCGAACTGATGTTGTCGGCTATCCGGGCGGCCAGGTTGGCGAAGCCCTGCACATGGTGCGGGGTAAGCGGCTCGTGGTTGTTCACGGTCGTGGTGCTCCTTGTTACCGGAGTGCTCCCGTTACCGGGTGACGCGGTCAGCAGGTCGGCAGGACGTTGATATTGTCGCCCCCCTCGAGGTTGAGCCAGGCGAACGGGATGTACGGCTTGCCACCGTCCCACTCGATCCGGACCCACCAGGTGCTGCGCTTGTCGTCGTTGTAGACGTAGGCGTAGACCTCTTCACCGGACTTCTTGCAGAGCGACTTGATCCGGGTGCCCGGCTTCGCCCAGCCGACCTGGCGGTCGTCGTCCTGCTGGGTCACCGAGAAGATCTCGTTGCCGTTGCGGCCCGGACCGTCGGAGTTGCAGTACGTCCGCTGGTCACCGGAGGAGCCGTTCTTGCAGGTGGCGACGCCGTAGACGGCGGCGGTCGCCTTGCTGACCTTGTCGGTGCCGTTGCCGGCCGCGTTGGTCGCCGTCACGGTGAAGCTGTAGCTGGTGCCGGGGGTCAGCCCGGTGACCCGGATGCTGGAGCAGTTGCCGTTGACCTTGGCCCGCCCGGCCGGCGTCACCGAACAGGCCGCCTGGCCGCCGCCGTCCTCCACGGTGAAGTTGACCGTGACCGAGGTGACGTCCGCGGTGGTGCCGGTGATGGTGACCCGGGGCGCCGCGACCGTCCTGGCGGTGTCGGTGGCGGCGGTGCCGGGGCCGGCCTCGTTGACCGCCTGCACCCGGACGGTGACGCTCGCCCCGTCACCCAGTCCTCCCACGGTGGCCTGGGTGTCGGTGACCTCACTCTTCTTGCCGCCCGCCTCGACGACGTATTTCGTGATCGGGCGACCGTTGTCCGCCGGCGGGCTCCAGGTCATCGAGACGGTGCCGCGTGAGCCGGCGACCGTCTTCGCCTGGAGGTTGACCGGCGCGGCCGGGGTGCTGAACGGTACGACGCTGTTGCTGGCCGGTGAGGCGACCGAACCGGCGCCCTTCTCGTTGATCGAGACGACGGTGAACGCGTACTGGTTGCCGTAGTCGAGTTCGCCGGCCGGGATCACCAGTTCGGTCTTGGTCGACTCGCCGACCGGTGCGTTGGCGCCGGCCGAGATCGCGGTAACGGCGTACTTCTTGATTTTGTAGCCCTGACCGTTGGCGGCCGGCCACCTGACCACCACGGTGCCGTCCGGGCGTTCCTCGGCGGTGACGCTGGCCGGCGGATCCGGCACCTCCGAGGTCGGCACGACCGGGTTGCTCTTCTTGGCCGGACCGGCGCCCTTGGCGTTCACCGCGTGCACCGCGAACTGGTAGGTCTCGCCGTTGGTCAGGCCGGTCACCTCCAGCGAGCGCTGGTTGGCACCCACCTCGAAGGTCCGACCGGCGCCCTGCACCACGTAGCGGGTGATGGCGGCACCGTTGGCGGCGGCCGGTCGCCAGCTCACCCGGGCCTGGGCGTTGCCGGCGGCGGCGGTAACCGACTTCGGGGCGCTCGGCTTGCTGATCACCGGCTTCGGCGGCGGCGGGGGTGGCGGCGGGTTCGGCGGCGGGTCCCCGCCGAGGATGTCGTTGGCGTACTTGTTGACGTCCTTGACCCGGTGCTGGTCGTCAATGACCCGTGCGACGGCCGAGTTCGGCGCGTTGATGAAGAGGTGGTTCTCCCGGACCTCCAACTCCAGCGGGCCGTTGGCACCCGGGATCTCGATCTTCTCCAGCAGCTTTCCGGCGGAGTCGAACGAGTAGACCGTGCCGGTGTCCTCGTCGGCGCAGTAGAACCGGTCCGCCCAGGCGACGGCGGGACTGAGCTGGGTGCCGGCGCCGGGCACCCTGAACTGCTGCCCGACGGCGCCGTTGTCGGCCACCACGATGTTGCGGTCGTCGAGCACGGTCACCGGCACCCGGAGGCCGGTGGTCCGGGGCGGCAGGTCACCCGGACCGGTGAGCGGCAGCTTGACCGGCAGCTTGTCCTTGCCACGCAGCGTGGTGAGCGTGCTGGTGGTCCGGTCCAGCACCGCCACGCCGTCGTCCAGGGTGGAGAGCTTCAGGTCGTGGCTCGGGTCGGCGACCGCCTCGCTGAAGATCTGCTCCGGGTTGACGCCGCCGCCCGCGCCGCCGCTGTCGGACTCCGGAAGTTTGGCGGCGGTGATGGCGGAGACGGTTCCCTCGCTCGGTACGGCGATCCAGAGCCGCCCGGTCCCGTCGAACTGGCCGCCGGTGATGCCCGGCGGATAGTTGATCTGCTGGCCCACCGGGGTCAGCGTGCGGGGGTCGAGCTGGCGCACGATTCCCTGCACGGCGTCGACGACGAACGCCGCGTCCTCGTGCAGGGCCACGTTGACCCCGAGCCCGGCGGTGGTCTTGGTGGTCGCCATGATCTGGAGCGTGGCCAGGTCGAGCGAGCTGATCTGGCCGGTGTTCAGGTCGCGCAGGATCAGCAGCCGGTCGGTCTGCACGACCTGCATCTGGTGGTTGCGGCCCTGCGGGATCTGCACCCGGGTGTCGACCCGGCCGGTCACCCCGTTGACCCGGGCCATCTCGCTCTTGGTCATGCTCCACAGCCAGGAACTGGCGTCGTAGCTGGCCACGGCGTTGTCGGCGGCACCCAGGCCGAGCACGGTCAGACCCATAGCGGCGGCCAGCGCCGCCACCGTGGCGACGGTGACCAGTCCACCCCGGAGCCGGGACCGGCGACGGACCGGGGGCGCACCCGGCGCCACACCGGCGGGTTCGATCCCGCCGGTCCCGTCACTGCCTGTCAAGCCGTTGCCTGTGGTGACCACAGCCGGCCGCCTCCCCACCCCGTGGGCGGTCGTGTCCGACCGCCGTCGTCAGCGAATCTTTCCCGAAACCGCGTGCCATCATAAGGGCCCGGGCTTTGGCCGCGGGTACCCGCAACGTGCCGTTGTGGACAGACGCGGCGCGAATTGTGGATGAGCTCCGGTGTCCATCACCGTCTCCGCAGGTCGATGCGGTAGGAACGGTTGTCGAATTGTGATCAGCGTGGCGTGGCCCCGGCGCCGTCCCGCTTCGTGCAGGCAAGATCCGACGGGGCGAATTCGTTGGTCGAATAGACGGCGAGCACCGAGAAGCAGTAATCGAGCTTGGGGTTCAACGCGTTCACCTTGAACGTGGTCTCGCCGGCACCGACCGTAGTCATCGGCTTGGTCTGCTGGCCCGCCCGGCCGCCCGCGACGACGAACGGCACCGTCCCGCCGCTCGGATCGGTCCAGCTGATGGTGATCGCCGAGCCTTCGTCGACCAGCTTCACGTCGGTCGGCGGCTCACCGGCGACGACCGGCTCGCCGCGCTCGTCGGTCGGCCCCTGCTCCGTCGACCCGCTCTTGTCCACCACCACGGCGACCACCACCACGATCGCGGCGACCACCGCCGCCGCGGCGGCGACCGCGGCGGCCACCGTCGAGCCGCGGCCCCGGCTCGGCTCGGGGGCCGGCGCCGGCGGCACGGGGGCCGGGGTCGGTGCGATCACCGGGTACGACTCGAGCTGCGCGACCGACTGCGCCGAGTACGGCGGGTACGTCGACGACGTCGGCCCGGCGGCGCTCGGGGCGTACGGCGAGGTCTGCGGCTCGACCGGGCGGGCCGGTGCCGGTTCGGTTGCCGGCCCGTACGCCGGTGCGGTGGCGGCCGACCGGAACAGCCCGTCCCCGGCCGGTCGGGCCGGCGGTGCGGACAGCGGCGGCGTGACGGGTGGCGCCGAGACCATCGGCGGCCCGGCGAGCGGTGCCGACAGTGGTGCGGGCGGTGCCGACAGTGGTGCGGGCGGTGCCGACAGCGGCCCGACCGGTTCCGGGGCAGCGCCCCCGGGTGCCTCGCCGAGGTAGTCCCGGGCCGCCCGGACCTGCCAGTGGTCCTCCCCGAGCACACCCGCCCCGAGCGAGGCGATCCGGCCGAAGTTGCGCCGCGCCTCGTGCCGGTTGCCCAGTTCCTCGGCGACGGCGCCGAGTTCGAAGGTGAGCGACAGCATCAGCGGATCGGCGTCGCCCCACCGGCGCTGACCGTCGACGATCGCCTCTTCGAGCAGCCGCCGGGCTGCCGCCGGGTCGTCGGCCTCGCGGTGCCACTGTGCCAGCAGCCCGACCGTGCCGAGCACCTCCGGATGGTCCTTGCCGTACGCCGGCCGGGCCGCGTCGAGTGCCTGTGCGAGCAGCCGTCTGGCGCCCGGATCGTCACCGCCGTCGCGGAGCGCCCGGGCGCGGCCCTGCACGGCGGCAAGTTGTGGAGGCTGAGACACGCCCGCCATGCTGCCCCCTGGACGGGGTGACGCGCCAGCCGGGTACCGGCCCGGCGGTGCCGTTCCGGCCCGGTGCCGGACGCTGCCCCGCTGGCAGCACGCCGCTGACCAGGGCCGATCGGAGCGTCCAGCAATTCCGGTCGGAGTTTCCCGCGATCCGGGTCCGGCGGACGACGACGGTCCCCACCGACGCTGACCCGCACGGGACGCGCCTGTTCCGGTGGGGCCGGTACGTCGACTCCCGGCCCCACCGGCACTCCGGCCCGGTCGGCTTCCGGGTCAGCGGCTCTGCAACGCGTCCAGGCCGACCGCCATCGCGATGACCAGCCGGCGGTCGAGCTGCGGCAGGTGGACGTCGACGACGTACCGGTCGCGCAGGCCCCACTTCTTCACCACCGAGAACGCGGGCTGACCGTCGATGGTGAAGTCGAAGTGGTAGGGAAGCCACGAGAGCGAGTCGACGAACCGGCGCAGCAGCGCGACCGGCAGGCTGCGCTCCTGACCGATGGCCTGCCCGAGACCGGGCTGCTCGACATGCCAGGTGGAGCGCAGCAGCGACGACTTGAAGTCCTTGCGGAACAGCCCGATCGGAGTACCGGCGGCGTCGGTCACGTCGTACGTCGCGCCGAGGTCCATCACCTGGCGGGCCTTGAAGCCGAGCACCGGCTGCTGCTTGGAGTCATCCGCGTAGAGCGTCACCTGCTCCTTGAAGGCGAGCCGCTTCTGCTGGGCGAAGGCCAGCAGTTCACCCTCGGAGCCGTCCGGGTTGACCGCGTGCACCTCGTACTGGTTGACCATGAACCGGACCCGCTGCCGGACGTGGAACTGACGCTGGGACTGGAGCACATCGAGCTGCATGGCAGTTTCCTTTTTCTTCGGGGGTTTCCGGCGTGTTTCTTCGGATTCCGGCGTGGCGCGGCCGGCGTTTTCACCACCTGCTGTGCAGGCGCAGCCTCGGAGTGTGGCACAGCGGGGCGACATCCCGCCGCCCGGTCAGGAGGCTACCGCGCCACCCCCGTCGACCGGCCGGAACTGGCCCGGATCGGTTCCGCCCTCCAGACCGGGCCGCCCGGCGCTATGGTCCGGTCGGAGCGAACCCGGGTTCGCCCCGACCGGAACTGGGTCGCTGATCGGAAGCCGGAGGTCCAGGATGCCTTTCGACCGCCAACCGCGGCTGACCGGTGAGTCACTCGACGTCCGGCCGCTGCGGGCGGAGGACTTCGCGGACCTCTACGCCGTCGCCGCCGATCCGCTGCTCTGGGTGCAGCATCCGGAGCCCGACCGGTATCGGGAGGAGGTGTTCCGGGTCTTCTTCCGGTCCGCGCTGGACTCCGCGGGCGCGCTGGCCGTCGTCGACCGGCGCGCCGGGCGGATCATCGGTTCGTCGCGCTACCACGGCTACGACGAGGAGCGGAGCGAGGTCGAGATCGGTTGGACCTTCCTCGCCCGGTCGCACTGGGGCGGCGGAGCCAACCGGGAGCTGAAGTGGCTGATGCTGGCGCACGCCTTCACCGCGGTGGAGAGCGTCGTCTTCCTGGTCGGGCCGGAGAACCTCCGCTCCCAGCGGGCCGTGGAGAAGATCGGCGGGGTGCGGGCTGGCTCGCGGGCCGACGGGACCGGGCGGCACAGCCTGCTGTACCGGATCGACGCGCAGAGTTGGCGGGCCGGGTCGACCGGCTGAGAACCGGCGTACCGCCCGCGCCCGGTCGTGCCCCGTCGACCGTTGCGGGCCCGGCGAGGTTCGCCGGCCGGCGAGCCGGGCTGGCTGGACCGATCCCGACGAACGGCTCCGGGCCGGCCGCGAAAGTCGGCAGACCGGCGACCAACGTGCCGGTGGTGCACATCGACGGACGCCGGGTGGACTGCTTGGATGAGGCGTCGGTGCGATCCCGATCGGCGACGAGGCCGTGTAGAGGGAGCAGGGGAATGACCCAAGAGGACCGTTGGGACTTCTTCATCGCGTACGCGCCTGCGGACCGCGCCGCCGCGGAGGAACTGTACGACCTGCTCAGTCCGCCCTTCCGGGTCTTTCTCGACCACCGGAGCCTGCCACCCGGTGACCAGTCGCAGACCGTCGGTGGCGGTGACCGGGACAGTCGGCTCTCCGCCGCACGCCGCCGGGCGTCGGTCACCCTGGTGCTGGTCTCCGGCGGCACCGACGGTGCCTACCAGCCGTCGGCGGGACCAGCCGGGGTGGTCGAGCCGGCGGGTGGCGAGGACGGCCGGCAACTGGTCGTGCCGATCCTGCTGGACGGGACGGCGACGGCGGCCGGGCCGGCACACGGGTTGCCGTTCGAGCAGGCCGTCCCGGTCACCGCCACCGGCGGCCTGCGGCAGGTCGCCGAGCGGCTCGGCAGCACGCTGCGGCATCGGCTGGCGCTGCCACCCGACGAACTGCTGCGCCGGTACGAGGAGCGGACGCCTGTCGAGCGGGCCGTCCGGCTGGTACCCCGGGACGGCTTCGATCCGGCCGGACGGCTCGGACTGGAGAGCCGCAAGTACGTCTTCGTCGGCGACTACGAGGAGCAACGGCACCGAACCCTTCGCCAGATCCTCGCCAATCTCTGGATCGGGGACGCCTTCGAGCACGTCGCCAACTCCAACGGTCCCTGGTTGGCCCTCACCCTGGAGCTGGACGAGCTGAACCGCCGCAAGATGGACCTGCTGCCGGCGACCTGGAAGGCGGCGTTCCGGATCCTCTCCGACCCGACCCGGGCCGGGTGCTTCGAGGCGACCGACGAGGAACGCACCCTGCTCGGCCTACCGCCCCGCAACTACTACTCCGGCGACCAGCAGGCGTGGTATTCGAGCTGCACCACCCGGGAGCGCAGGTACACCCCGTGGGGCCCGGACTACTTCATCCGGGAGGTGCTGGGAATCAGTTGGCTCTGCTTCACCGGCACCGGGATCACCCAGGGGGCCCGGCGGTCCAGCGGGCTGCCGTCGCGGGTGTTCTTCGTCCGGAACCTGCCGCTGCACGGCATCGACTACCGGATCCAGGACCTGGGCGTACCCGACGACGGCGTGGTGCTGGACTAACGCCCCGGTTACGGGATTGGAAGCCTCCGGTGCGGGTACCCGGCGCATCTCCTACGACGGAGGTTGGCATATGTCGGAGCGGCATACCGTACTGCGCTCGATGCACGATCTCGGCCTGGCTGCCTGGTTCGGCGGCTCGCTGATGGGGGCGATCGGGGTCAACGGCGCGGCGGCGAAGGTGAACGACTCGACCCAGCGGCTCGGGGTGGCTTCGGCCGGCTGGGCCAAATGGACGCCGGTTAACGCGGCGGCGATCGGCACACATGTCGCAGGTGCGGCAGGTGAGCTGATCACCGAGAGTCCGCGGATGCTCGTCCAGGCCGGGGTGGGCCGGATGAGCGTGGTCAAGACCGGGCTGACGGTGGCGGCACTGGCAGCGACAGGCTACAGCCGGATGCTCGGCATGCAGTTGGAGAAGAGCAGCGGGGCACCGGTGGTGGCGACGACGGCGCCGGAGAACGGCACGCCGGCGGGCGTCGCCGCGCGGCAGCGGCAGTTGCGGGTGTTGCAGTGGGTGATTCCGGCCCTGACCGGCGGACTGATCGTGGTCACCGCGTTCGCCGGTGAGCAGCAGAAGCCCGGCCAGGTGGTGCAGGGCATCCTGAACCGGATGAACGGGCTCGGCTACCGGGCCAGGGGTGTGCAGGGTATGGCCACCAAGCAGCTGCGTGGGCTGGCCGGCATCGGCATGGGCGGGATGACCGGCAAGGGCATCCGGGAGATGCTCGACCGGCGGATGCCCGGGATGACCGGCCAGGGTGGGCGAGGGCTGGTGACCAGGGTGCTGCCCGGGGTGGCCGGGATGCGGGTGGCCCGGGGCGCGGTGGCGAAATTCCGCCGCTGACCTCCCGTCGCGGCGGGTCCTACCTGCGGGACCCCGTCGTCCCGTAGTGCGGGAAGGTGGTGCCCGGCAGCGGGCACCATCCGCGACACCGCGCAACCGGGCCGGGCGCCGTGCACCGGCAGCACCCGTCCGGCAGCCGATCCCGGCGGTCACCCGGCCGGCCGCGCTGAGCTGCGGAAACGTTACCGGTGCCCCGATGCGTACCGGGAGCGGTCGGCCATAGGTTCTCGGCGCTACGGTGTCAATGGACTGATGACTGCTTATAGTTCGGCCCGATCGCTCTGGCATGGACGACCGTCTACGCGGTTACCTCGGACCAGGATCAGCCCATGTCCTGGAGGTACGCAGGTGCCGGTCACATCGCCGTCGGAGCCGACGGCCGCACCACGACCGGCGGCGGCACACGCCGTCGCCGCCCTGGTCGGCCGCGGTGCCGAGCTGGCCCGGACGGTCGCGCTGCTCGACGAGGACAGGTCACGGCCCCGGTTCCTGGTGCTGCACGGCGAACCGGGGATCGGCAAGAGCCGTCTCGTGGCCGAGCTGGCGAAGGTGGCCGCCGGCCGGGGCCGCAGGGTACTGCTCGGCCGGGCGACCGAGTTCGAACGCTCCCTCCCGTACGGGATGCTGCTGGACGCGCTGGCCGGCGTACCCGATCATCTGGCCGAACTGCACGCGTCGCTCGACACCCTCGCGCCGCGCGACCCCGGCGGGCCGGGGCCGGCCACCGCCGCGGTCGAGCGGCACCGGCGGCACCGGCGGTTGCGCAGCCTGGTCACCGCCGCCGCCCGGCCGACCGGGGCGCTGCTGGTCTTCGACGACGTGCAGTGGGCCGACGACGCCTCCGTCGAGTTTCTCGGCTATCTGCTGCGGCATCCGCCGGACGCCCGGCTGACGGTGGTGCTGGCGTTCCGGTCCGAGCAGTGCCCGCCGAGACTCGCCGAGGAACTCGCCCACCTGGCGCCGCTGCCCGAATGGCTCCGGCTCGCCCCGCTCAGTGGCGCCGACGTCGACCAGTTGCTGCCGGCCGAGCCGGCGTCCCGGCGCCGGCTGCTGCACCAGGTCAGCGGCGGCAACCCGCTCTATCTGGAACTGCTCGCCGGCACCTCGACGCAGGTCCTCGGCGCGCTGCGCCGGGGCGACTTTCCCGACGAGCCGGTGACCAGCGCGCTGCACGGCGCGATGGCGATCGAGATCCGCGGGCTCGGTCCGACCGAACGCCTGGTGCTCCAGGCCACCGCCGTGGTCGGGCCGGGCCTCGACATCGGCACCGTCGCCGCCGCGGCCGGAATCGACCCGCGACGCACCACCGCCGCACTCGACGCGCTGGTCGCCCGCGACCTGCTCCGCCAGGCCGGCGCGAAGCTGGACTTCCGGCACTCGCTGGTGCGGGCGGTGGCGTACTGGCTGGCCGGTCCGGCCTGGCGGCTGGCCGCGCACCGCCGGGCGGCGGCACACCTGGAACAGGGCGGCGCCCCGCTGACGCTCCGGGCCCACCACCTGGCCAAGGCGATCCAGCCGGGCGACGAGGCCGCCGCCGGGGTGCTCGCCACCGCCGCGATGACCACCATGGGTACGGCGCCGAGCACCAGCGCCGCCTGGCTGCGCGTCGCGCTGTCGGCGCTGCCGGACGGCCCCGGCCGATCGGAGCGCCGGGCCGAGCTGCGACTGCTCTTCGCCAAGGCGCTCGGGGTGACCGGCCAGTTCGACGAGGCGCGGACGGTGCTGCACGACCTCGTCGCGGTCCCCGGCCCACACCGGCACGCGGCGGTCGAACAGCTCGCGGTGCTGGAGCGGCTGGCCGGCCGGCTCGACGTGGCCAGCGCGCTGCTCAGCACCGAACTGGAACGGCTCGGCGCCACCGGCACGCCGCAGGCGATGCTGCGGCTGGAACTCGCGGTGACGGAGATGCTCGCCGGCCGCTGGCGGGCCGGGGCCAGGCACGCCGGCAAGACCATGGACCGGGCGCGCCAGGGCGGGTACCGGGGAATCGAGGCCGCCGCCAGCACCGTACTGGCCACCTGCGCGGTCGCCCGGGAACCGCTGGCCACCGCCCGGCTACGGGTCTCGTACGCCGCCCGGATGATCGACGCCCTCGGCGACGTCGCGCTCCGGGACGAGCTGGGCGCGATCGCCCTGCTCGCCTGGGTCGAGGCGATGCTGGACCGGGTCGACGACGGGCTGGCGCACGCCGAGCGGGGCATCGAGGTGGGGCTGCGGTACGGGCGGATCCACGTGCACCCGCTGCTCTACGCGGCCCGATCCGTGCTCTACGGCACGGTCGGCCGGGTCGACGACGCGCTGCGGGACGCCGAGGAGGCCGAGGAGATCGCCCGGTGGCAGGGGGGTGCCGAGGCGGCGACACTGGCGGCGGCGGTACGACTCCGGCCGCTGCTCTGGCTCGCCGGGCCGGACGCCGTACGCCCGGCCCTGGACCGGTTGCGGAGCAGCGCGGCGCCACGCTCCACTCTGTACCGGGCGGTGGTCCGGATGCACCTGGCGGAGGCGAGCGCGGCGGTCGGCGACGACGCCGGCTGCCAGGAGTTGCTGGCCGACGCGGAGACGTACCGCTGCCTCGGGCCGGCCGAGGCGGGTGTCCTGGTCGTGCGGGCGCTCGCCGCCGCCGGAGCCGGTCGGCCCGGATCGGCGCCGGAGGGGCCGGCGGCGCTGCCACCGCAGGCCCGCCGCTGGCTGGCCCGGGCCGCCGACGCCGCCGGTGACCTGCCCGGACGGCTCGGGCTGGTCGGGATGGCCGGCGCGACCCTGGCCCTGGCGCACGGCGCCCCCGGTGACGCCGTGCCGAAGGTGGTGCCGGCGATCGACCAGTTGGGCGCGGCCGGCATGCCGGTGCCCGAGGGGCAGGCCCGGATGGTGCTCGCCGAGGCGCGCGCGGCGACCGGGGATCCGCGGTCGGCCCGCGAACAGCTCGGTCGGGCCAAGCGGCTCTTCACGGCCAGCGGCGCGCGCTGGCTGGCCGGTCAGGCGGACCGGGCGCAGCGCCGGCTGGCCGCCCGGCTGTCCCGGCGTGCCGTGCCGGCGGAGCGGGCCGGGGCGGCACCGGACGCGACGCATCCGCTGTCGCTGCTGACCGGGCGGGAACGGGAGGTCGCCGAGTTGACGGTCACCGGCGCCACGTCCCGGGCCATCGCCCGGCAGCTCCAGATCAGCCCGCGTACCGTGGACGCGCACCTGATGCGGATCTACCGCAAGCTCGGGGTGACCTCCCGTACCGCCCTGGTCAGTCTGCTGGCCCGGGGGTGACGCCGCCGGCCGTCACGTCGAGCGTCTCCGCAGCCCGGGTCAGCGGTCCGCCCGCCGTACCGGTGTTGAGGGTCCCGGCCGGTTCGACCAGCAGGATCGCGGTCTCCTCCTCCGCCACCGGGCAGTGCTCGACGTCCCGGGGCACCACGAACAGCTCGCCGGGGCCGAGGACCACGTCTCCGGTCCGCAGCCTGATGGTGAGCCGGCCGCTGAGCACCAGGAACAGTTCGTCGGTCTCCGGGTGGCGGTGCCAGACGAACTCGCCCTTCAGCTTGGCGAGCTTGATCTCGTAGTCGTTGAGGTCGGCCACCTTCTTCTGCGCCCATAGATCACTGAACCGGGCGAGTCGTTCGGCCAGGTTGACGGGTACGGGAGACTCGGACACGCGTACGCCCTTCGGAGGTTCCGGCCGGTCCGTCGGCGGCGGCCGACGGACCCGCCACCGAGCGTGTCGCACCCCGCCGCGCCGGTCTTGTACGTTCCTGACATGGCAGCCGAGCGGCCCGGTACGACGATCAGCGCCTGGCGTCCGCCGGTGCCCGGGATCGCCGAGGTCTTCCACGCGCACTTCACCGAGCACGCCTATCCGGCGCACACCCACGACACCTGGGACCTGATGATCCTCGACGGCGGATCGGTCGACTTCGCCCTCGACCGGCACCGGCACGGGATGACCGCCGGGAGCACCGTGCTGCTGCTGCCGCCCGGCGTCACCCACGACGGCCGGACCGTCACCCCGGCCGGCTTCCGCAAGCGGGTCCTCTATCTCGACACGACCGTACTGCCGGAGCGCCTGGCCGGCAGCGCGGTGGACGGCCCGGTCCTGGACGACGGGCTGCTGCGGCACCGGATCCACCAGTTGCACACCGCGCTCGGCCATCCCGGCGATGCGTTCGAGGCGGAGTCCCGGCTCGCCCTGATCCGGGAACGGCTGCACGAGCATCTCGACGCGCCCGGACCGGTTGCCCCGGGTGGCCGGTCGGACCGGCTGGCCGCCCGGCTGCGGGAACTGCTGGACTCCAGGATCTCGGTCGGGATGTCCCTGGGTGAGGCGGGGACGATCCTGAACGCCCATCCCAGCCACCTGATCCGGTGCTTCACCCGCAGCTTCGGCCTGCCACCGCACGCGTACCTGACCGGCCGGCGCGTCGACCGGGCCCGCCGGCTGCTGCTGGCCGGGGAGCGACCGGCGAGCGTGGCCGTGGCGGTCGGCTTCCACGACCAGGCACACCTGCACCGGCACTTCGTCCGGCACCTCGGCACCACTCCGGCCCGCTACGCGCCCCGACGGCGGGCAGGCGGCGGGTGACGGCGGTCAGCGGTCCGCGGCCTGACCGGTGTCGAGGTGGGCGGTCGGGGGCCGGTCCGGACCGGAGTGGGCGGTCGGAGGCCGGTCCGGGCCGAGGTGGAGGGTCGGGATGCCCTCCGGGCCGGTTGGGCTGGTGGCCGCGGCCGCCGTGCAGGCGTTCTCCGCGACGACCCGGAACGCCTCGCTGAGCAGCCGGGTCAGGCCCGGGACCAGTGCGGCTGTTTCGTTCTCCGGCTGCTGTCCGGCGGGGGCCGGGGTGGCGGTCCGGCGCAGCCGCGCCAACCGGCTGCCGGCGGCCGGCACCAGTTCGTCGGTGACCGGGCGGAGCCGGTCCAGTACCTCGCCGAGCAGCCGCAGCGCGGCCAGCACCGGTACGCCGGCCTGGTGCAGGTCGAGTGCGGGCTGCACGGCCCGGGGGCGGGCGGCGGTGACCGTGCCGTCCTGGGCGCGTACCAGCACGCCGTGCCGGGCGAGGCTGTGCAGCAGGGCGGGCTGCTCGGTGGCCAGCCGGTTCAGCGCGGTCGTCAGCGGTTCGGCGGGCGGCGGCGCCGGCTGGCGTACCCCGAGCATCGCCTCGATGGCGACCAGGTTGAAGCCCTGCCGTTGCAGCGACTTGATGCTCTCCAGCCGGCGTACGTGGCTGGCGCTGTAGTAGGCGGTCCGGCCGTACCGGGCCGGCGGCGCGAGCAGGCCGCGGGCCTGGTGCGCCCGGATGTTGCGCGGTGACATCCCGACCAGCCGGGCGAGGGTGTCGATGGTGTACCGCGGGGTCGCCGGTGCCGAGCCGACGCGGTCGCCGAGCTGGGACACAGTAACCGTCACGGCCTCTCCTCACGTCCTGGGGCGATTCGAACCTACCGATGCGACCCGGATGCGGGTATTGGTGAAATTACTGCCGTCGTCGGTGACCGCGTCCGCCGGTTGGATCTGACTTACCCGGTTTGATGACGGTTCTTCTGGTTTGCCGGAATAATCGGTCTGTCGCCGGGGGACGGCAACGGGAGGATCAGCGATGCGGAAGATCGTCGGAGAGGCGCTGGCCGACCGGCTCTGCGACTGGGGGGTCGACACCATCTTCGGCCTGCCCGGCGACGGCATCAACGGGCTGATGGAGGGCTTCCGCCGGCTCCGGGAGCGGCTGCGGTTCGTGCTGGTGCAGCACGAGGAGGCGGCCGCCTTCATGGCCACCGGCTACGCCAAGGCGACCGGCCGGCTCGGGGTCTGCGTCGCCACCTCCGGCCCCGGCGCCATCCACCTGCTCAACGGCCTCTACGACGCGAAGCTCGACCACGTACCGGTACTGGCGATCACCGGCATGCAGGAGACCTCGGTCCTCGGCTCGCAGTACCAGCAGGAGGTGCACGCCACGCAGCTGTACGCCGACGTCGCCGGGTACAACCTGATGGTGACGAACCCGCAGCAGGTGCCGGGAGTCGTCGACATCGCCATCCGCAGCGCCCTGGCCGGGCGGAACGTGTCACACCTGAGCTTCCCCAACGACATCTCGGTGGCCGAGGCCGGCACCGACCCGTACCGGCACGTCAGTCCCGGCGCACCGCCGGTGAGCAGCCCGGTGTTCTCGTACCCGCCGGTGCCGGCCGCGCCCGACGAACTCGACCGGGCCGCCCGGGTGCTCGGCGAGGGCCGGAAGGTCGCGATGCTGGTCGGAGTCGGCGCCCGGGACGCCCGGGACGAGGTGCTGGCCGTCGCCGACCGCCTCGGCGCGCCGATCGTCAAGACGCTGCCCGGCAAGCAGGTGGTGCCGGACGAGCACCCGCTGACCACCGGGGGCCTCGGACTGCTCGGCACCCGGCCCAGCGAGGAACTGATGGAGGAGTGCGACACCCTGCTGATGGTGGGCACCTGCTTCCCGTACCGCAGCTACCTGCCGGCACCGGACCGGGTCCGAGTGGTGCAGATCGACCAGGACGCCAGCCAGATCGGCATGCGGCTGCCGGTGGAGGTGGCGATCTCCGCCGACGCCGGTACCGCGCTGCGCCAGTTGCTCCCACTGCTGGACCGGGCCGCCGAACGGTCGTTCCTGGAGAAGTACCAGGGTGCCGCGACGCGGTGGCGGGCCGAGATGGCCGTGCTGCGCGACCCGGGGCGGCGGCCGGTCGCCCCGCAGTACCTGATCGGGTGCGTCGACGAACTGGCCGCCGACGACGCGATCCTGACCTGCGACTCGGGCACCGTCGCCACCTGGTCGGCCCGGTACTGGACGATCCGGGGCGGCCGCGACTACCACCTCTCCGGCAACCTGGCCACGATGGCGTGCGGCCTGCCGTACGCGATCGCGATGCAGCTCGCCTTCCCCGGCCGGCAGGTGATCGCGTACGTCGGGGACGGCGGCTTCGCGATGCTGATGGCCGAGTTCCTCACCGCCGTCCGGCACGACCTGCCGGTCAAGGTGATCGTGAACAACAACAACTCGTACGGGCAGATCCTCTGGGAGCAGATCCTGCTCGGCTATCCCGAGTACGCCGTCCGGCACCGGGAGCCGGCGGCGGACTTCTCCGCCTGGGCGCGCAGTTGCGGCGGGTACGGCATCAAGGTGACCGAGCCGGGGCAGGTGTCGGAGGCGGTCCGGACGGCGCTGGCGCACCCGGGGCCGGCGCTGGTCGACTGCACCGTCAACCCGAACGAGCCGCCGATGCCCGGCCGGATCCGCTACGAGCAGGCCAAGGAGTTCACCGAGGCGTTCCTGCGCGGGCAGCCGCACCGGATCGCCACCCTGGCCACCGTCGCCCGCGACAAGATCCGGCAGCTCCGGTCGTGAGCGCCGGGCCGCGCCGGATCCCGGTGTCCCGGTCGTGAGCGCCGTCTCGCTGCCGGACCCGGTGACCCGCGCACCCCGGGCCAGCCACGTCGACCTTCGCCGGCTGTCGGCCGAGCTGCGGGCCACGGTCGACGGCGAGGTGCGGTTCGACGCCGGCAGCCGGGCCGCCTACTCCACCGACGCCTCCAACTACCGGCAGATCCCGCTCGGGGTGGTGCTGCCGCGCACCGTCGAGGCGGCGGTCGAGACGGTCGCGGTCTGCCGGCGCTTCGGCGCCCCGGTGCTGTCCCGAGGCGGCGGTACCAGCCTGGCCGGCCAGTCCACCAACGTCGCGGTGGTGCTGGACTGGTCGAAGTACTGCTCCCGGCTGCTGGACGTGGACACCGAGCGACGTACCTGCCTGGTCGAGCCCGGCATCGTCCGGGACACCCTCAACGAGCGGCTCGCCCCGCTGGGGCTGGAGTTCGGGCCGGAGCCGGCCACCCACGACCACTGCACCGTCGGCGGCATGATCGGCAACAACTCCTGCGGGGCGAGCGCACAGCGCACCGGCAAGGTGGTCGACAACGTCGTCGAACTGGAGGTACTCCTCTACGACGGCACCCGGATGTGGGTCGGCGCTACCGACGACGACCGGTACGCCGGGATCCAGCGCGGCGGTGGCCGCCCGGCCGAGGTGTACCGGCAGCTCCGGGCGCTGCGCGACGAGTACGCCGACGAGATCCGGCGGCGCTACCCCGACATCCCCCGCCGGGTCTCCGGCTACAACCTGGACAGTCTGCTGCCGGAGCGGGGCTTCCACGTCGCCCAGGCCCTGGTCGGTGCCGAGGGGACCCTGGTGACGATCCTGCGGGCCCGGCTGCGGCTGGTGCCGGTGGTCCCGGCCCGCTCGCTGGTGCTGCTCGGCTATCCGGACATCGCGGCGGCCGCCGACGACGTGCCACGGGTGCTGCCGTACCAGCCGATCGCGCTGGAGGGCATCGACGACAAGTTGATCGACTTCGAGAAGCGCAAGCACCTGCACCCGGCGGCGCTGCGACTGGTGCCTCCGGCCGGCGGCTGGCTGATGGCGCAGTTCGGTGCCGACAGCCAGCCGGAGGCCGACGAGGCCGCCGGGCGGTTCGCCGAGGCGATGCGCCGGCCGGGCGGGCCGAGTGTGCGCCGCTTCGTCGACCCGGCGCACGAAGCACAGCTCTGGGCGGTCCGGGAGTCCGGGCTCGGCGCCACCGCCTTCGTCGCCGGGATGCCGGACACCTGGCCGGGCTGGGAGGACTCGGCGGTCGCACCGGACCGGCTCGGCGACTACCTGCGCGACCTGCGCCGGCTCTACCGGGAGTACGACCTCGACCAGGCCTCGATCTACGGCCACTTCGGCCAGGGCTGCCTGCACAACCGGCTGCCCTTCCCGCTGACCACGGCCGACGGGATCGCCCGGTTCCGCTCCTTCCTGGAACGCGCCGCCGACCTCGTCGTCTCGTACGGCGGCTCGCTCTCGGGCGAGCACGGCGACGGGCAGGGTCGGGCCGAGCTGCTGCCGGCGATGTTCGGCGACCGGCTGGTCCGGGCCTTCGGCCAGGTCAAGGCGATCTTCGATCCGGACGACCGGATGAATCCCGGCAAGGTGGTCGCCCCGTTGCCGCTGGACAGCACGCTGCGGATCGGTCCCAACTACCGGCACGGGGACGTCGACACCGTCTTCCGCTACCCGGACGACGGGGGCAGCTTCGGTCGGGCCGTACTGCGCTGCGTCGGAGTGGGCAAGTGCCGACGCCAGCACGGCGGGGTGATGTGTCCGTCGTACCAGGTGACCCGGGAGGAGAAGCACTCCACCCGGGGCCGGGCCCGACTGCTCTTCGAGATGCTGGACGGCACCGCCCGGGGTGGCCCGGTCGGTGCCGGCTGGCGCTCCGCGGAGGTGCGCGACGCCCTCGACCTCTGCCTGGCCTGCAAGGGCTGCAAGTCCGACTGTCCGCTCAACGTGGACATGGCGACCTACAAGGCGGAGTTCCTCTCCCACCACTACGCCGGGCGGCTGCGGCCCCGGGCGCACTACTCGATGGGCTGGCTGCCGCTGGCCGCCGCCCTCGCCGCCCGGGCGCCCCGGCTGGTCAACGCGGTGTTCCGGCTGCCCGGGGCAACCCCGCTGATCAACACGGTCGGCGGGATCGACCGGCGCCGCGAGCTGCCGCTCTTCGCCGACCAGACGTTCCAGCGCTGGTTCACCGCGCGCCGCCCCGACGGTACCGGCAGCCGGGGCGAGGTGCTGCTCTGGCCGGACACCTTCACCAACCACTTCTCCCCGGCGGTCGGGCGGGCCGCCGTGGAGGTACTGGAGGCGGCCGGCTGGCGGGTCCGGGTGCCGGAGCAGGCGCTCTGCTGCGGGCTCACCTGGATCTCCACCGGTCAACTGCACACCGCGAGGCGGGTGCTGCGGCGCAGCGTCGAGATCCTCCGGCCGTACCTGCGCGCCGGTACCCTCGTCGTCGGCCTGGAGCCAAGCTGTACGGCGGTGTTCCGCTCCGACGCCGCCGAACTCTTCCCCGACGACGAGGACGTCGCCAAGCTGCGCCGGCAGACCGTCACGCTCGCCGAGCTGCTGCACCAGCACACCCCGGACTGGCGTCCGCCGACGCTGCCCACCCAGGCCCTGGTGCAGACGCACTGCCACCAGCACGCCGTACTCGGCACCGCCGCCGACCGGGCGGTGCTGGACGAGGCGGGCATCACGGCCACCTTCCTCGATTCCGGCTGCTGCGGGCTGGCCGGCAACTTCGGCTTCGAGCAGGGGCACTACGACGTCTCGGTGGCCTGTGCCGAGCGGGTACTGCTGCCCGCGGTGCGGGCCGCCGACCCGGACGTCGCGGTAGTCGCGGACGGGTTCAGCTGCCGGACCCAGATCGAGCAGGGTGCCGCGAACGGGCGCCGGGCCGTGCACCTCGCCGAACTGCTCCGGGCCGGACTGCGGGGCGAGCGGTCGCTGCCCCGTCCGGAGCGGCGCTGGGCGGCCCGGCCCCGTCCACCGGCCTCACCGGTACGCGCCCTGGTCGGCGCGGCGGTCGGGATGGTGGGCAGCGCCGCGCTGGCCGCCGTGCTGACCGCCCTGGCCAGGGCCCGCCGCCGCCCGTAGCCGCCCCTTGAGCGTCGGGCGGGGTAAGCGGCGGTCGACGGCACCGGCGCTGTCGCTCCGCGTCCGGCGGAGGCGACGGCGACGCTCGTGCCGGGCGGTGCTGTCCAACGGTGTCCAACCCGGTCCAAGATCCGGCCCCGCCGGCCCCGCCGGGCGGCAGAGTCGGTCCCGCGCACCGGGCGGCCCGGACGACGAGGGGGTGTCCGGGTGGGCCGGGCCGACGTGGCCACGCGTCGGCCCGGCGCCCCGCACCGGGTACGCCGGCCGGTTCCGTCGGGCCGACCCGGCGGGGTGCGACCGAGGTGGGAGAGCCGGGGACGGGTCAGCGGCTCGGTGCCCGGCCGACCCGGTCGAGACGGGCCTTCACCTGTTCGGCGTCCGGGTGGTCGAGGCCGTCCAGGATGTCGAGCGCCCGGTGCCAGGCGTCCGAGGCGGCGTCGAGGTCACCGATCGCCGACTGGGTCTCGCCCAGCCGGGTGAGCAGGTCCGCCTCCTGGTAGCGGTGCCCGAGTTCCCGCCAGAGCGCGTACGAGTGCTGGTACGACTCGGCCGCCTCCCGGTACCGGCCGAGCTGGTGCTGAGCGTGCCCGAGGCTGTCCCAGCCGTCGGCGGCGCCGAACCGGTCGTCGAGTTCGAGGAGTATGTCGAGGGCCTGTCGGCAGTACTCGACGGCCTCCTCGTGGTGTCCGAGCCAGCTCAGGCACCAGCCGATGTTGTTGAGGGCCCGGCCCTGTCCGGAACGGCTGCCGGCGGCGGTGAACAGTTCCAGCGCCTCCCGGCTGTGCCGCAGCGCGTCGGGGTAGCGGTTCTGCCGGACCGCGATCCAGCTCAGGTCGAACTGGATCCTGCCCTGGCCGAGCCGGTCGGCGGCCAACTGGTAGAGCCCGCGCGCGGTGTCCAGGTGCGCGACGGCCCGGTCGACCTGTCCGAGGTGGATCTGGGCCCGGCCGAGACTGCGCCGGGCGTGTGCCTCCTCGGCCGGATCGCCCAGCCGCCGGGCCGCCGCCACGGCGAGTTCCTGCACCGCCGCCCACCGGTGCCAGTGCCCCCGCCGCTCCATCACGTGTGCCATGGTCCGGCTCAGCCGGCACAGGTGCCGGTCGAGCCCGGCGGCGGCGGCCTCCTCGGCGGTCGCGAGCAGCGCCGGCAGTTCGAGGTCGAACCAGGCCAGCGCGGCGCAGTGGTCGGCGATCTGCCCCGGCGTGACGCCGGGCGAGGCCGTGAGCAGCGGGATCGGGTCACGGTGCGGGTCCAGCCGGCGATCCGCGGCGTGCGCCGTGTGCAGGTAGTGGTCGAGCACCCGCGTGGTGGCGGCCCGCCGCTCCTGCTCCGGATCGACCGCGGTGGTCAGCTCGGCCGCGTACGCGACCAGCAGGTCGTGGCAGGCGTACCGGCCGGGGCCGTGTTCGGCGACCAGGTTGGCATCGGTCAGCTCGGCGAGCAGCGGCCGGACCCGTGACGGTGGCAGGCCGGCGAGGCTGGCCACCGCGAGTGCGCCGACGCTGGGCCCGGGGTGCAGGGCGAGCAGCCGGAACAGCCGGGCGGCACCGGGGCCGAGTGCCCGGTACGACCACGAGAAGACGGCGCGTACGTCGGAGGCGGGATCGCTGCCGGCGAAGGCCGCCAGTCCGCCCCGGGCGTCGCGGAGTTCTCCGGCCAGCGCGTCGAGCGGAAACTCGGGGTGCAGCGCGGCTCGGGCGGCCACGATCGCCAGGCCAAGCGGCAACCGGGTGCAGGCGGTGATGATGTCGTCGACGGCCTGTGGTTCGGCCGCCACCCGGGCCGGACCGATCCGGGCGGCCAGCAACTGCCGGGCCTCGGCCCGGGTCAGCAGGTCCAGGGTGATCGGCCGGGCGCCTCCGGTGCTGACCAGGCCGGCGAGCTGATTTCGGCTGGTCACCAGCACCCGGCAGGCGGGGCCACCGGGCAGCAGCGGGCGCACCTGGTCGGCGTCCCGGGCGTTGTCGAGCAGCACCAGCACGTGCCGTTCGGCGAGCAGCCCCCGGTAGAGGGCCGCCTGTGCGTCCAGGGTCGCCGGGATGCGCTGCGGCAGTACTCCGAGGGCGTCCAGCAGGGTACGGATCGCCTCGGTCGGGCCGACCGGCGCTCCGGTCGGGTCGAAGCCGCGCAGGTTGAGGTAGAGCTGCCCGTCGGCGAACCGGTCGGCGACCCGGTGCGCCCAGTGCAGTGCCAGCGCGGTCTTGCCGACCCCGGCGGTGCCGGAGACGGCGGTGATCAGTGCCACCGGCGCGACCGGATCCGCCTCCAGCAGCCGGTCGAGTGCGGCGAGCTGGCTGGCCCGGCCGGCGAAGCCGGGGACGGCCGGCGGAAGCTGGCGCGAGGACGGGACCGCCGCGGTGGCCGCCGTCGCGGCCGAGCGGCGTCGTTCCTCGACCCGGTCCCGGGCGGTGGCCAGGGCGCCCTGCTCGCCGGGGGTGGCGCCGAGCAGCCGGATCAGGATGTCGAACCGGTCGGTGGGCGGCAGCACCCGGCCGGCGAAGTACTCGCCGAGGATCCCTCGCGACCAGCCGGTCTTGGCGGCCAGCTCCCGGTAGGTGAGCGGGCTCGCCCCCTCCAGCCGGGCCTCCCGGCGCCGGAGTTGACGCAGCAGCGCGGCCAGTTCGGCGACGGTCTCCACCCGGGCCATCTCCCGGTGCGACAGCCCCGGCGATCGTTCGCCCGACCGGTCGGTCACCCGTCCTCCATGGCTCGCGGTCAGTCATCGACCTGCGCAGTGTGGTGGAACGGTCACAATATATCTACCCGCGTCACTGACGCGCCCGGGATATCCGCCCGCGCGACTGACGCTGCCGGGTCAGCCCTGGCGGCTCTTCCACTGCGGGTTGGCGCGGTTGACCACGACCACCCGGCCGCGCCGGCGTACGACCACCGAGCCCGGCTTCTGCTTCAACGCCCGGAGCGAGCTGCGGACCTTCATGACTGCTCTCCTCCGCCTCGAACCAGCGGCTGCTCCGCCGGTTTCCGTCGGGCACAACCACCGGCACCGGGTGCGGATTCCCGGCGAGGTTCGGCGGAGCGGCCCAGGTGACCGGGAGAACGTGGTAAATCTCGGTGGAGTCGACACTCCCGCACGGCGTACACGGCGTACACGGCCGTGCTCCCCGTGCGGGCCGGGTCCGTCGGGCCCGTCCGTCGGGTTCGTGCCCGGCGGTGGGGTTAGCTGACCGGACGGGGGATACCGGTGACCGAGCGGCCTTCGTCCCGGATGTCCGGTCGGACGGCGTGGGCCCAGGACATCGCGGCGCCGTTGCGCCGGTTCGTGCGTACCGAGGCGGGCAGCTCCGGGGTACTGGTGGCGGCCGTCGGCGCGGCGCTGGTCTGGGCGAACGTCGACAACTCGTCGTACGAGGCGGTGTGGGGCACCGAGCTGTCGATCCGGCTGGACGGCGTCGGCGTCGCGCGCGACCTGCGTACCTGGGTCAACAGCGGTCTGATGACCCTGTTCTTCCTGGTGGTGGGGCTGGAGGCGCGCCGGGAGTTCGATCTCGGCGACCTGCGGGACCGGCGGCGGTTCGTGCTACCGCTCGCGGCGGGTGTGCTCGGCATGGTGATCCCGGTCGGGATCTACCTGCTGGTCAACCGGGGCGGTCCGGGGGCGCACGGCTGGGGTGTGGCGATGTCCACCGACACCGCGCTCGCCCTCGGGCTGATCTCGCTGCTCGGACGCGGCGTACCCGACCAGGTGCGGATCTTCCTGTTGACCGTCTTCGTGGTCGACGACCTGGTGGCGCTGGTCGTCATCGCGGTGGTCTACACCGAGCACGTCTCCGTGGTGCCGCTCGGGGTGGCGATCGGGCTCTTCGCGGCGCTGCTCGGGCTGCGCGCGCTGGGGGTGCGGCGAGGTCTGGTCTACCTGCCGTTCTGCGTCGCGCTCTGGGCGGCGCTGCTGGCCAGCGGCGTGGAGCCGGTGGTGGCCGGGCTGGCCATCGGCCTCACCGCGACCGCGTACTCACCGGCCCGGGGTGCCCTGGAGTACGCCAGCGGCCTGTTCAAGCTCTTCCGGGAGCAGCCCACCGCCGAGCTGGCCCGCAGTGCCACGCTCGGGTTGACCCGCACCCTGTCGCCGAACGACCGGCTCCAGCGGATCTACCACCCGTGGTCGAGTTTCCTCATCGTCCCGCTCTTCGGTCTGGCCAACGCCGGCATCGTGCTCGACGCCGGGTTCCTCGCCCGGGCCGTCACCGCGCCGGTGACCGTCGGCGTCTTCCTCGGGTACGTCGTCGGCAAGCCGGTCGCGGTGGTCGGGGTCTCCTGGCTGGTGGACCGGGTCACCGGTGGCCGGATCCGGCCGGCGGTCGGCTGGGCCGGGGTCCTCGCCAGCGGCACCATCTCCGGCATCGGCTTCACCCTGTCGCTGCTGATCGCCACCCTCGCCTTCCAGGACGACCAGCTCGCCGAGGCGAAGGTCGGAGTGCTGGCCGCCTCGCTGGTAGCCGCCCTGCTCACCTGGGTCGTCTTCCGGATCACCTCGGCGTTGCCGAAGCCGCGGCGGACCCGGGCGCTGCTCGGCGACGCGGACCAGCTCCTCGATCTCGTTCCGCCGGTCGACCCGCGCCGGGACCATGTCCGCGGTCCGGCGGACGCCTCGGTCACGGTGGTCGAGTACGGCGACTTCCAGTGCCCGTACTGCGGTCAGGCCGAACCGGCGGTACGCGAGCTGTTGGCCGACGTCGACCTGCGCTACGTCTGGCGGCACCTGCCGCTGACCGACGTCCATCCGCAGGCGCAGCTCGCGGCGGAGGCGGCCGAGGCGGCGGCCGCCCAGGGCGCCTTCTGGGAGATGCACGACCTGCTGCTCGACCACCAGGACCGGCTGCGCGTCGACGACCTGGTCGGGTTCGCCGGTGACCTCGGCCTCGACCGGGAGCAGTTCGAGGCGGACCTGATGACGAACGAGCACGCGGCCCGGGTGGCCAAGGACGTGGACTCGGCCGACCTCAGCGGGGTCTCCGGTACCCCGACCTTCTTCATCAACGACCGCCGGCACTACGGGGCGTACGACATCGAGACGCTGACCCGGGCGGTCAAGATCGCTCGGGCGCGGGCCCGGATCGAGCCTCGGCGGCGCCGGCGGTCGGGCCGGGACTGAACGGCGCCGGTTCCGTTCTTTCTCATCGACGCTCCAGATTTTTCGCATCAGTGTCGCACTCTTGCGAGGTCGAGTCGTGTCCTGGCAGGCTGAGGCATCGACCCGCGTCCCTTCCCCCCGAGGAGCGGCAGCCATGGCGCTAGCACGCCGACGATTCCTGACCTCCACAGCGGCCGGCGGAGCCCTGGCCGCCGTCTCCACCACCGAACTGCTCACGGCGATGACCCGCCCGGCCGGCGCGGCCAGCCCACCCGGCGACGTGGTCGGCAAGATCTCGGTCGGCTACCAGGGCTGGTTCGCCTGTCCCGGCGACGGCGCGCCGATCGGCGGCTGGTGGCACTGGAGCCGCGACCGGTTCCAGCCGCCGTCGCCGGGCAACACCACCATCGTCTCCTGGCCCGACCTGCGGGAGCTGGACCGGCGCTATCCGACGGCGTACCCGAACCTCGGCAACGGCGCCCCGGCCGAACTCTTCTCCTCCTACGACCAGCAGACCGTCGACACGCACTTCCGGTGGATGCGCGAGCACAACTGCGACACCGCCGCGCTGCAACGGTTCAACCCGATGGGTGACGAGGGGCCGACCCGGGACGCGATGGCAGCCAAGGTCCGGGCCGCCGCCGAGCGGTTCGGGCGCAAGTACTACATCATGTACGACGTCACGAGCTGGACGAACTTCCAGACGGAGATCAAGATCGACTGGTCGACGAAGATGTCGGCGCACACCTCCTCACCGGCGTACGCGCGGCAGAACGGCAGGCCGGTCGTCTGCGTCTGGGGCTTCGGCTTCAACGACCCGGGCCGCCCGTTCCCGCCGGCACCCTGCCTCGACGTGGTCAACTGGTTCAAGGCGCAGGGCTGCTACGTGATCGGCGGGGTGCCGACGTACTGGCGGGAGGGGATCAACGACTCCCGGCCCGGCTTCCTCGACGTCTACCACGCGTTCGACATGATCTCGCCGTGGATGGTCGGCCGCACCGGCACCCTCGACGGGCTGGACTGGTTCTACACCAACGTCAACCGGCCCGACCAGGCCGACTGCGACGCCCGGGGGATCGACTACCAGCCGTGCGTGATGCCCGGTGACCTCTCGGCGGGGCACCGCCGGCACGGCGACTTCTACTGGCGGCACCTCTACAACATGGTCCGGCTGGGTGCGCAGGGCCTCTACGTCTCGATGTTCGACGAGTTCAACGAGGGCAACCAGATCGCCAAGACCAGCGAGACCCAGGCGAGCACCCCGGCCGGCGCCGGCATCCGGGCGCTGGACGAGGACGGCACGTTCTGCTCGTCCGACTACTACCTGCGGATCACCGCCGACGGCGGTCGGATGCTCAAGGGCCAACTCCCGCTGACCCCGGTCCGGCCCACCCCGCCGGTCGCCGGTGGTGGGCCCGGTCCTCAGCCGGGCACCAACCTGGCGCGCGGCCGCCCGACCGCCGAGAGCGGGCACGTCCAGCACTACGCCTCGGGCAACATCGTCGACGGCAACCCGGACAGCTACTGGGAGAGCCCCAACCACGCCTTCCCGCAGTGGGTACAGGTCGACCTCGGCGCCGGTACGCCGGTCGGGCGGCTGGTGCTCAGGCTGCCGCCGTCGCCCGCCTGGGGTGCCCGTACCCAGACCCTGGCGGTACGCGGCAGCACCGACGGCAACTCCTTCGGCACCCTGTCGGCGTCGGCCGCGCACCGGTTCGACCCGGCCGGCGGCAACACCGTCACGGTCACCTTCCCGGCCACTCCGGCCCGGTACGTCCGGCTCGAGTTCACCGGCAACACCGGCTGGCCGGCCGGTCAGCTCTCCGAGCTGGAGGTCTATCCGAGCTGATGTCAGCTCCGGGCCAGCGGCACCTCGACCAGGTGTTCGGCGAGGAACCACGCCTGCAACTCACCGGTGCGGAGCACGTTCGACACCAGCAGGTCGTTGCTGCCGTCGTCACCCGCTTCGGCCACCCGCCCGGCGGCGTCGCGTACGTCGATCAGGATCGTCTCGTGCGCCTCCAGCAGTCGGGAGAGCATCACGGGCACCTGTTCGGCGCCGTCCGGCGGTCGGGGGATCCGGGTGATCTCGGCGACGTGCCGGGGATCGCCGACCGCCACCCCGCCGAGCGTCTGCACCCGCTCGGCGAGCATGTCGACGAGCGCCAGTTGCTCGCCGGCGTGCTTGTCCAGCAGCAGGTGGAGCTGGTAAAAGGTGGGCCCGCGCATCAACCAGTGGTGCTTCTTGTAGAGGGCGTACAGGATCTGGGTGTCCGCCAGCACCTGGTTGAGCCGCTGGCAGGAGTACATCCGGGCGTTCGAGGAGAGCCCGAGCGGAAACTGCCGTACGGTGCCGAACTCCTGGATCCGTCCGTCGTGCTGGTGCAGCCACGGCTGGCTTCCCACGGTTTGTCCCGGACCGCTCATCGCACGCCCCTTCCGTCCGGCGACGGTGCTGGAGACAGGCGGCTACCCCGGCGTCGCGGCGGCAAACCAGGTCGACCGGGCAGGTCACGGGCCGACCGGGGGACGGACGTGCCGGTTACCCGGCGGATGACCTGCGGGCCCGCGCGGCTTACACTCTCGGATGTGGGTGCCAGCGTGATCGACTTTCGTGCGGACTCGCCGTACGGTCATGTCTGCTGGTCCTACGACGATCCGGCGGCATTCGACCTCCGGGCCCGGCGGTTCCTCGCCGAGGGGCTGGCCGCCGGTGAGCGCGTCTGGTATGTCGTGCCAGGGAAGCCGGAGCCGGTCGTCGAGCGGCTGGCCGGGCTGGTCGAGTTCGCCGACGCGCTGCGGCGGGGCGCCGCCCGGGTGGTCGGACTGGACGTGACCTACCCGGGCGAGGTCATCGACCCCATGGAGCAGGTAGGCCGCTACACGGCCGCGACCGAGGCGGCCCTGGCCGCCGGCTACACCGGGCTGCGGGTCGTGGCGGACGCGACGCCGTTGGTGCGTACTCCGGCCCAGCTCGCGGCGTTCGCCCGTTACGAGCATGTGATCGACCGTTACATGCGGGTCCGGCCGCTCTCGGCGATGTGCGCCTACCACCGGCCCGAGCTGGGTGACCGGACGGTCGCCGACCTGGCCTGTCTGCACCCGGTGAGCAACGTCCCGGATGTCCTGTTCCGGCTCTACGCCTGCCATCCCGGCGACGGTGCCGCCGCGCTGGCGGGGGAGCTGGACACCTTCAACCACGAGATGTTCGCCACCGCGCTGGAGCACGCCGACCTGAACCCGGTCGACGGCGAGCTGGTGGTGCGCGCCGGTGACCTGCGGTTCATCGACCACAACTGCCTGACCCGGCTGCACGACTACGCCGGTGGTCGGGACGCCACCGCCGTGCTGCGGACCCCGTGGACCGCCGCCGCCCGCCTCGTCGAGATGCTCGGGCTCTCCGGCGTGCGGGTCGAGGCGGCGCGATGAGGACAGGCGCCGCCGCCGGCCACGAGGGCTATTACCACGAGGCCGTGACATACGACTCCGACGACGAACTTCTCGCGGTCGTGCTGCCGTTCCTGCTCGGCGGTGTCTCGGCCGGGGAGCCGACGGTGGTCTCCCTCGGCGAGCGGACCGGGGCACTGGTCCGGGCCGCGCTGCCGGCCGACTCGGGCGTCACCTTCCTGCCCGGCGGCGACCTCTACGCCCGCCCGGCCGTCGCGATCCGGTCCTACCAGCGGATGTTGGCCGGATACGTCGCCGGGGGCGCCGGGCAGATCCGGATCATCGGCGAGGTGCCCCGGGCCGCGCTCGGCGCGACCTGGGACTGGTGGGCCCGCTACGAATCGGCGATCAACCACGCGTACGACAGCTTTCCGCTCTGGAGCATGTGCGCGTACGACACCCGGATCACTCCGGCGCCGGTGCTCGAGGACGTGCTGCGTACCCACCCTCGGGTGGTCACCGCCGACGGCCGCCGGCCGAGCGAGACGTACACCGAGCCGAAGGCGTACCTGACGGAGGAGCGGCCGGTGCTGCCCGATCCGATCCAGCGGACGCCGCCGCTCGTCGAACTCGTCGATCCGTCGCCGAACCGGGCCCGGCAGGCGGTCTACCAGGCCGATTCCGGGGTGCTCCCGACCGAGGAGGTCGAGGATCTGGTCGTCGCGGTCAGCGAGACGGTGACGAACGCCCTGCGGCACGGCCGTTCGCCGGTCCGGTTCCGGCTCTGGGCCGGCGTGGACCGGATCGTCGTCGCGGTCAGCGACGAGGGGGGCGGGCCGGCGGATCCCTTCGCCGGCCTGCTGCCGGCGGCCGACGGCGGCGCGGGCGGGCTCGGCCTGTGGATCACCTACCAGTCGTGCAACCACGTGTCGGTCAACCGGAGTCCGGGCGCCTTCACCCTCCGGCTGACCGCCGGCAATCCGCACTTCACCGACTGACGCCGGCACCCGCCTTGGTTAGAGTGTCACCATCTGTCGCCGTCTGACGATGAGGGTGGGGATGGCCGACGCCGACGTGGTGCTGGACAGGTCCGCCCCGACGACGGCCGGAGGCCGCTGATGCGGATCCGGGCGATGGGGCCGGACGACGCCGCCGCCGTGCTGGCGATCTACCAGGCCGGGCTGGACACCGGACAGGCCAGCTTCGAGACCGCCGCTCCGAACTGGCCGGCGTTCGACGCCGGCCGGCTCGCCGCGCACCGGCTGGTGGCGGTGGACGACGGCGGTACGGTGCTCGGTTGGGTCGCGGTCAGTGCGGTCTCCACCCGGGCGGTCTACGCCGGAGTGGTCGAACACTCCGTCTACGTCCACCCCGCCGCGCAGGGCAGGGGAGTGGCGCGTGCCCTGCTGGACGCGTTGATCACCTCGACCGAGGCCGCCGGGATCTGGACGATCCAGTCCGGGGTCTTTCCGGAGAACGCCGCCAGCCTCACCCTGCACGAGCGGGCCGGCTTCCGGGTCGTCGGCGTACGGGAGCGGGTCGGGCGGCACCACGGCAAGTGGCGTGACGTGGTGCTGCTGGAGCGGCGTAGCCCGACGGTCGGCTGATCCCGGCGGGTGGCCGCGGTGTCGCCGCCGTCGGAGCGCGTCCCTGGCCACGAGGTCCCGCCGTTGTCCGGAGTGGAGCGCCCTCTGTCGGAACGCCTGTCCGCGGGCGATACTGGAAATTGATCAACGCTCGGCTCCCCTGGGGCGCTGGCGCTCGGCTGCTCGGGGGGCGTCTCCCGGCGATATTGCATACGGTATCCAAGGCGACGTATGGTGGAGGTCCAGTAGGCGCGAGTGGAGGTGGGATCCCCGTGGTCAGTCCGGACCCCTCGGTGACGGATCGGGTGCGCGCGCTGGTCGCGGCGCATCGTGGTGACCGCGGTGCGCTGTTGCCGATCCTGCACCGCATCCAGGCCGAGTTCGGCTATGTCGACTCCGACGTGGTGCCGGTGCTGGCCAGCGAGCTGAACATCTCCCGTGCCGACGTGCACGGCGTGATCACCTTCTACACCGACTTCCGGGCCGAGCCGCCCGGGCGGACGGTGGTCAAGCTCTGCCGGGCCGAGGCCTGCCAGTCCGTCGGCGCCGAACAGCTCGTCACGTACGCGGAGCGGACCCTGGGCGTCAAGGTAGGACAGACCACATCGGACGGTTCGGTCACCCTGGAGCAGGTGTTCTGCCTGGGCAACTGCGCACTCGGCCCGGCCGGTCAGATCGACGAACGGGTGCACGGGCGGCTCACCCCCGCCCGGCTGGACGCCCTGGTGACGAAGGCGGTGGACGCATGACGACCCCGGTGACGGTCTACGTACCCCGCGACTCGGCCGCGCTCTCGGTCGGCGCCGACCTGGTCGCCGCCGAGATCGAGCGAGCCGCCGCCGAGGCCGGCCGGTCGGTCCGGCTGGTCCGCAACGGCTCGCACGGCATGCTCTGGCTGGAACCGCTGGTCGAGGTGGTCACCGAGCGCGGCCGGATCGGCTACGGTCCGGTCGAGCCGGAGGCGGTCGCCGACCTGGTCGCGGCCGGGCTGTTCGACGGCGCCGACCACGAGCTGTGCCAGGGCGTCGTCGCCGAACTGCCCTGGCTGCGTGACCAGACCCGGCTCTGCTTCGCCCGGGTCGGCGTCACCGACCCGCTCTCCCCGTCCGACTACCTCGCACACGGCGGCCTGGCCGGGCTGCGCCGCGCCCTGGAACTCACCCCGGCCGAGGTGGTCGCCGAGGTCACCGGGTCCGGGCTGCGCGGCCGGGGCGGCGCGGGTTTCCCGGCCGGGATCAAGTGGAAGACCGTGCTGGACACCCCCGGCGAGCTGAAGTTCGTCTGCTGCAACGCCGACGAGGGCGACAGCGGCACCTTCGCCGACCGGATGCTGATGGAGGGTGACCCCTTCACCCTGATCGAGGGGATGACCATCGCCGCCCACGCGGTCGGCGCCACCGAGGGCTACGTCTACATCCGCTCGGAATACCCGGACGCGGTCCGGACGATGCGCCAGGCCATCGCGGTGGCCCGCGAGCAGGGCTGGCTCGGCCGCGACATCCTCGGCTCCGGGCTCCGCTTCGACCTGCACGTGCGGGTCGGCGCGGGCGCCTACATCTGCGGCGAGGAGACCGCGATGCTGGAGAGCCTGGAAGGCAAGCGCGGCATGGTCCGGGCCAAGCCGCCGATCCCGGCGATCACCGGCCTCTTCGGCAGGCCGACCGTGGTGAACAACGTGCTCACCCTGGCCTCGGTGCCGACGATCCTCGCCGACGGGGCGGCGGCGTACCAGGCGCTCGGGGTGGAGCGGTCCCGGGGCACCCAGGTCTTCCAACTCGCCGGCAACGTCGCCCGGGGCGGCATCTTCGAGACCGCCTTCGGGATGACGCTCGGCGAGCTGATCCACACCTACGGCGGCGGCACCCGCACCGGCCGGCCGGTCCGCGCGGTGCAGGTCGGCGGGCCGCTCGGGGCGTACCTCCCGGCGACCAACCTGGACCTGCCGATGGAGTACGAGGCCTTCGCCTCGGCCGGCGCGATGCTCGGCCACGGTGGCATCGTGGTCTTCGACGACACCGTCGACATGGCGGCGATGGCCAGATTCGCGATGGAGTTCTGCGCCGAGGAGTCCTGCGGCAAGTGCACCCCCTGCCGGGTGGGCGCGGTCCGGGGCGTCGAGGTGATCGACAAGATCACCGCCGGCCAGGACCCGGACGGCAACCTGGCCCTGCTGGGTGATCTCTGCGAGCTGATGACCGAGGGGTCGCTCTGCGCGATGGGCGGCCTGACACCGATGCCGGTACGCAGCGCACTGCTGCACTTCCCGGACGACTTCACCGTTCGCGGGGAGAGGTCCGCCGGCCGATACGAGGAGGCCACACCGTGAGCCTGTTGAAGGAACCCGACCTCGGCACCCCGGCGAGGCCCGGCCCGGCGACCGTCACCGTCGAGGTGGACGGACACCCCGTCGCCGTCCCCGAGGGCACCTCGGTGATGCGGGCCGCGGCGCTGAGCGGAATCGACATCCCGAAGCTCTGCGCCACCGACAGCCTGGAGGCGTTCGGCTCCTGCCGGCTCTGCCTGGTGGAGATCGACGGCCGACGCGGCACCCCGGCGTCCTGCACCACCCCGGTCACCGAGGGGATGAAGGTGACCACCCAGTCGCCGAAGCTGGAGAAGCTGCGCCAGGGCGTGATGGAGCTGTACATCTCCGACCACCCGCTGGACTGTCTCACCTGCTCCGCCAACGGCGACTGCGAGTTGCAGGACATGTCCGGCGTGGTCGGGCTGCGGCAGGTCCGGTACGGCTACGACGGCGCCAACCACCTGGACGAGAAGACCGACTCCAGCAACCCGTACTTCGACTTCGAGGCGTCCAAGTGCATCGCCTGCTCCCGCTGCGTACGGGCCTGTGGCGAGGTGCAGGGGACGTTCGCGCTGACCATCGAGGGGCGCGGGTTCGGCTCCAAGGTGTCGGCCGGCGGCACCGACTTCATGAGTTCCGAGTGTGTCTCCTGCGGCGCCTGCGTGCAGGCCTGTCCGACCGCCACCCTCCAGGAGAAGACGGTGGTGCAGCTCGGGATGCCGACCCGCAGCGTCGTCACCACCTGTGCCTACTGCGGGGTCGGCTGCTCCTTCAAGGCCGAGCTGCGCGGCGCCGAGCTGGTCCGGATGGTGCCGCACAAGGACGGCGGGGCCAACGAGGGGCACTCCTGCGTCAAGGGCCGCTTCGCGTTCGGCTACGCCACCCACCCGGACCGGGTGCTCACCCCGATGCTCCGGGAGAGCATCACCGACGAGTGGCGCCCGGTCGACTGGGAGACCGCGATCTCCTACACCGCCAGCAAGCTGATGGACATCCAGGCCCGGCACGGGGTCGGCTCGATCGGCGGCATCACCTCCTCGCGTACCACCAACGAGGAGGTCTACGTGGTGCAGAAGATGATCCGGGCCGCGTTCGGCAACAACAACGTGGACACCTGCGCCCGGGTCTGCCACTCGCCGACCGGGTACGGCCTGAAGCAGACCTTCGGCACCTCCGCCGGTACCCAGGACTTCCGCTCGGTGGCCCAGTCCGACGTGATCATGGTCATCGGCGCGAACCCGACCGACGCGCACCCGGTCTTCGCCTCCCGGATGAAGCGACGGATCCGCGAGGGCGCCAAGGTGATCGTGATCGACCCGCGCCGGATCGACCTGGTCCGCTCGCCGCACGTCGAGGCGGCGCACCACCTCCAGCTCGCCCCCGGCACCAACGTGGCGGTGGTGAACGCGATGGCGCACGTGGTGCTCACCGAGGGGCTGGTCGACCGGAGCTTCGTCGAGGAGCGCTGCGAGGACTTCGACGGCTGGGCCGAGTTCATCGCCCGGCCGGAGAACAGCCCGGAGGCGGTCGAGGAACTCACCGGGGTACCGGCCGAGGAACTGCGCGCGGCGGCCCGGCTCTACGCGACCGGCGGCAACGCGGCGATCTACTACGGACTCGGCGTCACCGAGCACAGCCAGGGCTCGACCATGGTGATGGGGATGGCGAACCTGGCGATGGCGACCGGCAACATCGGCCGGGACGGCGTCGGGGTCAACCCGCTGCGCGGGCAGAACAACGTGCAGGGTTCCTGCGACATGGGGTCGTTCCCGCACGAGCTTCCCGGCTACCGGCACATCTCCGACGACGTCGTACGCGGGGTGTTCGAGAACATGTGGGGGCGCGAGCTGCTGGCCGAACCGGGCCTGCGGATCCCGAACATGTTCGACGCGGCGCTCGACGGCAGCTTCCGGGCGCTCTTCGTGCAGGGCGAGGACATCGCCCAGTCCGACCCGAACATCAAGCACGTGCACGCCGCACTGGCGGCGCTGGAACTGCTCGTGGTGCAGGACCTGTTCCTCAACGAGACGGCGAAGTTCGCCCACGTCTTCCTGCCCGGCACCTCCTTCCTGGAGAAGGACGGCACCTTCACCAACGCCGAGCGCCGGATCAACCGGGTACGCCCGGTGATGCCGCCGAAGACCGGCAAGCATGAGTGGGAGATCGTCGCCGAGATCGCGGAGGCGATGGGCTACCCGATGCGGTACGACCACCCGAGCCAGATCATGGACGAGATCGCCGCGCTCACCCCGACCTTCGCCGGAGTCTCCTTCGACAAGCTCGACAAGCTCGGCAGCGTGCAGTGGCCCTGCAACGACAGCGCGCCGGAGGGCACCCCGATCATGCACATGGAGGGCTTCGTCCGGGGCAGGGGGCGGTTCGTGCAGACGCCGTTCGTGCCGACCCGGGAGCGCAGCACCCGCAAGTACCCGCTGATCCTGACCACCGGCCGGATCCTCAGCCAGTACAACGTGGGGGCGCAGACCCGGCGGACCAGCAACGTGGAGTGGCACCCGGAGGACGTACTCGAGATCCATCCGCACGACGCGGAGGTCCGGGGCATCAACGACGGCGACGAGGTCACCCTGGCCAGCCGGGTCGGCGCCACCTCGCTGCGCGCGGTCCTCTCCGACCGGATGCCGGTCGGCGTGGTCTACACGACCTTCCACCATCCGGTCACCGGGGCGAACGTGGTCACCACGGAGAACTCCGACTGGGCGACCAACTGTCCCGAATACAAGGTGACGGCGGTGCAGGTCGGCCTGAAGAATCCGCCGGCACCGGTCGGGGCGACCGTGGCGGAGACCCGGCTGCCGGCGATGGTGGACTGAGATGTCGACCCACACCGGGACCTCGCCGCAGGTCAGACTCGCCAACGAGATCGCCGTGCACTTCCGGCACCAGGCGCCCGAACAGGCGGCGGCGGCGATCGCCGGGCACATCCGGGCGTTCTGGGATCCGCGGATGCGGGCCGAGCTGCTGGCCCGGGCCGAGGCCGAGCCGGACACGCTCGACCCGCTGGCCCTGGCCGCGGCCCGGCTGCTGACCGGCTGACACCCTCGTCTCCGAGTGCGTCGCGGTCCGGGACGGCGCTGCTGGTCTCTGCGCTGATTTCCCTGGCCGGCGCTCTGCTCTGGACCTGACCCGGGTTCATCGGGCGAGGTCCTAGCCGGATGGTCCTTCCCATTCCGCGACGTAGACCGTGTTGGTCGCCTCGCGGTCCTGTAGGTGGTTGTGGAAGCGCACCACCTGCGCGACCGGCCTTGCGAAGACCTCGGCGAGGGTGCGGGTGAACTCCTCGTCCGGCGGGTCGTTCGACCAGAGCGCGAAGACGCCGCCCGGTCGTAGGTGGTCGGTGAGCCGGCGCAGGCCCTCGCGGCCGTAGAACACCGCGTGGCTCGGGTGCAGGACCTGCCGTGGCGTGTGGTCGATGTCCAGCAGGACGGCGTCGAACCGCCGGCCCGGTGCGTCGGGATCGAATCCGGTCCCGTGGGCCATGGCGAAGAAGTCGCCGTGGACCAGCCGGCTGCGTGGGTCGGCGGTCAACTCGGCGGCGTGCGGCAGCAGCTCGTCTCGGTGCCACTCGATCACCGCATCGAGCCTCTCCACCACGGTCAGCGACCGCACCCGGGGGTCGGCCAGTGCCGTGCGCGCGGTGTAACCGAGCCCGAGCCCGCCGACCACCACGTCGAGTCCGGTGCCGGGGAGCCGCGCCAGGCCGAGCCGGGCGAGTTCGATTTCGGCCACCGGGAACAGGCTGGACATGAGGAACTCGTCGCCGAGTTTGACCTCGTAGACGTCGATCCGCAGAGAGGGTTCCAACCGCCGCCGAAGACTGATGGTGCCGATGGGCGTGTCGCGTCGGTCGATCTCCTCGAAGCGTGCGATCAACCCCGGGGCCACCCCTCTGTCTCGTCCGCTGGTGCCGGAATCGTATCGCCGGCCCGGACGTCCGCGCCGGGCGGGGACGGGTCAGGGCGTACGGCGGTCGCCTCGCCTCCCGGACAGCGGTTGCGGGAACGGCGACTGGTGTACACTGCCTCCATACTGCATACAGAATTCTGTAGGTAATGCCAGATGTCATCCAGCCGCCGGGAGGATCCGTGCCCGCACATCACCTCCGCTACGACGTGAACTGCTCGATCCTCTTCACCGAGCTGCCGCTGCTGGAGCGGCCGGCGGCGGCGAAGGCGGCCGGATTCGACGCCGTCGAGTTCTGGTGGCCGTTCGCCGAGCCGGTGCCCCGAGCCTCCGAGGTGGAGGCCTTCCTCGCCGCCATCCACGACGCCGAGGTGCAACTCGTCGGGCTGAACTTCTTCGCCGGAGACATGCCCGGCGGCGACCGGGGCGTGGTCTCCTGGCCGGCCCGGTCCGCCGAGTTCCGGGAGAACGTCGAACTGGTCGCGATGATCGGCGCCGCCACCGGCTGCCGATCGTTCAACGCCCTCTACGGAAACCGGATCGCCGACCTGCACCCGGCGACCCAGGAGGAGACGGCGGTGGCGAACCTGGCCTTCGCCGCGTCCGCGGTCGCCCGGATCGGCGGCACCGTACTCGTCGAGGCGGTCAGCGGACCGCAACCCTACCCGCTGCGTACCGCCGCAGACGTGGTCGCGGTACTCGACCAGTTGCTGGTCGAACGCGACGCCCGCAACCTGGCCTTTCTCGCCGACCTCTACCACCTCACCGTCAACGGCGACGACGTGCCGAAGGTGCTCGCCGAGCACGCCGACCGGATCGGGCACGTGCAGATCGCCGACGCACCCGGCCGGCACGAGCCGGGCACCGGCGAGATCGACCTCGACGGTCAGCTCGACCAGCTCGGCCGGGCCGGCTACCGCGGCTGGGTCGGCCTGGAATACCTGCCCAGCGGGCCCAGCGCGGAGAGCTTCGAGTGGCTGCCCCGGCACCGCCGGAGCGGCGGTGCCGACCAGACCAACGAAGGGGATCGCTGAAATGACCAGCATCGGTGTCATCGGCCTCGGCATCATGGGCGGCCCGATGGCCGCCAACCTGATCAAGGCCGGCCACGACGTCGTCGGCTACGACGTCAGCCCGACCCGCAACGCCGCCCTGGAACAGGCCGGTGGCAAGGTCGCCGCCAGCATCGGTGAACTGGTGCGTCAGGTGGACGTGGTGATCACCATGGTCCGCGACTCGGCCGACGTCGAGGCGGTCGCCCTCGGCGAGGACGGCGTCCTGGCCAACGCCCGTCCCGGCCAGCTCTACGTCGACATGAGCAGCATCTCGCCGGGCACCTCCCGGCAGGTCGCCGAGGCCGCCAGGCCCCGCTCGGTGCGGGTGCTGGACGCCCCGGTCAGCGGCGGCGAGGCGGGCGCGATCGAGGGCACCCTCTCCATCATGGTCGGTGGCGAGCCGGCGGACTTCACCGCCGCCCGGCCGATCCTGGAGGTGCTCGGCGCCACCGTCGTGCACGTCGGCCCGGCCGGCGCCGGCCAGACCGTGAAGGCGGCCAACCAGCTCATCGTGGCCGGCACCATCGAACTGGTCGCCGAGGCGATCGTCTTCCTCGAGGCGTACCAGGTGGACACCGAGGCGGCGGTCAAGGTGCTGGCCGGTGGCCTGGCCGGTAACCGGATCCTGGACCGCAAGGCGGCCGGGATGCTGGCCCGGCAGTTCCAGCCCGGCTTCCGGATCGACCTGCACCACAAGGACATGGGGATCGTCACCTCGGCGGCCCGGGAGGCCGGGGTGGTGATCCCGCTCGGCGCGGCGGTCGCCCAGCTCATCGCCGCGCTCAAGGCACAGGGTGACGGCGGCCTCGACCACAGCGCGCTGCTCAAGCTGGTCGAGCAGCTCTCCGGCCGGTCCGCCGGCTAGCCAGCCACGCCGATGGGGCACGTGCTGCTGGCACCGGACAAGTTCAAGGGCTCGCTGACCGCCGCCGAGGTCGTCCGGCACCTGACCGCCGGGCTGCGCCGGGCCGCACCCGGCACCGAGGTACGCGGCTTCCCGGTCGCCGACGGCGGCGACGGCACCCTCGACGCGGCGGTCTCGGCCGGCTTCCACCGGGTCCCGGTCTCCGTCGCCGGTCCGACCGGCGCGCCGGTCCAGACCGCCTTCGGGTACGCCGACGGCGTCGCCGTGGTCGAGATGGCCGACGCCTGCGGGCTGCGCCGGCTGCCGGCCGGGGTACCCGATCCGCTGCACGCGAGCAGCCGCGGTGCCGGCGAGGTGATCCGGGCGGCGCTGGAGTACGGCTGCCCGGAGGTGGTGCTCGGGCTCGGCGGCAGCGCCAGTACCGACGGCGGGGCCGGGCTGGTCAGCGCGCTCGGGGTACGCCTGCTCGACGAACGCGGCGCGGAGTTGCCGCCCGGCGGTGCGGCGCTGCGCCACCTGCACCGGGTCGACCTGACCGGGCTGCACCCGGCGGTCCGGCGTACCCGGTTCGTGGTGGCCGGAGACGTGGACAATCCGCTGCTCGGCCCGACCGGCGCCGCCGCCGTGTACGGCCCGCAGAAGGGTGCGACCGCCGACGACGTCGCGGTACTGGAGGCGGGCCTGACCCGCTGGGCCGACCTGGCCGAGCCGGCGATCCGGGCGGTTGGCCCGCTCGGCGCCGCCCCGGGTCCTCGGGTCCGGGACCGGGCCGGTGCGGGTGCGGCCGGTGGGGTCGGGTTCGCCGCGCTCGGTTTCCTCGGGGCGCGGTTCCGGCCCGGCATCGAACTGCTGCTCGACCTGCTCGGCTTCTCCGAGGCGGTGGCCGGCGCGGACCTCGTGGTCACCGGTGAGGGATCGCTCGACGCGCAGAGCCTGCGCGGCAAGGCGCCGGTCGGGGTGGCCGGGGCCGCCGTCCTGGCCGGCGTGCCCACGGTGGCCGTCGCCGGCCAGGTCAGTGTGGACCCGGCGGAGCTGCGGGACGCCGGCATCCAGGCGGTCTACCCGCTCACCTCGGTCGAACCGGACCCGGCGGCCTGTCTGCACCGCGCCGCCGAGCTGGTCGAGAGGGTCGCGGAGCTGCTCGCGGCCGACTGGCTGGACCGGTCCGGGCAGGGCACGCAGCGCTGAACCGGGTCACTCCGTGGCCGCCGACAGGTCTGCTTACTCCCCGGTCGACGTCGCCGGTGGCCGCAGTACGCAGAACTCGTTCCCGTCGGGGTCGGCGAGCACGTGCCAGGCCCAGCCGTCCTCCTCGACGGGACGCTCCGTCAGGCATCGCGCGCCCAGCGACAGCAGCCTGGCCACCTCTGCCTCCAGGTCGGGTACCCGCAGGTCCAGATGCATCCGGTTCTTGTCCCGCTTGGTTTCGGGAACCCGCTGCAACAGCAGTTCCACGCCGTCCCCGTTCGGGGGCAGCAGCCGCCGGTAACGGCCCGGGGGTGCGGGAGGCTCGGCGAGGTAGCCGAGCGCGCCGCCCCAGAACGTCGCCGAACGGTTCAGGTCGGCGCAGTCGAGCACAATCGCCAGGACCACGTCGGTCCGTCCACCGAATCGGGTTGGCCGGGCAGTCATTGCGACAGGCTACCTCGAGGCACCCGAATGTCGGACGGGGTCGCCGGCTCAGGCCGTGGCGGCGACGACCGGCCGGCACGGGAGCGGTGCCGGCGAGGCCAGCGCGGTTTCGGCGGCAGGCAGCGGAAGCAGCTCGACCTCGGCACCGGACCAGCCCGGCGGGACGACCGCGAGCGCGTCCGCCCCGGCGGCGCCCCAGAGTGAACCGGGGCGGTCGTGCCCGACCGGAAGCGCCGTCGCCCCGACCCGGGCCACCGGCACCAACCGGGTGTCCCGGTCGTGCGGTGCCACCGGCCCGGCCAGCGTCGCGGTCAGGGTCGCCGGTTCGGTACGCCCGGCCAGCCGGCCGAGCAGCGGAGAGAGCAGGGTCAGCGCGGCGACCAGGGCCGCGTACGGGTTGCCGGGCAGCCCGACCACGAACCGGCCGTCCGGCAGGCCGGCCAGGAGTTGGGGATGTCCCGGCCGGCAGGCGACGCCGCGTACCGGTACCTCGGCGGCGAGCGTGTCCAGGGCCCGGCGCAGGTGGTCGGCGGCGCCGGCCGAGGTGGCTCCGCAGACCACCAGCACGTCGGCGTCGGAGCGCAGCAACGCGGCGACCAGCGCCGAGGCGTCGTCGGCGATCCGGGTGGACCAGGCCAGCTCGGCTCCGGCGGCCCGGACCAGTCCCGGCAGCATCGGCCCGATCGCGTCCCGGACCTGTCCCGCCGTCGGGATGCCGGCGGTGCGCAGCTCCGCCCCGGTCACCACCATGCCGACCCGGGGGTGCCGGTGCACCGTCAGGGTGTCGTGGCCGAGACTGGCGGCCAGCCCGAGCACGACCGGGTTGACGACCGTGCCGGCGGGCAGCACCTCCTGGCCGACCGGACAGTCCTCGCCCCGGCGGCGTACGTGCCGGCCGGGCTCGATCCGGCCGTGCACCGTCCGGTCCGTCCGGGTGGCCCGCTCGTACGGCAGCACCGCGTCGGCGCCGGCCGGCACCACGGCACCGGTGCCGATCTCGACGGCGTCTCCGGCGGTCAGCGGGGTGGGGATGCCCGGATCTCCGGCCAGTACCCGCCCGGTGAGCTGCCACGGGCCGGGTCCGGCCACCGCGTACCCGTCCATCGCGGCGCTGTTGTAGGCGGGCAGTGCGCAGAGGGCGACGAGTGGGACCGCCAGGGCGGAGCCGACGGTCTCGGGCAGCGGCCGTTGTACGGCACCGAGGGGTCGGGCGGCGCTGCGGGCGTACCGCCGGGCCTCGGGCCAGGCGACGGCGCTCATCGCCCGGCGTCCCGCCGTGACCACTCCTGCGCGAGCCGGGTCAGCCGGTCCGCCGCCTCCGGCAGGGTGGCGCCCTGGCCCACCACCACGCCGAGCAGGAAGGCGCCGAGCGGTGCGGCCGGCCGGGTGACGCCGTGCGCGACGTCCCGGGCGACGTCGAGCACGAGCCGCTGGTCCAGCACCGCCGGGTCGAGCCCGAGTTCGTCGATGGCCTGTCGGGTCCATTCGTCCAGCACGCTCATGCCATCTCCTCGGTCCGCCGATCGACCTGGACAGTTGCCCGTCCGTGGTAGAGAATAGTGCACTCAACATACAGTATACAGTTGCCAGTTGGAGGCACCAGATGACGGACTCCAGCAACGACACGGCGGTGCGCGAGATCAGCGACCTCTACGGCCGCCGCTACCGCATCGGCGAGACCGACCACGCCCTGCTGGGCAGGTCCCGGGCGTGGATGCTGCTGCTGCCCTGGGCCGCCATGCTGGCGATCAGCCTGTTCCAGTACGGCTACGGCGCCGCGCTGCCCACCCTGATCGAGGCGAACGGCTGGAGCCTGTGGCAGGCGTTCGCAGTACTCGCGCTCTGGGTGGTCTGCCAGGCAGCCAGCTCGCCGCTGGCCGGGTGGTGGTACCAGCGGCTCGACGGCCGGCTGGCCGTACCGATGCTCGTCGGCGCCGCCTGCTGCCTCAGCGCACTGCTCACCCTGGCACACCGGGCCGACCTCGGCACCGTGCTGCTCGGCTACTCGGTGCTCGGCGGCGTCGGCGCCGGACTCGTCTACATGACCTGCATCGCCTGCGTCACCGAGTGGTTCCCGGAGCGGATCGCCGGCCGGGTGGCGGTGGTCAGCGCGGCGTTCGGCTACGGGTCGATCCCGTTCGTCGTGCTCGCCGGATACGGGCTGGACACCGGCAACCGGGCGAGCGTGCTGACCGGGACCGCCGTCGCCGTCTCCGTCGTGGTGGCCCTCTGCGGCGTGCTGATGCGCAAGCCGCCCCGCAACTGGTGGCCGGCGCACATCGACCCGCAGCGCTGGGCGGTCGACCGGCGGCTCAACCGCAGCATCCCGCACAACCGCCCCGCCGCCCGCCCCTACCCGCCCCGGGCGGCGGTACGCAGCGGCATGCTGCCGTTGATGTTCGTGGTGGTGGTACTCACCGCGACGATGGCGCTGTTCGACATCGCGTACCTGGCCGGTGCCGCGTACACCCAGGGGCTGCCGGCGCTGACCCTGGTGGCCGGGATCGGCGCGCTGGCCGCGTCGAACGGGATCGGGCGGGCGGTGACCAGTTCGCTCTCCGACAAGATCGGCCGACGCGGCACCCTGGGCCTCTCCCTGCTGGTCGGCGGCATCGCCCAGTTCGGCCTGCTCGCGGCGGCGGCCAGCGACAACCACCCGGCCGCCGTGGTCGGGTTCGCCGCGCTGGCCGGCGCCGGCACCGGGGCCGGGTACTCGCTGCTGGTCAGCCTCGTCCGGGACTGGTTCGGTGACGCCGCCACGGTGCCGAACTACGGCATCGTCTACACCGGCAAGGCCGTCGGCGGGCTGCTCGGCATCGTGCTCGCCGGGCTGGTGGTGACCACTCCGGACTCCGTGCTGCCGTTCCTGGTGGCCGGTTCGCTGGGGCTGTTCGGCGCGGCGCTGACCCGCTGGATGCGCCAGCCCGGACTGGCGATGGTCCGGCTGCCGTCGCCGCTGCGCGCCGACCGGCTCTAGGGCGGACAGGGGGCGGCCGGTCGCGCCGTGCGGCGGGGCCGACCGGACGGACGGGACAGCGCGAGGATCGGTGGTGGGCGGAATGGGACGGGTGACGAGCCGACGCCGGGTGGTCCGGATCGTCGACGGCGAGGTCAGCGAGCCGATGGACACGCTGGCGGCCGAGGAGCCACTGGAGATCCGGGTGAACGGGCGTTCCCTGGTGGTGACCATGCGGACCCCGGGTGACGACTTCGACCTGGCGGCCGGCTTCCTGGTCAGCGAGGGCGTGGTACGCGCCACCGGTGAGATCGCCGGCATCCGCTACTGCGCGGGCGCCACCGCCGACGGGGTGAACACCTACAACGTGGTCGACGTGGTACTGGCGGCCGGGGTGGCACCGCCGGACCCGTCGCTGGAGCGCAACTTCTACACCACGTCGTCCTGCGGGCTCTGCGGCAAGGCCAGCCTGGACGCGGTGCGTACCATCGCGGCCTGGTCGGTGGCGGACGACCCGCTCCGGCTCGACCCCGACGTGGTCAGCGCGCTGCCGGACACCCTGCGGGCCGCGCAGCGGGTCTTCGACCGGACCGGTGGCCTGCACGCGGCGGCACTCTTCTCCGCCGACGGGCGGCTGCACTGCCTGCGCGAGGACGTCGGCCGGCACAACGCGGTGGACAAGGTCGTCGGCTGGGCGCTGCGCAACGGCCGGGTGCCGCTGCGCGGCACGGTGCTGATGGTCAGCGGGCGGGCCTCGTTCGAACTGGTGCAGAAGGCGGTGATGGCCGGCATCCCGGCCCTGACCGCGGTCTCCGCGCCGTCGTCGCTCGCCGCCGACCTGGCCTCCGACGCCGGGCTCACCCTGGTCGGCTTCCTGCGCGGCAACTCGATGAACGTCTACGCCGGAGCGCACCGGCTGACCCGGCGGGCTCCGAACACCCTGTCGGCCTGACCTCCGAGCGGTTCGCCGCGGCCGTACCCCGGCCGCGGCGATCTCGTCGTGTGCGGTCCCGGCACCCGTCGGTGCCACGGGGACCGGTACCCCGGAGAGGCTGGCCGGGCCGGGCGGCGCGAGAGGTCCGGGCGGAGGTGTCGGCCTCCGCCCGGACCGGCGCCGACCTCTGGGGTACGGCGGTCGCCGGGTGCCGGTCGCGTCCGCCCGATCCGGCACCCGGCGTTCCCGCCGACGGTCAGCGCCTCGGTAACGCCTCGCGGATCAGCGCGCCAGCAACGTCTCGCGCATCAGCGCGGCGGTCTCGGACGGCGTCCGGCCGACCCGGACCCCGACCGCCTCCAGCGCCTCCTGCTTGGCCAGCGCCGTGCCGGACGACCCGGAGACGATCGCCCCGGCGTGCCCCATCGTCTTCCCCTCCGGCGCGGTGAATCCGGCGACGTAGCCGACCACCGGCTTGCTGACGTGCTCGGCGATGTACGCCGCCGCACGCTCCTCCGCGTCCCCGCCGATCTCGCCGATCATCACGATCGCCTCGGTCTCGGGATCGTCCTCGAACGCCTGGAGGCAGTCGATGTGCGTGGTGCCGACGATCGGGTCGCCGCCGATGCCGACACAGGTGGAGAAGCCGAAGTCACGCAGCTCGTACATCATCTGGTAGGTCAGGGTGCCGCTCTTGCTGACCAGGCCGATCCGGCCCCGCTTGGTGATGTCGGCCGGGATGATGCCGGCGTTGGACTGACCGGGACTGATCAGCCCCGGGCAGTTCGGCCCGATGATCCGGGTCTGGTTGCCGGTGCTCCGGGCGTACGCCCAGAACCCGGCGGTGTCGTGCACCGGGATGCCCTCGGTGAGCACCACGGCCAGGCCGAGGCGGGCGTCGACCGCCTCCACCACGGCCGCCTTGGCGAACCGGGGCGGTACGAAGACCACCGTGACGTCGGCGCCGGTCGCCCTGACCGCCTCGGCGCAGTTGTCGAAGACCGGGATGCCGTCGACGTCCCGGCCGCCCTTGCCCGGGGTGACCCCGGCGACGATGTTGGTGCCGGCGGCGACCATCCGGCGGGTGTGTCTGGTGCCCTCGGTGCCGGTGATGCCCTGGACCAGCACCCGGCTCTTCTCGGTGAGGAAGATTGCCATCGTCGTCACGCCCCCTTGCCGGCGAGTTCGGCGGCGAGCCGCGCCGCACCGTCCATCGTGTCCACCAGCCGTACGCCCGGCAGCGCCGCCTCGGTGAGGATCTGCCGCCCCTGCGCGGCGTTGTTGCCGTCGAGCCGGACGACCAGCGGCTTGCTGATCGTCTCGCCCCGGCCGGTGAGCAGCCCGACCGCCGCGACGATGCCGTCGGCGACCGCGTCGCACGCGGTGATCCCGCCGAAGACGTTGACGAAGACGCTGCCTACGTCGGGATCACCGAGGATGATCTCCAGGCCGTTCGCCATCACCTCGGCCGAGGCGCCGCCGCCGATGTCGAGGAAGTTGGCCGGCCTCACCCCGCCGTACTGCTCGCCGGCGTAGGCGACCACGTCGAGGGTGCTCATCACCAGACCGGCGCCGTTTCCGATCACTCCGACGGAGCCGTCCAGCTTGACGTAGTTGAGGTGTTTCTCGGCGGCCCTGGCCTCCAGCGGGTCGGTGGCGCTGACGTCGACGTACTGCGGGTGCCCGGGCTGGCGGAACCGGGCGTTGTCGTCCAGCGTCACCTTGCCGTCCAGCGCCCGTACGCTGCCGTCGGCCAGCCGGGCCAGCGGGTTGATCTCGACCAGGGTGGCGTCCTCGGAACGGAACACGTGCCAGAGCCGGACGAGCACCCGGGCCACGTCCTCGCGTACCTCGTCGGGCAGGCCGGCGTCGGCGGCCAACCGGCGCGCGCTGTCCAGGTCGAACCCGTCGCCCGGGTCCACCCGGGCCCGGGCCAGCGCCGCCGGGTTCTCCGCCGCCACCTGCTCGATCTCGACGCCGCCCTGCGCGGAGGCGAGGGCCAGGAACGACCGGTCGGACCGGTCGAGCAGGAACGACACGTAGTACTCGTCGACGATGTCGCTGGCCTCGGTGACCAGTACCCGGTGCACGGTGTGGCCCTTGATGTCCATGCCGAGGATCCGGGTGGCGACCTCCCGGGCCGCGTCCGGTCCGTCGGCCAGTTTGACTCCGCCGGCCTTGCCCCGGCCGCCGGTCTTGACCTGTGCCTTGACCACCACCCGGCCACCGATCTCGGTGGCGGCGGCGTGTGCCTCGTCGGGGGTGCTGGCCACCCGGTTGCGGCTGACCGGTACGCCGTGCTTGGCGAAGAGTTCCTGTGCCTGGTGCTCCAACAGGTCCACCGGGCCTCCCTTCTTCTCGACCTTCGGTGGGTTGCCTCCGACGGCCCGCCGGTGGCTGCCGGCCGGGCGGGCGGAGAGACGGGGGAGTGGAGAACGGACCGGGTGTGGAGATCGGACCGGGGTTGGGGTGCCGGGGAGCGGATCGGGCTCTGGCCCGCGCTGATGAACCGGGGGGTCGCACCGCCTGGGCCTCGCTGACTTCGGCGGAAAACGTCCCGCTACCCCCTAGACACCCCGCTGTTACATGCGCCACGATATTGCCTACCCCATACGGTATGCAATCCCGAGGAGGGGCGGACCGGGTCACCGGTCCACGGCAACCGCTACGGCAGGGCAACCGAGGCATCAGCTCCACGGCCGGCAGTGCCGGGCGGGGCGCGCACAGGAGGTTGGAATGGGTAAGGCGCTGGAGGGCGTACGGGTCCTCGACATGACACACGTACAGTCCGGCCCCTCGTCCACGCAGATCCTGGCGTGGCTGGGCGCGGACGTGATCAAGTTGGAGGCACCGGGCCAGGGTGACATCACCCGGACCCAGCTACGTGACATCCCGGACGTCGACAGCCTCTACTTCACCATGCTCAACGGCAACAAGCGCAGCATCACGCTGAACATGAAGCACGAGCAGGGCAAGGAGGTCTTCACCCGGCTGGTCTCCGGAGTGGACATCCTGGTGGAGAACTTCGGCCCCGGCGTGGTGGAGCGGTTCGGCTTCCCCTGGGAGCGGCTACAGGAGATCAACCCCGGCCTGGTCTACGCCTCGATCAAGGGCTTCGGGCCGGGCCGATACGCCAACTTCAAGGCGTACGAGGTGATCGCCCAGGCGATGGGCGGTGCGATGAGCACCACCGGCTTCGAGGACGGGCCGCCGACCGCGACCGGAGCGCAGATCGGCGACTCCGGCACCGGCATCCACCTGGTCGCCGGCATCCTCGCCGCGCTCTACCAGCGCACCCACACCGGGCGGGGCCAGCGGGTGCAGGTCGCCATGCAGGACGCGGTGCTCAACCTCTGCCGGGTCAAGCTGCGCGACCAGCAGCGGCTGGCGCACGGCCCGCTGGGGGAGTACCCGAACGAGACCTTCGGCGACGAGGTGCCGCGCTCCGGCAACGCCTCCGGCGGCGGCCAGCCCGGCTGGGCGGTGCGCTGTGCCCCCGGCGGGCCGAACGACTACATCTACGTGATCATCCAACCGGTGGGCTGGAAGCCGCTCTGCGAACTGATCGGCAAGCCCGAGCTGGCCGACGACCCCGCCTGGAACACCCCGCAGGTGCGCCTCTCCAAACTCGACAAGGCGTTCGCGCTGATCGAGGAGTGGACCGAGCGGCACACCAAGCAGGAGGTGATGGAGAAGCTCAACGCGTACAACATCCCGTGCGGGCCGATTCTGTCGACCAGGGAGCTGATCGAGGACGAGACCCTCGCCCAGCTCGGCTCGGTGGTCGAGGTGGCACACCCCGCGCGGGGGGCGTACAAGACCGTCGGCAACCCGATCAAGCTCTCCGACTCGCACGTCGAGGTGGAGCGCTCGCCGCTGCTCGGCGAGCACACCGTCCAGGTCCTCGGCGAGCTGGGCTACTCCGAGGAGCAGGTCGGGGAGCTGCGCGCCGCCGGCGCCGTCTGAGCGGCCGGGCGCCGCGCCGACGGCGCCCGGCCACCCGCACCGCCACCACCGCTCGCGTCCGACCAGAACCCGCACGTTCCCGGCCCGCCGGCCCCGCCGGCACCGGCGTTGTTGAAGGAGACGACGTAATGCCAACCAACGACAGCAGCTACGACCGCGAGGCAGTGCGGCGGGTGCTGGACCAGGCCGCCGCGGAGGGCCGCAGTTCGCTGACCGCCCCCGAGGGGCGGCTGGTGGTCGAGGCGTACGGGATCGCCACCCCGGGTGAGGGTCTGGCCGGCAGCGCCGAGGAGGCGGTGGCGCTGGCCGAGCGGATCGGCCTGCCGGTGGTACTGAAGATCGTCTCACCGGACATCCTGCACAAGACCGAGGCCGGCGGCGTGCTGGTCGGCCTGCGCACCGCCGAGGAGGTGGCTTCCGGGTACGACACGATCCTCGGAAACGCGCGGGCGTACAAGGCGGATGCCAAGATCGTCGGGGTGCAGGTGCAGCAGCAGCTCGACTCCGGCCACGAGGTCATCGTCGGTACGGTCACCGACCCGACCTTCGGCAAGGTGGTCGCGTTCGGGCTCGGCGGCGTACTCGTCGAGGTGCTCAAGGACGTCCAGTTCCGGCTCGCCCCGACCGACACCGACACCGCGCTGTCGATGATCGACGGGATCGCCGCGGCCGAGATCCTGCGCGGCGTACGCGGCGCCGAGCCGGCCAACCGGGAGGTGCTGGCCGACCTGGTCGTCCGGCTGTCGAACCTGGTCACCGACTTCCCCGAGCTGGCCGAGGTGGACCTGAACCCGGTGCTGGCCACCGCCGCCGGTGCGACCGCGGTCGACGTGCGGATCCTGGTCGACCCGGCCGCCGCCGTGCAGCCCGAGCGGTTCACCGACGAGGAGATCCTGGCCAGCATGAACCGGATCATGCGGCCCGCCTCGGTCGCCGTGATCGGTGCCTCCGCCGAGGCCGGCAAGATCGGCAACTCGGTGATGAAGAACCTGGTCAACGGCGGCTACCAGGGCGAGATCTACCCGATCAACCCGAAGGCCAGCGAGATCCTCGACCGCAAGGCGTTCAGGAGCATCGCCGACGTGCCCGGCCCGGTCGACGTGGCGGTCTTCGCCATCCCGGCCAAGTTCGTGCCGCAGGCGCTGGCCGAGGTCGGCGCCAAGGGCGTGGCCGGGGCGATCCTGATCCCGTCCGGCTTCGGCGAGACCGGCAACCACGAGTTGCAGGCCGAGGTCGTCAGGATCGCTCGCGAACACGGGGTACGCATCCTCGGGCCGAACATCTACGGCTACTACTACACCCCGGAGAACCTCTCGGCGACATTCTGCACCCCGTACGACGTCAAGGGCGGGGTGGCGCTCTCCTCGCAGAGCGGCGGCATCGGGATGGCGATCCTCGGCTTCAGCCGGGCCGCCCGGATGGGCGTCTCCGCGATCGTCGGGGTCGGCAACAAGGCCGACATCGACGAGGACGACCTGCTGACCTTCTTCGAGAGCGACCCGAACACCCAGCTCATCGCCATGCACCTGGAGGACCTCAAGGACGGCCGCTCGTTCGCCGACACCGCCCGCCGGGTCTCGAAGACCAAGCCGGTGGTGGTGCTCAAGGCGGGCCGCACCGACCAGGGCGCCAAGGCGGCCAGCTCGCACACCGGCGCGCTGGCCGGCAACGACAAGGTCTACGACGACATCCTGCGCTCCAACGGCGTGATCCGGGCCCCCGGCCTGAACGACCTGCTGGAGTACGCCCGGGGCATCCCGCTGCTGCCCACCCCGCAGGGCGAGAACGTCGTCATCATCACCGGCGCCGGCGGTTCCGGGGTACTGCTCTCGGACGCCTGCGTGGACAACAAGCTCACCCTGATGGAGATCCCGCCGGACCTGGACGAGGCGTTCCGCAAGTTCATCCCGCCGTTCGGCGCGGCCGGCAACCCGGTGGACATCACCGGCGGCGAGCCGCCCTCCACCTACCGCAACACCATCGCCCTGGGTCTGTCCGACCCCCGCATCCACTCGCTGATCCTCGGCTACTGGCACACCATCGTCACCCCGCCGATGGTCTTCGCCGAGCTGGTCGTCGACGTGGTCGAGGAGTTCCGGGCCAAGGGCATCCACAAGCCGGTGGTCGCCTCCCTCGCCGGGGACGTCGAGGTCGAGGAGGCCAGCGAGCACCTGTACCGGCACGGGATCGTCGCCTATCCGTACACCACGGAGAAGCCGGTCGCGGTGCTCGGCGCCAAGTACCGGTGGGCACGTTCCGCCGGTCTGCTGGGCGGCCAACCGGACGGCCGCTGAGCGATGCACGACAGTTCCACCCGACCGGGCAGTTGGAGGGGCCACTAAGCGACACGGCGACCCGCTCCGCGGCCAAGGGTCAACGGACACAAGCGTCGGAACCGGCCCGTCCTCCGGTTCCGTACGACGTCACAGTCCCCAGGAGGTCCAGCGTGGACGCTTCGAACAGCCCTTACCCAACTCAGCCGACAAGTACCACCCCGGCGGCCGGCACCGCCCACCGAGGAACGGGTGTGGCGGGCCGGAAAACTCGAACCGATGCCGATCCGGGAGCTGCCCAAGGCTCCGCCCTCGGTCCACCTGCTCGGCCCGACGGTGTTCCTCGTCGCGCTCGGCGTGGGCATGGGCGAGTCGTACATGTGGCCCCGGCTGGTCCTGATCTTCGGACCGGAGATCCGGTGGCTCTTCCTGATCGGTGTCACCCTGCAGGCCTTCGTGATGCTGGAGATGGCCCGGTACGCGATGGCCACCGGAGAGAGCATCTTCTTCGGGGCCGCCCGGGTCTTCAAACCACTGATGTGGTTCTTCTTCAGCGTGGCGATCCTGGTCTACATCTGGCCCGGACACCTCTCCACCGGCGCCGCCGCCTTCGAGGAGGTGACCGGAATACCCTGGACGGTCAGTGCCTGTGTCGGGCTGATCCTCGTCGGCGTGGTGTTCAGCCTGGCAAAGGTGATCTACCCGCTGCTGGAGAGCCTGCTCGGTCTCCTGATCGGCGTACTCGTGGTCGGCACCTCGGTGGTCGCCTCGATCGTCGGTCAGTGGAGCGACGTCACCTCGACCCTCGCCGGGATGTTCCACTTCGGCTACCTGCCCAGCGAGGCGATGTCGGCGGCCTGGTTCCCGGTGATCGTCGGTGCGATCGCCTTCGCCGGCCCGTCCGGGATGCAGCAGATGTGGTACACGCTGCACCTGCGGGACTCCGGTGCCGGCATGGGCGCGCACATCCCGAAGATCCGCGGCCTGCGGCACGCGGGTGAGCAGGAGGAGATGCCCTCCCGCGGCTTCATGTTCGACACCGACAACCCAGAGGAGATGAAGAAGTGGAAGGGCTGGCGGCGCTGGGTCACCTTCGACGCCCTGCTGCTCTTCTGGGGCGTCACGATGCTGGTCACCATCTCCTTCACGGTGCTGGCCCAGACCGCCGTCCGGGAGAACCCGGGCGTCGGGGACGTGATCCGCGACGGTGAGCGGGAGGCGGCGCTGACCGCGATGGCCGACGCGTTCGCCTCGGCCGGAGCGCCGGTGCTGCACGGGGTCTTCCTCGGGTTCATCGCGCTGATCGGTCTCAACGCCACGCTCGGCCTCTTCGACTCGTTCTCCCGGGGCCAGGCGGACATGACCTACCACTTCGTACCCGGGGCCAAGCGGTTCAGCATGTCGAAGCTGTACGCCGGGTTCCTCTGGGGCGTCATCACGTTCGGCATCCTGATCCTGAACTTCGGTCCGGCGGACGGCCCGGGGGCGATCCTCGACGTCCTGGCCTTCCTCTCCACCTTCGCGATGGGCGCGTACTGCGTCGTCCTGCTGCTGGTGAACAACCGGATGTTGCCGAAGCCGATCCGGCCGGGCATCGTGCAGAACGCGGTGATCGGGTTCGGCGCGGTGTTCTATCTCGGCATGCTGATCTACAGCCTCGTCCGGTTCGGCGTGGTCATCGACTGAGGTGGCCGGGAGGAGTTGTCATGACCAAGCGGATTGAGAGGACGCCATGACCGGCGGCAAAGTACGCCACCTCGGTGAGCTCGCCCTGCCGGGAGCCGGCATCGGGGCGACCGCCGGGGTGGCGGCCGGCGGGCTCGCCCTGCTCGCCGGCCAGCCGGTCGGCTGGGCCCTGGCCACCGGCCTGGGGCTCGGCCTGCCGCTGGTGTTGCTCGGCGGCGGCTTCGGGCTGCTGCTGGGCAGCGGAGTCGCCTCACCGGGCGTCTTCGCCCCGGCGGCGCTCTACTGGTTCATCGGGTTCCCGGTGGCCCGGGTCACCCACGAGATGCTGGTCGGCCTGATGGTCGTCGGCCGGCCGGCGCTGCCGCCGGACCTGCCCGGCTTCCTGGCCTACCAGGCGATCGTGAGCCTCGGCTTCGCGATCGGGTTCAGCTGGCTGCACGAGCGGATCGCACCGGGCTGGCTGCGCCGGATCCGGCACCGCAACCCGGCCGCCGACCGGTTGTACGCCTTCTACCTGCGGCACGCCGAGGCGCAGTGGAAGGCCCGGGAGAGTCGTCGGCGGGCCCGGGCCGCCGGTCGGGGTAACGGCCGACCGGCCCTGATCCGAGCAAAGGGAGAGTCATGAACCTGCCGGTCTGGGTATGGGCCGTGACGATCGTCGGCTTCCTCGCGATGATCGCCTTCGACTTCTACCTGGTCGCCCGCAATCCGCGCGAGCCGGCCTTCCGGGAGTGCGTGGCCTGGGTGAGCTTCTACGTGCTGGCCGCGATCGCCTTCGGGTTCGTCGTGATGGGGACGGCCGGGGTCAGCTACGGAGGGCAGTTCTTCGCCGGCTGGCTCACCGAGTACTCGCTCAGCGTCGACAACCTGTTCGTCTTCATCATCATCATGAGCCGGTTCGCGGTGCCGGTCCGGTACCGGCAGAAGGTGCTGCTGATCGGCATCGTGCTGGCGCTGCTGATGCGGGGCATCTTCATCGCGGCGGGCGCCCAGGCGGTTGCCCGGTTCGACTGGCTCTTCTACCTGTTCGGCGCGTTCCTGATCTACACCGCGATCAAGTTGGTCGGTCCGCAGCAGGAGGACGAGTTCTCCGAGAACCTCGCCCTCCGTACGGCGAAGCGGATCCTGCCGACCACGGAGTCGTACCGGGGCGCGTCGGTCTTCGTCCGGGTGAACGGTCGGCGGATGGTGACGCCGATGTTGATCGTCATGATCGCCATCGGCACCACCGACCTGCTGTTCGCGCTCGACTCGATCCCGGCGATCTTCGGCCTGACCCAGGAGCCGTACCTGGTCTTCACCGCGAACACGTTCGCGCTGATGGGCCTGCGGCAGCTCTACTTCCTGCTCGGTGGCCTGCTCGACCGGTTGGTGTACCTCAGCAAGGGCCTGGCGTTCATCCTGGCCTTCATCGGCGTCAAGCTCGTGCTGGAGGCGGCGCACCACGACGGGGTCTCCTGGGCACCGTCGGTGCCGATCGCCGTCTCGCTCGGGGTCATCGTCGGTACGCTGCTGGTCACCACCGTGGCGAGCCTGGCGAAGTCCCGGCGGGACGAGTCGCGACGGCTGTCCGCCGCCACGGAGGGGGTGGGGGCCGAGGCCCCCGATGCCCGCGACACCGTGACGGCGGACCGGGACGGGCTCTGACCGGTCGTCAGACCTTGATCAGGTCTTCGTCCGAAGCGGAGCCACGGAGGAAGCGCTCGATCTCCTCGTCGCTCGGCCGGGCGGCCCGACGCTGGTTCTCCAGCGCGGCCGCCAGGCCGAGCCCGAGGGAGCGGCCGTCAGCCGGGAATCCGGTCGGCAGGGCCAGCCGGTCGGAGAGTCGGGTCAGGGAACGTGCGAACGTTCGCCAGGTGGTCATGACAGCATCACTCCTGCTTGTCGGTCTTCCCGGGAAACGACGCTTCCCGGGACCGTGCGCACCGGACCGGACGGCTTGAGACCGTCCGGGACGGTGGTCCGGCAGGACACCCGGGTGTGCCTGGTGGGGCCGGGCACACCCCGGGTCGCCGGATCTTCGCCGTCACGCCTCGTCGCGTGGCGGCCGGTTCTATGTCTGTCGCCGGAGCGATGACCGGCGGGGGTCGCCCGCGGCGGCCGTGCGGGGCCGCAGCCTGGCGGCCCGGTCGGTGGTGAGAACGGTATGCCGGCCTCTCCTCTGTGGAGCTACCCGGTGCCGTATCACCACAAACCCTCTGCTCGTCCTGTCCGGCGACAGGTCCTTGTTCGACGGTTCCAGGATACCGCCTTCGGTATACAAAAAACCGATCCAGTGACCAAAGCCACCGCGTCGCCGCCCGGTCCACGACCGCCAGCTCGACGCCGGTACGGGCCGGGCTGCCCGGAAAACGTCTCTGCCACCCCTAGACACCCCGCTGTCACATGGTCCACGATTATTGCCTACCCCATACGGTATGCACTTCTCGGGACGGCGAGGGGAAGGACGTCGCTTCCCGCGCGCACGACGATGATGGAGGACTCTGATCATGACCATCGCTTCCCTCCGGGAGTCAGAAGCCGACGGCCTGGTAAGTGCCAAGCAGCTCACCGACGGGATCCACCTGGTCGTCGACGCGCTCAAGCTCAACGAGGTTGACGCCATCTACGGCGTCGTCGGCATCCCGATCACCGACCTGGCCCGCCTGGCGCAGGCGTCCGGCATCCGCTTCATCGGCTTCCGGCACGAGAGCGCTGCCGGACACGCGGCGGCGGCGGCCGGGTTCCTGACGAAGAAGCCGGGAATCTGCCTGACGGTCTCCGCTCCGGGGTTCCTCAACGGGCTGGTGGCCCTGGCCAACGCCACGGTGAACTGCTTCCCGATGGTGCAGATCTCCGGCTCCAGCGAGCGGCACCTCGTCGACCTGCAACGGGGCGACTACGAGGAGATGGACCAGCTGGCGGCGGCGCGGCAGTTCGCCAAGGCGGCATACCGGGTACACCGGGCGGAGGACATCGGCCGCGGCGTGGCCCGCGCGATCCGCACCGCCGTCTCCGGACGACCGGGCGGGGTCTACCTCGACATCCCGGCCGCGGTCCTCGGCGAGGTCATCGACGCGGACCTGGGCGCGGCGTCGCTGTGGCGGGTCGTCGACCCGGCACCGCGCCAGGTGCCCGAACCCGCGGCCCTGGACCGGGCGATCGAACTGCTCGCCAGCGCGGAGCGGCCGCTCGTCGTGCTCGGCAAGGGCGCCGCGTACGCGCAGGCGGACGAGCAGATCCGGCAGTTCGTCGAACTTACCGGCGTGCCCTACCTGCCCATGTCGATGGCGAAGGGCCTGCTGCCGGACGACCACCCGCAGTCGGTAGCCAGCACCCGGTCACTGGCCCTGCGCCGGGCCGACGTCGTGCTGCTGGTCGGTGCGCGCCTGAACTGGCTGCTCGGACACGGCGACGCACCGCAGTGGAACCCGGACGCCAAGTTCATCCAGGTGGACATCGCCAGCACCGAGCTGGACAGCAACCAGCCCATCGCGGCGCCGCTCGTCGGTGACGTCGGCTCGGTGATGCAGGCTCTGATCGACCGGACCAAGCCCGGCCAGATCGCCGTTCCGGCACAGTGGCGGGACGAGCTTTCGGCCCGCTCCGCGGAGAACGTCGGCAAGATGGCCAAGCGCCTCAAGGCCGCCGAGACGGCACACCCGATGAAGTTCCTCGGCGCCTTGCAGGCCATCCGGGACGTCCTGCGGGAGAACCCGCAGACGTACGTGGTCAACGAGGGCGCGAACGCGCTCGACCTGGCCCGCAACACGATCGGTATGCAGGTGCCGCGACACCGCCTGGACAGCGGCACCTGGGGCGTGATGGGCATCGGCATGGGGTACGCGATCGCCGCCGCGGTCGAGAGCGGAGATCCGGTCGTCGCCATCGAGGGCGACAGCGCGTTCGGGTTCAGCGGCATGGAGCTGGAGACGATCTGCCGCTACGGCCTGCCCGTCGTCACGATCGTGCTGAACAACAGCGGCGTCTACCGCGGCGACGAGGGGTCGACCTCCGCGGACCCGGCACCGACCGCGCTGCGGGCCCGGCACGATCTCATGATCGCCGCATTCGGCGGGAAGGGCTATCGGGCGACGACGCCGGCAGAGGTCACCGCCGCCCTGCGCGAGGCCCTGGCGCTGGGCAAGCCCGCGCTCATCGACTGTGTCATCGACCCCACCGACGGAACCGAGAGCGGCAACATCGCCCACCTCAACCCCAAGGGCATCACGGTACAGCGGTGAGGACGAGCGCCACCCCCGCACCGCACGGTGCGGGGGCGACGACTGGGCGGCACCGTACCGCCCCGGCCGCCGACGAACGTCCCGCTCGGCTGCCTCGGCCGGCTCACGCATCCTGAGCAACGACAACTCCAGCCACCGCTCCGACGAACCCGCGGCGTGGGTGGGCGCCCCGCCGATGCGCGATCGCGTACTCGCCGTGGCGCGGAGGGCGTCCCCGCATCGTGGTCGGGCCGCCCGGCGAACCGCCGCCCGGATGCCGACCGCCCGTGCCGATCCGTACGGGCGGCCGGCGAAGCCTCGCATCCGGCAAGCCTGTGCACAGCATGCAGGCGTAATCACAGAGTGTCCCGGCACAGCGCTGGTAGAGAACGGAGGCGTGGATCCCTATGTACACAGTTACCGACCCGGCGACAGGTGAACTGATCGAGAAGATCGAGAACGCGACCGAGGCGGAGGTGCGTGCGGCGATCGAGCGCGTCCACCGTGGGTACCTGGCGTGGCGGCGCCGGCCGGTCGCCGAGCGGGCCAGCATCGTGTCCCGGGCGGCGGACCTGTTCGCCGAGCGCGCCGACGAGCTGGCGGCGACGATGACGCTGGAGATGGGTAAGCGGGTCAACGAGGGCCGCGGTGAGATCGGCGTCGTCGTCGACATCTTCCGGTACTACGCCGACAACGGTCCCGCGCTGCTGGCCGACGAGCCGCTGGAGATCAAGGGTGGCAGGGCCGTCATCACCAAGAACCCCATCGGGCCGCTGCTCGGCGTCATGCCGTGGAACTTCCCCTGCTATCAGATCGCCAGGTTCGCGGCACCGAACCTGGTCCTCGGGAACACGATCCTGCTGAAACATGCCTCGATCTGCCCCCGGTCGGCCGTCGCGATCGAGCGGATCCTGCACGACGCCGGGGTGCCCGAGGACGTGTACGTGAACATCTTCGCGTCCAGCGCGCAGGTCCCGCGGATACTCGCGGACCCCCGCATCCAGGGGGTTTCGCTGACCGGCAGCGAGCGGGCGGGCATCTCGGTCGCCGCCGAGGCCGGGAAGAACCTGAAGCGGGTCGTCCTGGAGTTGGGTGGTTCCGACCCGCTGATCCTGCTGGACACCGACGACATGGAGCAGACGGTGCGGGCCACCGCGACCGCCCGGATGCGCAACTGCGGGCAGTCGTGCAACTCGCCGAAGCGGATGATCGTGCTCGCCGACATCTACGAGGAGTTCGTCGAGCGGCTGACCGCGCATGTGGCCGAGACCTATCTGCCGGGTGACCCCGGCGATCCCGCCACGAAGTTGCCGCCGCTGGCCTCGGTCGCGGCGGCCGACGAGGTCGCCGGTCAGGTCGAGAAGGCGGTCCGGCAGGGCGCGACGCTGCGTACCGGTGGACGTCGCATCGACCGCCCCGGCGCCTATCTCGAAGCCACCGTACTCACCGACGTGACCCGCGACATGGACGCCTACTACGAGGAGATCTTCGGCCCGGTGGTGCTGGTCTTCCGCGCGGAGACCGAGGAGGAAGCGGTCGCGATCGCGAACGACTCGCCGTTCGGGCTCGGCGCCAGCGTCTGGGGTACGGATCCCGAGCGGTTGCGCCGGGTTGCCGGGCAGATCGAGTCCGGCATGGTGTATCTGAACAGCGCCGGAGGGTCGCAGGCCGACCTGCCGTTCGGCGGGATCAAGCGCTCCGGGATGGGCCGGGAACTCGGCCCGGCGGGCATCGAGGAGTTCATGAACAAGAAATCCATCCGGCTGTGAAAGGGTGCCGGCCGGGTTAGGACACCGGCCACCGCCCAGACAGCGGTCCGCCGGAAACGCCGCACGTCCCGTCGGGAGTCGACGGGACGTGCGGCGCGACTGTGCGGGGGAGCGGGTCAGCCCAGCGCTTCCCGCTCGGCGGCCTCCTTGCGGCGCTGGTGGTAGCTCTCCCGGGTGCGCTCGGTGTGCTTGCGCATCAGCTCGCCGGCCCGCCGGCCGTTGCGGCTGGCGATCACCTCGATCAGCTCCGCGTGCTCGTCCCAGGCCTCCCGGCCCCGGGACCGGGCGATCGGGGAGTAATACCACCGCACCCGCCGGTCGACCATCGCGATCAGTTCGGCGAGGACCTTGTTGCCGGACATCTCCACCACGTACGCGTGCAGCGCCGCGTTCGCGTCGACCAGCTCCACCTGGTCGTCGTCGTGCAGCGCCTTCTCGCCGGCGGCCTGCAGCTCGCGCAGCCGCTCGATCTGCTCCGGCGTGGCCTGCCGGGCCGCCAGCCGGGCCGACTCGGATTCCAGCAGGGTACGGGTGGCGAGGAGCTGGTCGGCCTCCTCCTCGGTCGGCACGTGCACGAACGCGCCGAGCGCCGGGCGCAGGTCCACCCAGCCCTCGCTCTGCAACCGTTGCAGCGCCTCCCGGACCGGTTGCCGGCTGACCCCGAGCTGGGCCGCGAGTTCGTTCTCGACCAGGTGCTCGCCGGGCCGCAGCTCGCGGTTGATGATCATCTCAGCGATGACGTCGTAGACCGCCTGGCGCAGCGGTGCGGGCCGTTCCAGGGGCTGCCGGGCGGCCCGTGGCTCGCGACGGGCCGAGGCGAGCCGTCGTCGACCACCATTGCCGCCGGCGGGCGAGGCCGAGCCTCCCCATTCGGTCATGGACTACCTCCGGCTGCGAGAATCGATCGGGCGCTGGCGCCCCATTGTGGGTTATAGCATACAGTAGTCCAGATGCACTTCTCTGTCGGCAAGGTGCATTGACCGGCAGCGATCTGATTCCGTGATCCGGCCGACGGGGTGGTTCGGGGGATCGGGCAGCAGACCTGACCGGTCGGACCCGACCGCGACCGCCGCTACGGCAAGCGCGCCCCGACCGCAGGCCGGGACGCGCTTGCTCCGCTCCGCCACAGGTCCCGCTCCCGGGACCACCGGGCCGGCTCAGCCCGAGACCGCGTCCCGGTACTCGACCTCCGGCACCGGCTCGAACTCGTTGACCTGCGCGATGGAGAGCCCGTGCGCGGTGTTCGCCTCCCGCTCGATCATCACCTCGACCAGCACCGGACGGCTGGTCCGCCGGGCCTCCTTGCTGGCCCAGGCCAGGGCGTCGGCGATCTCGTCGGGCCGCAGCACCCGGCGGCCGGCGCAGCCGTACGCCTCCATGATTTTGACGTTGTCCGTGCCGTACTCGTCGTAGTGGATGTCCACCTCGTAGTTCATTTCGTAGCCGATCTCCGCCTGCCGGATCAGCCCGAGATACTCGTTGTTCAGCATCACCAGTACGAAGGGGATGTTGTACTGCGCGGCGACCGCGAGTTCCTCGACCAGGAACTGGAACGAGTAGTCGCCGACCACCCCGACCACCTCGGCGTCGGGTCGGGCGGACTTCACCCCGATCGCCGCCGGGATCTCCCAGCCCAGCGGGCCGGCCTGGCCGCAGACCTGGTAGTGCCGGGGCTTGAAGACCTGCTGGAACTGCCCGGACCAGATCTGGTAGAGGCCGATCGCCGTGACGAAGTAGGTGTCCGGGCCGAAGAACTCGTTGATCTCCTTGAAGACCCGGGGCGCCTTGACCGGTACGGAGTCGAAGTCGTCCCGGCGGACCAGCGTCTCGCGCAGCTTGCGGACCAGCGAGACCCATTCGGCACGGTCCCGCCGCACCCCCCGGCGCCGTACGGCGTCGAGCAGCGCGGCGAGGAAGGCACCGGTGTCCGAGACGATCCCGAGGTCCGGGCCGAACACCTTGCCGAGCTGGGTCGGTTCGATGTCGACGTGGACGAACTTGCGGTCACCCCGGTAGGTCGGCAGGTCCCCGGTGTGCCGGTCGCCGAACCGGGCGCCGAGCGCGAGCACCAGGTCGGATTCCAGGAAGGACGCGTTGCCCCACCGCTGGGTGGTCTGGATGCCGGTCATCCCGGCGAAGAGGTCGTGGTCCTCCGGGATCGCGCCCTTGCCCATCAGGGTGACCTGGACCGGGATGTTCAGCGTCTCGGCGACCTCCCGGAGCAGGTCGGTGGCCTCGCCGATGATCACTCCGCCGCCGGCCAGGATCAGCGGTCGCTCGGCGGCGAGCAGCATGTCCAGGGCCCGCTCGACCCGGGGCAGGTGGGGTTCGACCCGGGGCACCGGCAGCGGGGCGTCGATCGAGGCGTCCCACTCGATCTCCTGCCGCGCCACGTCGATCGGCAGGTCGATCAGTACCGGTCCGGGGCGCCCGGAGCGGGCGATCCGGAACGCCTCCCGGAAGATCCAGGGCGCCTGGGCGGCCTCCTTGACCTGGACCGCCCACTTCGTCACCGGCTTGGCGATCTCGACGATGTCGACCGCCTGGAACGCCTCCTGGTGCAGCTTGCTGGTCGGCGCCTGGCCGGTGATGCAGACCATCGGGATCGAGTCCGCCTGTGCCGTGTAGAGGCCGGTGATCATGTTGGTGCCGGCCGGGCCGGAGGTGCCGATCGCGACGCCGACCCGGCCGTTGGTCCGGGCCCAGCCGTCGGCCATGTGGGTGGCGCCCTCCTCGTGCCGGACGATCAGGTGCCGGATGTCGCTGCGCCGCAGCGCCGCGTAGAGCGGCAGGATCGCGGCGCCGGGGCAGCCGAAGGCGATGTCCACGCCCTCCGAGGCGAGCACCGAGACGACCGCGTCCATGCAGGGAATCTTGGCCATGCGTTCAGACCTCCGGGTAGTGGCGTAGGTCGGGAAGTTGTCCTGTGGATTGGCGAGATCGCCGGGCCGGGACGGGGATCGGTGCGTCCGGTGCGTCCCCTCGGCTGACCGGCACCGGATCCCGGTGCCCGGCAGGACCGTCAGGAGGTCTGCATACAGTATTCTGTCGGCAGTACCAGTGCAATACCTGCCCGGCGTCTCGCCGGTACGCCGGTGGTGGTGGCGTACCGGTCAGGCCGCCGTCGCGCTGGGGGTCGGCGCCGGCCGGGCCATGGTCTTGGCCAGCAGCTCGGTCGCGGCGTAGATGGTGCGCAGCGTGGGTGCCGGCGCACCGGTGATGTCGGCGATCTCCACCACGGCGGCGACGACCGCGTCGAGTTCCATCTCCTTGCCCGCCTCGAGGTCCTGCAACATCGAGGTCTTGTGGTGGCCGACCCGCCGGGCGCCCTCGACCCGCTTGCTGATCGAGATCTCCGGCGTGCTGCCGACCCGGTTGGCGATGTCGAGCGTCTCGGCCATCATCTGCTCGACCACTCGGCGGGTGCCCGGGCTCTCGCAGATCTCCGCCATGGTTGCCCTGGTCAGGGCGCTGATCGGGTTCAGCGAGACGTTGCCCATCAACTTGATCCAGATATCGTCCCGCAGCCGCGGCTCGACCGGACACTTCAGCCCGCCGGCCACCATCGCGTCGCTGAACCGCTGGCACCGCTGCGAGATTGTGCCGTCCGGCTCCCCGATGGAGAACCGGGTCCCCTCCAGGTGCCGGATCACCCCGGGCGACTCGATCACGGTGGCCGGGTAGACCACGCAACCGATCGCCCGTTCCGGGGCCATCACCGCCGAGGTCGCCCCGCCCGGGTCGACGGCCTCGATCCGCTGGCCCTGGTACGGCCCCGGGAGCTTGTGGAAGTACCACCACGGGATGCCGTTCTGCCCCGCGATGAGGGCGGTCCCCGGGCCGAGCAGCGGTTCGAGCAGCGGCCCCGCCGAGGCGTAGGAATGCGCCTTGAGGCCGAGGAACACGTAGTCCACCGGGCCGACCTCGCGCGGGTCGTCGGTGGCGTGCGGGTGCGCCGAGAAGTCTCCCCGGGGGCTGTGCACCCGTACCCCGTGTGCCCGCAGCGCGGCCAGGTGTGCGCCGCGGGCGATCAGTTGGACGTCCACCCCGGCCCGGCACAGGGACGCACCGACGTACGCGCCGATGGCGCCGGCTCCGAGCACTGCAACTCGCACGGGCTGCTCCCTTCTCGTACGACGTCCGCGCGGCGCCGAGGCGACGCGGCAGCGGCGTGCCCTTCCGTATGCGTTATGCTGACTACAGTATGCAATCTGGGTTCGGGCTGACAAGCCTCGAGGGTGCCTGGGAGGCCATCCGGCCAACGCTCTATCCGGTGAGCGAAGCCTGGAACTGATCATGAGGACGGCTGAGAAATGGACCTGACCACCGCCCCGAACTGGCGCAAGTCGACTCGCAGCGACAGCGGAACCTGTGTCGAGGTGGCCGACAACCTTCCCGGCCGGGTCCTCGTCCGGACAAGCAAGGACCCGCGCGGGCCGGTCCTGACGTTCACTCCTCGACAGTGGTGCGGCTTCGTCGACCTGGACACGCAGCCAGACGTCAATCCCGGCCGCTAGTCGGCGGAGCAAGCCGGTGTCAGGCCGGCGCGATCCGGGGGATCGTCGGGGCGTCGTGGTTGACGTCCGGGCCGAAGAACTTGAAGACCACCAGATCCCCGTCGCCGGTGTTCTCCACCAGGTGCGGCGCGGTCGCCACGTCGTGCGAGACGAGCAGCTCGTCCCGGTCGGCGTCGCCGCCGCGTACGTCGTGGCCGCAGTACCGTCCGTCACCCGACCAGACCAGGATCGAGTACACCCCGCGCTCCGTCGACCGGTGGGTCCGTCCCGGCGGCACCACGAGCTTCTTGCCGCTGAACTTCGGCGTGTTGTAGAAGATCCACCACTCCTGGCCGCCGTCGGCCGCGCCGGTCGGCTCGACCGGGCGCGGTGCCAGGTGGTTGTGCTCGTAGAAGTACGGGTCACCGTTGAGTTCCCACTCGACGAACCCGAGCGGGACCCGCTCGCCCTGCGCCTGCCGGTCCTCGGGCCGGACGTCCTTGAAGAGCAGTTCCTTGGAGATGATCCGGCCGGCGTTGAGCGCCTGGAACATGGCGAAGACGTCGGAGTCCTCCTGTAGCTCCACGGTCAGCGCGGTGCCGGGACCGTGCAGCACCCCGGACGGTACCTGGAAACCGTCGTCGGGCACCTGGAGGTAGGCCCGGGAGTGCCGGAGGATCAGGTCACTGTCCCAGTCGACCAGGTACGGCAGCAGCACGTCGTACGCCCGCTCCCGGACGATCCACGGATGCACCCCGAAGAACGTCTCCGGGTGCGGGCCGGTCTCCACCCCGGCGGGGAAGTAGTAGGCCTCGTCCTTCGAGCGCCGCCCGACCAGCTCGGCGAAGCGTTGCGGCGGATGGATGTGGTACGGGATCCGCGCGCCGTAGTCGAGCAGCTTGGCGAGCCGGCCGAGCCCCTCCGGATGGCTCGCCGCGTAGGCCGTACCCATGATCGCGGCCGGGTCGGCCCGTACCGCGTCCCGCAGCGTCAGCCGGGGCCGCCCGTCCCGGTCGACGACGTGGCCGAGCCCCTCGTCGGGCGGGCCGATCCGGTTGTCGGCCCGGGTGGTCGAGCCGAGCCAGCGTTCGCAGACGAAGCCCCGCTCGCCGAGGTCGTAGGCGTCCCCGGCGAGGCCGAGCCGCCGGCCGGGCGGGACCAGGTCGCGGGCGACGAAGGCCGGCGCGAGCCGGAGCACGCCGTTGCCGTCGCCCAGGAGTTCCTCGACCAGCGCCCTGGTCGCGCCGTTCTCCGCCCCGGTCGGGCCGCTGCCGTTCTCGGTCATCCTTTTAGTCCGCTCATCGATATGCCCTGGATGAACCGGCGTTGGAACACCAGGAAGGTCACGATCATGGGCAGGGTGGCGACGACCGAGCCGGCCATCAGCAGGTTCCAGGATGTCCGATTCTTCACGACGAACAGGGCCAAACCGAGCGGAGCGGTGTATTTGTCGGAGCTGGAGATGACGATCAGCGGCCAGAGGAAGTCTTCCCAGGCGTAGGTGAAGGTGAAGATCGCCGTGGCGGCGAGGGCGGGGCCGCAGAGCGGCAGCACCACCCGCCAGAAGACCCGGAACTCGCCGGCACCGTCGATCCGGGCCGCGTCCAGCAGTTCGTCGGGGATCGCCAGCATGTACTGGCGGAGCAGGAAGATGCCGAACGCGCTGACCGCCCCGGGCAGGATCAGCCCCCAGTACGAGTCGAGCCAGCCGTGCCCGCCGGCGCCGAGCGCGTCGTTGCCGCCGAAGAACGGTATGTGCTTGAGCACCAGGTAGTTCGGGATCAGGGTCACCTGCGGCGGCACCATCATGGTGGCCAGGAAGAGCAGGAAGATCGCGTCCCGGCCGGGGAACTTCCGCTTCGCGAAGGTGTAGGCGGCCAGCGAGTTGAAGAACAGTTGCAGCAGGGTCACCGAGGTGGCCACGAAGGCACTGTTCAGGAACCAGCGCCAGGCGCCCTCGCTGCCCTGGGCCAGCTCGCCGGCCTTGCCGATGCCGAAGAAGCCCTTGTAGCCGTCGAGGGTCGGATTCTCCGGGATCCACTGCGGCGGCCAGGAGAAGATGTCGCCGACGTGCTGGAACGAGGCGCTGACCAGCCAGGCGAAGGGCGCGACGAAGAGGATCGCCCCGGGTACCAGGATCAGGTAGCAGACGGCGAGCCAGAGCCGGCGTCCGAGCACCGGCCGGCGGGCCGGTCCGGAGGCCGGGCTCGGGACCCGGTCCGGTCCGGTCGGGGCGGGTGGCGGGTCCTGCACGCTGGTGGTCACGACGGCTCCTCGGTTTCCTCGACTCACAGGTCCGCCTTCCGGTAGAGCCGGAGCTGGATCGCCGTGAAGACCAGCAGGAGTACGAACAGCCCGTAGGCGAGGGTGCTGGCGTACCCCATCTCGTAGAACTTGAAGGCGGCCTCGTAGATGTAATAGACCATCGTGGTGGTCCGGTTGACCGGGCCGCCGCCGGTCATGATGTAGATCTGGGTGAAGACCTGGAACGAGCCGATGATGCCCATCACCATCAGGAACAGCGTCGAGGGGGCCAGCATCGGCAGCGTCACGTAGCGGAACCGGGCCCACGGCCCGGCGCCGTCGATCCGGGCCGACTCGTAGAGCTGGTGGGGGATGGCCTGTAGGGCCGCCAGGTAGACCACCATCGAGAAGCCGGTGCTGGCCCAGACGCTCATCAGCACCACGGCCGGCATCGCCAGGTTCTTGTCCGAGAGCCAGACCAGCGGCTCCCTGATCAGGTGGGTCTTCAGCAGGTAGAAGTTGATCGGGCCGAAGTCACCGTTGTAGAGCCACTTCCAGACGATCGCCGCCACCACGAACGGGGTGATGTTGGGCAGGAAGTAGAGGGTACGCAGCAGGCCCCGACCCCGGATCGGCTGGTTGAGCAGCAGGGCGACGCCGAGCCCGACGGCCATGCCGAGCGGCACCGAGGCGCCGGTGAAGTAGGCGGTGTTGATGATAGAACGGCGGAAGTCCTCGTCCTGCACCATGTCCCGGTAGTTCTGCAGGCCGACGAAGGGCTTCTCCGGCTCCAGGATGTTCCACTCCCGGAACGTCAGGTAGAAGGCGAAGCCGAGCGCGAAGACGGTGAAGACGGAGAAGAGGATCAGGCCGGGGGCCAGGAAGGCGTACGCCGACCGCTCCCGCCAGGCCCGCCAGAGCGTTCCCCGTACGCCGCGTCGCCGTCGGCCGGGTCCCGGGCCGGGCCGACGGGTTTCCCCGTTCCGGTCCGGAGCCGGGGTCCGGGATGCGGTCAGCGCCGCCATACCGTTGCCACCACCATTCCTCGCTCGCCCTCCCTGCCCGAAGAGTTGCCGGGCCGGCCGCGCAGGGCGGCCGGCCCGGTTCCTCACCTGATGATCTTCTCGGCCTCCGCCGCGGCCGCGTCCAGTGCCTGGTCGGCCGTCTGCTCGCCGTACATGGCCTTGGCGAGCTGCTCGTTCAGGGCCTCCTCGATCTTCGGCCAGTCGGGGTTGGCGACCACGTTGCTGACCCCACACGGCATGGCCTCGGCGAAGCCCTTCAGCACCGGCTTGGTCGCCACCAGGTCGGGCGACTCCAGCAGGCTGGTGATCGGCGGGAGGGTGGTGCCGTCCTCGGACTTGTAGGTCCACTGCGCGACGTTGTCGGGCTTGGAGAGGAACTCGATGAACTTCCAGGCGGCGTCGGTCTGCTTGCTCTGGCTGAAGATGACCAGGGCGTCACCGGCGATGGTGGTGCCGCAGCCGGCCGAGCCCTTCGGCAGCGGCGCCGTGGCCCACTTGCCCTCGATCGCCGGGAACTCGTCGGCGAGGGTGCCGGCGAACCACGAGCCCGCGACGTACATCCCGACCTGACCGTTGGCGAAGGCCTGGCGGCCGTCGTACGAGTTGGAGTTGAGGTAGTCCTTGGGGGCGTACTTCGCCAGGTTGACGTAGAACTCGGCGGCCTTCTTCCCCTCGGCCTTGTTGAACAGCACCTCCTTGCCGTCGTCGGAGAGCAGGTGGCCGCCGTTCTGCCAGAGCCAGGGATACCAGTAGTACGCCGCCTCGGGCGAGCTGGCGAACATCGCGTGCCCGTAGGTCCGCTTCGCCGGGTCGGTCAGCGCCTTCGCCGCCGCCTCGTACTGCTCCCAGGTGGTGGGCGGGCCGCTCAGCCCGGCGGCGGCGAAGAGGTCGGTCCGGTAGAAGAGCGCGGTCGACTCGCCGTCGAAGGGCAGCCCGTACATGCTGCCGTCGTAGGTGGTGAAGGTCTTGAACGCCGGTACGTAGGCGTCGGCCTTCACGATCTCGCTGCGCCGCAGGTAGTTGTCGAGGTTGACCAGCGCCTTGCGGGAGGCGAAGTTGGCCGTGGTGCTGGCGTCGATGAAGGCCACGTCCGGCGGGTTCCCCCCGGCGATCTGCGCGGTCAGCTTCTCGTTCGCCTCCTCGGCGGGTACGTTCTGTAGTTCGATCTTGATGTTGGGATGCTCGGTCTGGAACTGCTGGACCAGCTTCTTCATCTCCGGCTGCTCGCCGACCCAGGAGGCGAACGAGATGGTGACCGGCGCGGTCGGCTCGGGGACCGGTCCCTCGCCGGCACCGTGGTCGGTGGCGGACGAACCGCCGCTGGAACAGCCGACCAGGGCCGAGGCGGCGATGGTGGCCGTCGCGACCACCGCCAGGATTCCGCGGGGCGAGCGATGCTTCATCGGATCAGCTCCCTATGTCGTTGCCGCCAATGTGGTGGGGTCACGGCTACCTAGGTGCAAAACGTTTGGCATGCTGCGGCTAGGGTCATCCGCCCGGCCAGGGATGTCAAGAGATCTCGGGTAACAAACGCAACGGGTTGGTAATCGGTGGTTAACCGGCCACGGTCAGCCCGGATCGGGCGACCCCGGCTCGCCCGGCGGTGACGGTCTCGGGTTACGCCCGGCCGACGGCGCCTGACCGAACCGGCGCCGGTACGCCCGCCCGAAGTGCGACGGGCTGTTGAAGCCGGCCGCGTGGCAGATCTCGGTGACCCCGAGATCCGTCGAGGCGAGCAGCGACCGGGCGAAGCGCAGCCGGCGAGCCTGCAGATAGGACTGGAAGGAGACCCCGACCACCTGGCCGAACCGCTCGCTGAAGTAGTTCGGCGACAGGTGCACGTACCCCGCCACCTCGGCCAGGGTCAGCGGCTCGCGGAACCGTCGCTCGATGTACTGCACCGCCCGCCGGATGTCGCCGCCGGCCGGATCGGCACCGCCGCGCGGCTCCGGACCGGACTCCGCCGCGACCGGCTCCGCGCAGCGCCGGGCGAGTTCGATCAGGATGCAACCGAGCACGGCGTCGGCCAGCGCCGCCGCTCCCGGCCGCCGGCCGGCGGAGGACTCGCGCCAGAGCCGGTCGAAGTCGGGGCCGAACGACGGGTCGTCGGTCAGCCAGGGCGGCCCGGCGACCCCGGCCGGGACCGGCAGGGCCCGGTCCAGCCACCGCTCCGCCACGTCCGGCTCGATCACGACGTTGTAGCAGCTCAGCGGCGTGGCCGAGGAAACGTGCAGCTCGTGGAAGTCGGTGGGGGTGAGCAGGAAGACGCCGCCCGGCCGGAGCGGCCGGGACACCCCGTTCACCACGTGCCGGGCGGTCCCGTCGAGGACGTAGCCGAGTTCGTAGTAGTCGTGCCAGTGCGCCGGCACGTCCCGCAGGTCCGGGCGCATCACCTGTACGCCGGAACCGCCCGGGACCAGCCCGTCGGCGACCAGCCCGTCGATCATGTACCGGTCGAGGAGTCGGGTCATCCGGGTTCCTCCGTCGATCCCGCAGGAAAACGTTTTGCTACGGTACGGACCGACACCGCAGCGGTCAACGACGCGAGAGGGCGAGGTCGATGTCGCAGACACGGCCGCCGGCACCCGGTCCCGACGAGACCCGGGTGACCCTGGTCCAGGTGGCGAAGCTGGCCGGGGTGAGTCCGACCACCGTCTCCCACGTGCTCTCCGGCAAGCGCTGGGTCGCCGAGGCCACCCAGGAGACCGTCCGGGAGGTGATCCGACAGCTCGGCTACCGCCCCAACAACGTGGCCCGGAGCCTGCGTACCCGGCGGTCCCGGATGGTCGCCGTGGTCGTACCGGACATCACCAACCCGTTCTACGCGGTGCTCACCCGAGGGCTCGCCGACGCGGTCGACGGCGCCGGCTACGGCAGCTACGTCTGCAACACCGACGGCGTCCCCGAACGCGAGGACGCCTTCCTGGCCGACGTACGCGACCGGGGGGTGGACGGGGTGGTGATGGCGGCCGGCGACGTCACCGCCGAGCTGCGGACCGGCCCGGCCGGCCTCGGCATCCCGGCCGTCTGCGTCGGCGGCGCCCTCGACGACGACCCGCACGTCGACCTGGTCACCCCGGACGACGGCGTCGGCTCGCACGCCGCCGTGAGCCACCTGATCCGGCGGGGCGCCCGCCGGATCGGCATGATCGAAGGGCCGGAGGCGACCGGCTCGGCCCGTGACGAGGGATACCGGCGGGCCCTGCGCGAGCACGGGTTCACGGTCCAGCCGGAGCTGATGGTGCGCGGCGACTGGACCCGGCCGGGTGGCCGGGCCGCGATGGACCGGCTGCTGGCGCTGCCGTCGGACCGCCGTCCGGACGCGGTGTTCTGCGCCAACGACCTGACCGCGATCGGTGCCATCGACGCCGTACACGAGCGGGACCTGACCGTGCCGGACGACATCGCCGTGGTCGGCTTCGACGACGTGGACGCCGCCACCATCGTCAACCCGCCGCTCACCACCGTGCGCAACCCGGCGTACCAGACCGGGCAGAGCGCCGGTGAGCTGTTGCTCAGCCGGATGACCGGCGAGTACACCGGGGAGGGCCGGACCATCGTGCTGCCCTGCCCCCTGGTGGTCCGGCGCTCCGCCTGAGCGATCAGCGACCCGCTTCGAGCAGGCAGTGACCCGCTTCGAGCAGGCAGTGACCCGCTTCGAGCAGGCTCAGTCGAACGTCACCGTCGCCTTCGCGAAGCCCGGCGGCTTCTCCCGGGCGGCCCGGAACGCGGCGTCGACCTCCGCCAGCGGGAACCGGTGCGTGACCAGGCCGCGCAGCGAGACGGCCCCGGAGACGAGCAGCCGCATGCCGACCGTCATCCCGCGCATGATGGTGCCGACGTCCCGGTAGTGCGCGTTGACGATGCCGAAGGCCATCCAGTTCCAGTGCGCCAGGTTGATCTGGCGCGGCGCCCCCTGGTGGAAGCCGACCAGCACGATCCTGCCGCTCATCCGGGTCACCTTGCCGACCGCGTCCAGCGCCGCCTGCCCGCCGGTGCACTCGAACGTCAGGTCGGCGCCGCGCCCGCCGGTCAGCTCGCCGACCACCTCGGCCAGCGACTCGTGCCGGACGTCCACCACCCGGGTCGCGCCGAGCGCCCTGGCCCGGTCCAGCGCGTCCGGCCGGGTGTCGGCCACCACGAGCTGCCGCACCCCGCGCAGCCGGACCAGCGACTGCACCAGGTTGCCCATGAAGCCGGCGCCGATCAGCACCACGTCGTCGCCGAGCCGCACGTCGGCCTCCTCCACCGCGTTGACCGCGCAGGCCAGCGGCTCGGCCAGCACCTCGGCCAGGGGTACGTCGCCGGCCGGCCGGCAGTGCGCGGCCTTCGCCGCCACGTACTCGGCGAAGCCGTGCGAGGTGACCCAGACCCCGACCGGGTCACCGACGGCGAACGAGTCGACGTCGGCGCCGACCGCGGCCACCGTGCCGCTCACCTCGTGGCCGAGGTGGCGCGGGTAGTCGACCGGCGGATCACCGGCCCAGGTGGCCAGCTCCGACGCGCAGACCCCGCTGGCCGCGACCCGGACCAGCAGCTCGTCCGGGCCGATCTCCGGCGGCGGTACCTCGGCGATCTCGAACCGCTCCGGACCGGTCAACACCGCTATCCGCATCCCTGCACCCCCCTGCTCAGTCCGCTGCGAAGACGACGACGGCGTACGGGCCGAGCGCGTCGAGCCGTACCGCGTGGAACCCGGCGCCGTCGACCCGTACGTCGAGCGGGGTGACCGTGCCGTCGCAGCCGTACGCGGTGGCCGCCGGCAGCCGCTCCGGCAGCCGTACCCGAAGCTCCAGGTCGGCGACCGGGCGTACCCGGTCGTCCTCGCTCCGGTAGTCGTAGTTGACCAGGTGGACGGCGGCCGACCCGTCCGCCAGGCCGGCGATGTTGGCCGCGACCGAGCCGGTGCCGGCGGGCGCGGCGAGTTCGACCTGCCGGCCGTGCGGCAGCAGCGTCGCCAGGTCGTCCGAGGTCGAGCCGGTCAGCCCCGGATGGCCGAGCAGCGCCGCCCGGTCCGCGTCGCCGAGGTTGTCGCCGAGCCCGCCGACCCGGACCACCCGGCCGCCGCCGTCGAGGTAGCCGCGCACCGCCGCGAGCTGGGCCGGGGTCAGGTGGGTGCAGGCCGGCAGCAGCACTGTGGCGTAGCGCCGCAGCACGTCGGCGGTGAGCCGGTCCGGCGCCGTGCGGTCGTCGGGGAAGAGCAGCACGTCGAAGGGTACGGCGGCGCCGGCCAGCGCCGAGGTCACCTCCCGGTACGGCACCCGCACGCTCTCGTCCCGGGCGTTGCGCAGGTTGTCGCCGATGTCGGCCCGGGCCACCAGGTCCCGGTTGCTCTCCACGCTGTAGACCACCGCCACCTCGTTGCGGCTGCCCCGGGCGAAGAGCCGCTCGCGGTCGGCGAGGAAGCCCTGGATCTCGGCCGCCAGCTCGTGCGGGGCGTAGAAGGAGTCCTCGATCGTCGCGCCCATCCAGGAGCCGTACGGCACCGCCATGTTCACCCCGAACGCCGCCGCCTCGTAGCAGGAGAGCCGCAACAGGTCGTGCCCCCGGCCGTTCTTCAGCAGCTCGACCAGCTCGGGCACCACCCCGCCGTACGGGTTCTCCACCACGATGACGTCCTTGTCCCCGGCGAAGCCGGCGACGTAGCGGTACCACTCCGGCTGCCGGTACGTGGTGTTGCGCATCTCGGTGACGATCACGTCGACGTCGTCGGCGAGCCCGAGGTACTGCGGGTCCATGTTGAAGAAGTTGCCGGAGACCAGCACCTTCCGTCCCCTGCTCGCCGCGTAGGACCGGGCGTGCGCGGCCAGCTCGGCGAAGTGCCGGCGGATCGCGTCGCACTGGAACCGGTAGTACGCCCCGAACAGCGGTGTCGCGTCGTGCCGGTCGGTGAAGTCGTAGCCGCGCTCCAGCAGCCAGTCGCCGTAGTGGAAGGTGTCGAGGTCGACCCCGTCGAGCAGCGGGTCGCGTTCGGCGGGCGGCAGCGCGGCCAGGTACGCCCGGAAGCCCTTCATGCAGTCCTTGCAGAAGCAGCCGCCGTACTGGAGTGAGCCGAGCGGCAACTCCGTCTCGTCGAGCTGTACCCCGTCCACGCCCGCGTCGATCTGGATCCGGATGACCGCCTTGAGGTACTCCCGCCAGACCGGGTTGTTCCGGTCCATGTAGAAGCACTGGTGTTCGCGGTCCGGGCACTCGACCCAGCGGGCGTGCAGGGCGGTCTGCCGGATGTCCCGGGCGCAGCACTCCTCGATCAGGTCGGTGACCGGTTCGCCGTCGCTGTTGACCAGGCCGCCCGGGAAATAGTGCTCGACCGGCTTCCAGAGCAACGGGTAGCGGTTCTGGCCGAACTCCCGCAGCCCGAGCCAGTCCCGGTGCCCGACCCCGCGCAGCTCGTTGAGGGCGAGGATCTCGTCCTCGGAGGCGGAGAGTTCGACAGGGAACTCCCAGCCCTGCGCCTCGAAGATGATCCCGAAGACCTTGATCCCCCGGGCCTGGGCGGCGGCGATGAACTCGCTGTCGTTGACGAAGCCGTAGAACCGGGCCCGCGCGTCGACCGGGCCGAACGCCTCCTGTTCCAGGTAGGGCAGCGAGATCGAGCCGCCGCCGAGGGAGGCCCAGACCAGGGTGGTGGCCCGGTAGTCGACCAGGTCGTCGATCATCCGGAGCCGTCGGGGTGGCAGGCTCGGGTGGTAGCAGTGCTGTCGGGGGAACCAGGCGTCGAAGTACACGCCACGTTGCATGCCTCGGGCTCCTTGCGCTGGGGTGGGGGGGGGTGGGTGCGGTGCCGGCGGTCCGGTCTCAGGCGACCAGCAGCGGGTTGAGGGTGCGTTCGGCGATCACCAGGCCCTGCCGGACCCGTTCCGGCGTACCGGACCAGACCGGGTCCTCGTGTTCCACCGAGACGAAGCCGGAGTATCCGCCCTCGTAGAGGACGTCGACCAGCCGGCGCCAGTCCACCTCGCCGAGGCCGGGGACCCGGTACCGCCACCAGCCGCTGCTCCACGCCGACGGCTTGCCGACGAGCTGGCCGAAGACCCCGAACCGGTTCCGGGCGGCGGGGTCGACCTGGACGTCCTTCGCCTGCACGTGCCGGACCAGGTCGAGGTGCCCGGTCAGCGCCGCGACCGGGTCGATGCCGAGCCAGACCAGGTGGGACGGGTCGAAGTTGAGGAAGAGGCCGAGCCCGCCCAGCCAGTCCCACAGCTCCGGCGAGTACGCCAGGTTGGCCGGGTAGCCGTCCGGGTGCCAGCCCTCCATCGGGCAGTTCTCCACGACGAGCCGTACGCCCCGGTCCGCCGCGTACGCCACCAGCGGCGGCAGCACCTCCGCGCCGAGCCGCAGGTTCTCGGTCACCGTCCGGGTGACGTCCCGGCCGACGAAGGTGCCGACGTGTTCGCAGCCGAGCAGCGCGGCGGCGTCCACGCAGCGGCGCAGGTGCCGGTGCACCCGTTCCCGGGTGGCCGGGTCGGCGTGCAGGTTGTTCTCGTAGTAGGCGACCGCCGAGACGGTGAGGCCGTGCCCGTCCAGCAGGGCGCGGACCCGCTCCGCCGCGCCCGCGTCGAAGCCGTCGACGTCGAGGTGGCTCGCCTGCCACGGCCGGTCCGGCTCGCGGGGCCAGGCGGCCACCTCCAGCCCCCGGTAGCCGTGCCCGGCCGCCCACCCGGCGATCGCGTCGAGCGGTTCGCCGGGCAGGCAGGCGGTGAGCAGCCCGAGCCTCACCGCGGGTCCGGCTGGTAGGTGTTGCCGGCGCTGTCCCGGCCCCGGGCCAGCCAGATCTGCCAGCCCTCGTTCTCCGGCACCGGCAGCACCTTCACCGAGGCCGGGAAGTACCGCATCGTGTAGCCGGTCCGGCGGACGTCGCTGGTGTTCGGGCGGGCGCCGTGGATGATCCGCCCGTCGTGCAGCGAGCACTGCCCGCGCTCCAGCTCGAAGTAGACCGCCCGGCTCTCGTCGACGCCGGGGATCTCGGCGTGGAAGGTCTGCACGGTCTTGTCGGTCGGCACGTACTCGGAGAAGCCGCCGCCGTCGTGACTGCCCGGGATGACCCGCATGCAGCCGTTCTCCCGGTTGCTCGGGCCGAGCGCGAGCCAGACGGTGACGATCCGGTCGTACTCGCTGAGCCGGCCGTTCCAGTAGGCGCTGTCCTCGTGCCAGGGGGTGGCCCGGCCGACCAGCGGGTCCTTGGAGATGAAGTGGCTGGTCCAGAGCGCGATGTCCGGCCCGACCAGCGGCTCGACCAGGTCCAGCACCTCGTCGGCGAGGAGGAAGTCCAGCAGGCGGGGGTCGCGGAAGTGCGGGGTGTCCAGCTCGTCGGAGAGCTTCTCCCCCCTGTCGGCGAGATGCTCGGTGAAGATCTGTTCGAGCGCGTCCAGCTTCTCGGCGGAGAAGAGCTGGTCGCGGTTGAGGTAGTAGCCGTTGGTCTGGTAGAAGTCGACATCCTGTGCGGTCAGCACACCGAACACCTCCTGTTTGCCGTCGGTCGCCCGGGGGTGGCGACCGGTCGTGGCCGCCGTCTCGGGCGGTGACCTCGTCGGATCCGACGCTAGGCGAGTGGCCGGGACCGGCGCGGCGACTATCCCCGGCGGGACTCGACCTATCTTCGGCTCTGCCTCACGGCCGGCTCTCCGGCTGGGCCGCCATCACCCGGATCAGCTCGGCGAAGAGTTCCAGATCCTCGACGAAGTCCTCCGGTCCGGTCTTCGGCTGACCGCCCCTGGTGACGATCTCGTGGAAGTACTCCAGCTCGTGCGTGTAGGGGTCCTTCAGGTGCGGGCGGGACACCGACCGGTGCAGTCCGTCGCCCCGGGTCTCCTCGATGACCAGGGTGGTGGGGAAGTGCCGGACGTACGGGGTGTCGTACTGCACCCGCATGCAGGCGTGTTCGCCGTAGACCTCGATGTGCGCGTCGAACCGGAGCTGGGAGTCGACGCCGGTCTCGTAGGTGACCAGGAAGTCGTCGTACTCCAGCAGCGCGGCGAGGAAGCGGCCGTCCCGCCACTGCCGGGCGGCGGCCACTCCGCGCGGGCGGCCGAGCAGCTCGCGCATTGCCGAGAGGTCGTGGCTGCCCAGCCCGCAGAGCAGCCGGTACGCCCCGGCGAGCACCTCGGGCACCTCGCCCAGCGCGTCGGCGACCAGGGCCCGGCCCCTGGCCCAGCGCGCCTCGACCGCCGAGCGGGGGATGTCGGTCGGGCGGTCGACCCGCACCGTCTGGTCGATGATCAGTTGGTTGCGGCCGATGATGTCGTGCACCCGGACGTAGTTGATCTGGCCCAGTTCGCCGATCCGGCGGGTCGCCTCGACGAAGGCGGGGGCGAACCGCCGCATGTAGCCGACCATGACGCATGCGCCGGAGCGGTCCCGGGCGGCGATGATGCGCTCCGCCTCCCGCGGGCTGAGGCACATCGGCTTCTCCACCAGCACGTGCACGCCCCGGTCGAGCGCCGCGACCACCGCCTCGGCGTGGTACTCGTCGCTGTTGAGCACGAGTACGCAGTCCAGGTCGTTCCGGTCGAGCATCTCGGTGAAGTCGGCGTGCCGGTGCGGTACGCCGTATGCGCCGCCGACCCGGTCGAGCAGGCCGGGGGAGATGTCGCAGACGGCGGTGACGTCGTAGAGCTCGGGCAGCGACCGCAGGACCGGGAGGTGGACGACCTGGGCCACCTCACCCAGTCCGATCACCCCCAGGGAAAGCCGACTCACGCTGGACCCCTTCCGGTATGCAAAACGTTTGGCTACGGGTCGCGGGCAGCGTAACCGGTCGTCGACGAGCCGGGCAACAGATCCGCTGCCGGTCCCTTGCCGCCACTGCGGGCCGGCCGTAGGCTCCTGCCACACGTCGAACAAATCGTTTTGCAACTCCCGAGGCACCGTCCCAGCACCGTCCCTGCGAGGAGGGCAATCCCATGAACGACACCACCCTGTCCCGCCGATCCCTGATCCTCGGCGCGGCCGGAGCCGCCGGCCTGGCCAGTGGTGCCCTCGGCGTCACCGGCCCGGCCTCCGCCGGACCCGGCAGCCGACCCCGCGCACCCCACCCGCCACTGTGGAAACTCGCCAGGCCGAACGGCCTCGCCTTCGGCACCTCGCTGGCGACCTGGCACATGCCCGACACCGACTACCTCGACCTGGTCGGCCGGGAGGCGACCCTGCTCTTCACCGAGGACGACCTGCTCTGGTACCGGCTCAAGCCCACCCCGGACGCCGAACTCGACTTCAGCTACGCCGACCAGATCATCGGGTACGCCGAGAGCCAGCGGATGCGGGTCTTCGGCGCACACCTGGTCTGGGACGAGGGCTTCGGCGAGGGCTGGACCGAGGACGACCTCTGGGGCATGGGCGAGCAGCAGGCCCGGGAACTGCTCTTCGGCACCGCCGAGGCGGTGGTCAAGCGCTACCGTGGCCGGGTCGACGCCTGGAGCGTGGCCAACGAGGTCACCAGCCCCGAGGGGCAGCGCGGATTCCGCACCGACGTGCCGTGGTGGGAGACGATCGGGCCGTCGTACGTCGCCGAGGCGTTCCAGGTCGCGCACGACGCCGACCCGTCGGCGGTGCTCGTACTCAACGAGTTCGGCTTCGAGACCGTCAACGAGTACGGCGACGAACCCGGCCCCCGACGCCGGGCCACCCTCCAGGTCATCGACCGGCTACTCGCCGACGGCGTCCCGGTGCACGCCCTCGGGGTGCAGGCACACCTGCTCGCCGACCGGTTCGCCGACCGCTTCGCGGCCCGGGCCTACCTGAACTGGTTCTCCGAGGTCGCCGACCGGGGACTGGACATCCTCATCACCGAACTGGACGTACTCGACGACGGCCTGCCCGCCGACGTCACCGTCCGGGACGCCGCCGTCGCCGACGTCTACCGGCGATACCTCGACGTGGCGCTCTCGCACCGCGCGGTGAAGGCGGTGATGGCGTTCGGACTAACCGACCGCTACACCTGGCTGGAGGAGGACTACCCGCGTGAGGACGGTGCGCCCCGCCGGCCGCTCGCCTACGACGACGAACTCGCGGCCAAGCCGGCGTACCGGGCCATCGCGAACAGGCTCGACGCCGCACCCCGACGCGATCCACTCTGGACAGTGCCGGCCTGACCGTCGACCACCGCCCCTGCCGGGGGAGTGCTCAGCCGGCGGCGTCGACCACCTCGAAGTAGTGGTCGAGGGCGGCCCGCGGGCGTACCTCGACGGCGACCTCGTGCGGCGCCGACCCGGCAGCCGGGCTGTTCCCGCCGGCCGCCGGCCGGAAGGTGGTGTTCCCGGCGGCCGGCCCGCCGCCGGTGTCGACGGCGACCCCGCCCGGGGCGAAGGTGCACAGCGCCGGTGCGAAGAGCGTCATCGCGGCCAGCGGGTCGTGGAAGGTGACCTCCGGCCGCTCCGCGAACCAGGACGCCGCCATGTCGGCGACCGGCCGCAGCAGCGGGTTGGCGCACCGCTCCAGGAACGCGTCGGCGTCCATCCGCACCCGGGTGGTGACGTCCAGGCCGACCGAGCGGTGCACCGGCACCGGTGTGGCGTAGACCCGGGCGGCGGCGTACGGGTCGCAGTGGATGTTCCACTCCGGGCCGGGTACGGAGGTGAAGGCGCCGCCCATCAGCACCAGCGAGCGCAGCAGCGCGGGAACCTCCGGGTCGACCGCGAAGAGCAGTGCCACGTTCGTCAGCGGGCCGATCGCCAGCAGGGTCACCTCGCCCGGATGGGCGCGGATGGTCTGCCGCAGGAACTCCACCGCCGCGCCGGTCGGAAACGAGGTCTCGTGCTCCCACCGGGCCAGCGCGGCGGCCTGCGGCGGCGGGCCCTGCACCGGCGGACTCGCGAGCGGCTCGGCGGCTCCGGGGTAGATCGGCACGCTTCGTCCGGCCGCCCGGCACAGTGCGCTGGCCAGCGCCGCCCGGGCCGCCGGTTCGGCGCTGACCGTGGTGATGCCGAGCAGGTCGCAGTCGGGCTGCGCGAGCAGGTACGCGAGGCAGACGGCATCGTCGATGTCGTTGCCGATGTCGGTGTCCAGCAGGACGAGGCTTCGTTCGGCCATGATCGGTCCATTATCCAGTTCGTCCGGCCGTCAGCGCAGGGTGGAGCCGGTGACGGTGGGGTTGCGGGCACCGAGGAAGAAGATGCCGGGCAGACCACGTGTCTCGAACCCGTCGCTGGGATTGCGGCGCAGCGTCGAACTTTCGATCCGCATCGTCCCGGTCCGGTCGTTGCTGACGAAGAAGACCGCTCCGCCGCCCTCGTTGGCCCGGTTGTCCGTCACGACGCTGCCGGCGATCGTCACGGCGAACCGGTTGCCGTCGGTGTAGATGGCGCCGCCGCTGCCGCCGCCGGGCGTACCGCCCCGGGCCGGGTTGGCGCCCCGGCCGACGGCCCGGTTGTGGGTCAGCACGCTGTTGAGCACCACCCAGGAAACCCCGATGCTGCTCAGCGCGCCCCCGTTGGCGCAACTGCCGCCCTGTCCGGCGGCGCCGCCGAAGGTGCTGTTGACGACGTACACCGGCAGGCCCCTGTGCTGGCTCAGTACCCGGATCGCCGCGCCGCCCAGGTCCGGGCCGGTCTGGTCGCAGCGGTTGCGGACGAACCGCGAGTTGACCACCTTGAACCGCCCGCCCCGGACGAAGATGGCACCGCCACCGCCGCCCTCGGTCCGCTCACCGGTCGAGTTGCCGTCGGCGAAGGTGAGGTTCTGCACGGTGAGCTGCGGGTGATCCTGGTCCTGGCAGTGCGAGGTGGTCCAGCCCTGTGCCTGGTCGCAGGTGTTCATGTAGAGGATCCGGCGCTTGCCGCCGCCGCTGAGCGTGACCTTGCGGCCGCCGTCCAGCACGATCCGGGGCCCGGTCGAGTTCCGGATCTTCGCGGTCGCCTTCATCGTGATGGTCACCGGGGCCGGACCGCAGGAGAAGGTGATGACGCCGCCCTTGGCGACCGCCGCCACCACCGCCTCGGAGGTGCAGCTCGCCGGGGTACCGGTGCCGATCACCCGGGTCGGCTTCGCGGTGTTCACCGCGCGGGCCTCGGCCGGGACGCTGGCCCGGCCCTTCGGGTTGCCCGGTCGGGGCAGCGCCGGCACCGGCCGGCCCGAGGCGGACGGCCGCGCGGTCGGCGACCCGGTGGGCGAGGCGGACGGTGGCGGTGGCGCCGAACCCGTGCCGGCGGCCGTCGGAGCCCACTGCGGGGCGGCCGACTGCTCGGCCGGCGACGAGCCGCAGCCGGCCAGCCCGACGGCGGCCACCAGCGCCGTCGTGATCAGCGCGGAGGTGAGCCTGGTACGCACCGGCAGATCGTAGGTCCCGGCACCCGGTAGGCCGAGGTCGGGCCGGTCGGCTTGAGGAACTCTTCAGACCGGCGCAGCCGTCGGCGTCAACCACCCACGATCCTGGCGTCAGGTAGGACGAACCCGGCCGAGTCCCTCGGGTTGGATCAGGTCCTGTCGGGCGTCTCTCCCGAGGTGAGTGCGTCGGCGAAGTGGTCGTGGAACAGCCGGGCGACGAGGTCGCCGCGGGATGCGCTGCCTGATTTCGTGAAGATCGATTTGAGGTGGTCCTGCACGGTGTAGGCGGAGAGGTGCAGCCGATCGGCGATCTGCTTCGTCGACAAGCCCTGGGCCACCAGTTCGGTGACTCGGCGCTCCTGTGTGGAGAACCCGTAGGCATCGGCCATCAGCGGCGCCATCTCGGCCTGCCGGGCCTCCTCGATCAGCACCGCGACCGGCGCGTCCGGGGCGGAACCCAGCACCGAGCCGCGCACGATCAGCCATTCGCCCGACGCGGTGCGCACGCGGGCCCGGGCCGGCCGGGCCTCGGTCGGTCCGGGTGCCAGCCGGGACAGGGCACGGGCCTGGCGGGCGACGGCGGGAACGACCAGCGGCAGGCGGGAGCGAGGGCGTTCGCCGGTGCCCAACGCGTCGAGCCAGCGCTGCGCGGAGGGGTTCGCCATGCTCACCTCGTCGGCAGCGTCCAGGACGAGCATGCCGATATCCCCGTCCCCGCGCCGTGCCTCCCCGAGCAGCATCGCCCGCCGCAGCCCGTCGGCGACGAGCCCGGCGACCGACGACACGAGGTGCACGTCGTCGTCGACGAAGAAAGGGCGCCGAGCCGCGCGGAACAGCGTCAGCTGGCCCCACGTACCCGTGCCGCTGGCGAGGACCACCCGGAGTTCGTCGGCGAAGCCCCCTGGCCGCCGGATCTCCCGCTGGCGCAGACTGCGGTCCAGGTCGCCCGCGGTGACGTCGCTCAGACTGGCCGCCGGGCACTTCGGAGCCAGGTGTACCCATTTGTTGTAGTCCGGCTCACGCAGTTCGATGTCGATCATCCGCAGCAGCGTCGGCGCCGGCAGGCCGTTCTCCACGAACTCGGCCGTCGGGAGCATCGTTGCCGGGTCGACGGTCATCAGGCAACTACCCTCGGCCGCGACCGCCCGGCTCAACGTCGCACCGACGAGCCGCGCGTACTCGGCGACCGACAACCCGCGGTGGGCGAGGCGCACGATGTCGCCACGGAGGCGCTCGCGCGTCAGCCCGGGGTGAATCATCAGCCGACGATACCGCTGTCGGTGCGAGGTCCCCAGGATTCTGGGATAGCCCGCCGCGCCCACATCGTGCAGGTTGGATGAATGCCGTCAGGACTGCACAGACCATCAGCGGGTAGGGCCTCATGACCAAGATCGTGTTGTACATGTCGATGTCGGTCGACGGCTTCATCGCCGGACCGGACGACTCGATGGAACACGGGCTCGGCGTCAACGGTGCGCGGCTACACGATTGGCTGCGCGACGGCGACGGCTCTCCCGGCTCACATCGGCCGACGACCGGCCCCAGCGTGGACGCCTTCGACGAGGCGATGGGCACCGGCGCGGTGATCGTCGGGCGGCGCACCTTCGAGTTCGCGCAGGGCTGGGGCGGCGACCACCACAACGGCGTGCCCATCTTCGTCCTGACCCGCAAGGCACCGGCCGAACCCGCACCCGGGCACGCCCGCTACGTCGTCGACGGCATCGAATCCTGCGTCGCGCAGGCACGATCGGCCGCCGGCGGCCGCGACGTCCTCGTGCACGGTGCCGCGACCGGACAGGCGTTGCTGCGCGCGGGCCTTCTCGACGAGTTGCAGCTGCATCTCGTGCCGGTGCTGCTCGGACAGGGCCGGCGGCTGTTCGACGACTCCCCGGCCGAAACCATCGAGCTGGACCCGGTACGGGCCGTGGAAGCGCCGGGCGTACTGCACCTTCGTTATCGCGTGAAGAAGGAGCGCTGACACATGGGGAACATCCGACTGGACATGAGCGTCTCCCTCGACGGTTTCGTCGCAGGCCCTCGGGACAGCAGGACCGATCCGATGGGTATCGGTGGATTTCGGCTCTTCAACTGGCTTGACCACCGTGACGAGCCGGGCCCGCACCGCGAGGTGTACGCCGAGCACGTAGCCACCCGCGCGTTCATCTCCGGCCGCCGCACCTACGAGCTCGCCGACCACTGGCAGGGCGACCACCACGACGGTGTCCCGATCTTCATCCTCACCCACGACGTCCCCGACGAGCCGCCGCCGGGCACCGTCCGCTTCGTCACCGACGCGCGCGAGTGCGCCGAACTGGCCCGCGCGGCCGCCGGTGACGCCGACATCTCGGTGCACGGGGCAGGCGCGGCCCGGTCACTGCTGCGCGCCGGCGAACTCGACGAGTTGCAACTGCATGTCGTGCCCGTCCTGCTGGGTACGGGACGGCGGCTGTTCGACCACCTGTCCGCCGATCACGTCGAACTCGAGCTGGTACGCCGGTTCAGCACCCCGGAGGTCACGCACCTGCGTTACCGGGTCACCGGCGGGATCCGACGGTGACCCAGAGGACCTTCGACGGAACGACTTCCGACGTTGGCGTGGTCGCGTGGCCGAGGCTCACCGGATCCGGGCGACCGCGCCGTACATGCAGATGTCGACCGGGTCCGGTGGCTGGCTGCCGGGTGCCGGCCGCCAGTTGGCGATCGGCACGACCCCCGGGGCGACCAGGTCCAGCCCGGTGAAGAACCGGGTGAACTCGTCCCGGCTGCGGGGCCGACTGAGCCCGCCGGTGGCGGCGTTCGCCTCCTCCAGCCTCGTGACGGCCTCCGCCGGCAGCCCGTCGTAGGTGCCGTGTGACATCACCAGGTAGCTGCCGGAGGGGAGTGCGGCGACGAGCCGGGCGACGACGCCGTACGGGTCCTCGAAGTCGCGTACGAAATGCAGGATCGCGACCAGCGTCAACCCGACCGGCTGCCGCAGGTCGAGGGTGGCGTGCAGTTCCGGGGCGTCCAGGATGGACTCGGGCTCCCGCAGGTCCCGTTCGATGTAGGCGCTCCTGCCCTCCGGCGAGGAGGTCAGCAGGGCTCGGGCGTGCGCCATCACCAGCGGGTCGTTGTCCACGTAGACGACCCGGGACTCGGGTGCGATCCGCTGGGCGACCTCGTGGGTGTTGTCGGCCGTCGGCAGCCCGGTGCCGATGTCGAGGAACTGCCGGATGCCGGCCTCGCCGGCCAGGAACCCGACCGCACGGCGCAGGAACCCGCGGTTCTCCTGGGCGGCCCGCTTCACCGTCGGGAAGACGGCGGCCACCTGGTCGCCGGAGAGCCGGTCGGCGGCGAAGTTGTCCTTGCCGCCCAGCCAGTAGTTGTAGCGGCGGGCGGGATGCGCCACGTTCGTGTCCAGCTTGCCGACCGGACTGGTCGTGTCGCTCACGGCACCTCCGAGGAGTCGGGCACCGGTCGGATCGGTGGGACGGCCGAGGCCGTCGATCCGGCGCGGATGGAGGTGCCGCCGTACGGCACCGCACCGATTATGGACCAAGCGATCGCTTCCATGTCCCGCAGCGGCTGGTTGACGGTGCTGAGTGGTCGGGGCGGCGCTCAGCCCGGGCTGCCCGCCGGGACGGGTAGTCCCCAGCCCTCCGGCACCGCCAGCCCGGCCGCCCGGCGAGCCAGGATGGCCGCACCGACCTGGGCCGCCTGGGCGCCGAAGGCGGAGGGCACCACCTCGGGCGCGGCCCGCCAGGCCAGCGCCGCACGCAGCGCGTCGCGTACCGGGTCGAAGAGCTGGGCACCGGCCTCGGCCAGGCCACCGCCGAGCACGATCCGGGCCGGGTCCAGGGTCAGGGTCAGGGTGGCGAGGGCGATCCCGAGCGCCTGGGTCGCGGTGTCCCACACCGAGCCGGCCAGCGGATCGGTCGACGCGGCAGCGGCGATGCCCCGGCTGTCCAGCCCCGGGGTGCCGCCCAGCCGGGCGTAGCGTCGGGCCAGTCCACCGGCCGACGCGTACACCTCCAGGCAGCCGCGCTGGCCGCAACTGCACGGCTCGCCACCCGGGTGTACCGGCATGTGTCCGACCTCCCCGGCCGACCACGCGGTACCCGGTACCGGCTCGCCGTGCAGTACCACGGTGGCGGCGATGCCGGTGCCGAGCGGCAGCAGCACGAAGTTGGCGAGTCCCCGGCCGGCTCCGGCCACCGCCTCGGCGACACCGGCCGCCCGGGCGTCGTGTCCGATCGCCACCGGCAACCCGAGGTCGTCCTGCACCAGCGCGCGCAGCGGTACGTCCCGGAACCGGATGTTGGAGGCGTACCGCACCAGGCCGGCGGCCTCGTCGACGATGCCCGGGGTGACCACGCCGATCCCGGCCGGCTCGACGCCGTCGTCGAGGGCGGTGTCGTGCAGCCGCCGGCACAGCTCCCGGAGCGCGCCGACCGGGTCGCCGTCGGCCCGGGACGGCACCACGACCGAGTGCCGGACCTGGCCGTCCTCGCCGAAGACCGCACCCTTCATGGTCGTCCCGCCGACGTCGACCGCGAGGACGCAGCGACCGGTGGACGGTCGCGCGGGAGGCGAGGTGCCGGACCGCGCGCTGGCGACGGGCGGAATCACCGGGTCGCCACGGTCAGGTCCGCGACGAAGTCGCGGTCCAGCGGGAACACCGGCCGCAGCAGGTGCCGGTACGGCAGCCGCTCGATGTCCTGGTCGACCCCGCCCGGGGTCAACGCCAGCAGCCAGTCCCCGGCCGCCTCGAACAGCTCCGGTTCGAGATAGCCGATCTTCACCACCACCAGGTCGACGTCGTGCACCCGCACGCCCAGCCGGGCGTACGAGGCGAGTTGGCGGTACTGCATCCGCCGCGAGGTGACGAAGACGCTCAGCCCACCCACCCGTACGCTCACGCACCGCCCGCCGTCGGGGTCCTCGGCGACCGCCTCCAGTACGCCGTCGAGGCGTACCGGACCGGGGTCCCGGGTGTCGATCCGGCCGCCGACCGGGACGCTGACCGGGGTGCCGGTCGGCTGGTCGGCGACCCGCGCCACGGCGTCCGGGTCGACCAGCGAGGCGTACACCGCGCGGACCTCGCCGTGGCGGATCTGCGGTCGGGCCAGCATCCGGGCCAGCGCGTAGGTGACGTCGTCGGCGCCGCCGGCCCCCGGGTTGTCACCGGAGTCGCTGATGAAGAAGGGGCGCCGGGCCGACTCGGCGACGGCGGCCAGTGCCGTGTCGAGGCACTCGTCCAGGCTGCCGGTCGGTGCGACGAAGGCGAACTCGTCGCGGGCCGCCCAGAAGTGCTCGCCGAGTTCCCGGGCCGCCCCGCTCGCGGCGGCGGCGTCGGTGCCGGTGACCACCACCGCACCCCGGCAGCGGGGCTGGTCGGCCCAAGCGAAGCCGATCCAGATCGCGGCGTCCACGATCCCGTCCCGGGCCTCGATCTCGGGAATCCGGGCGTAGAGGCCGCGGGCCGGTTCGACCCGGGTACTCGTCATCTCGCCGGGCAGCAGGATCGGCACGTGCACCAGGGCCCTGTGCGGGCGCTGCCCCCGGCGCAGCGCCTCGACCAGGTTGCGGGCCGCCCGCTCGCGGGTTTCCCAGACGTCGACGTGCGGCGCGGTGCGGTAGCAGGTGAGCAGGTCGCAGCCGGCGAAGAGTACCGGCGAGACGTTGCCGTGCAGGTCCATCGCGGCCGAGACGTACGGCCGCGGCCCGATCACGGACCGGATGGCGGTGACCAGGTCACCCTCGGCGTCCTCGCGGCCGACCACGCTCATCGCGCCGTGGATGTCCAGCAGTACGCCGTCGACCGGGCCGAGCCGGGTGAGCCCGTCGACGATCTCGGCCGTCCAGGCGTCGTAGCTGGCGGCGTCGACCGCCCCGCCGGGCAGCGCCCGGGCGTGTACCAGCGGCAGCCATTCGACGTCGGCGGCCCACGGCTGGGTCGGGGAGAGCCAGGCGTAGCGGGCCAGCAGCGCGTCGCCCCGGGTGACCTCGAAGTCGTCGGCGGTGCTCAGGTGCGGCGAGAAGGTGCTGGACTCGATGTGGATGCCGCCGATGGCGATCCGCAGGGGACGGTGCACGGGTGGAGCTCCTCAGGCGGGTCGGGCGTCGGCCGCGGCGCGGACCAGATGCCCGAGGCCGACCAGGCCGGCATCCGGGCCGGCGACGCTGGCCTCGATGGAAAGGGACTGGGTCATCGACGGCAGACACCGTTCGTAGAGCATGCCCCGGGCCGCCGCGACGTAGACGTCGAGGCTGGAGAGGGCTCCGCCGATGACCACGGCGTCGGGGTTGAGGAAGTTGACCAGTCCGGAGAGGGCCACCCCGAGCAGCCCGCCGGCCCGGCGTACCAGCGTCACCGCGGCCGGCTCGGCGTCGACGACCGCGCCGATCACGTCCCGGGTGCCGGTGATCGGTCGGCCCTGCTCGGCGAGTTGGGCGGCGAGCGCGGCGCCGCTGGCGACGGTCTCCAGGCAGCCCCGGCTGCCGCAGGAGCACTGCCGCTCGCCGCTGTCCGCCACCCGTACGTGGGTGACGTCGCCGCTGAGTCCACGGCCGCCCCGGTAGACCTGACCGCCGCTGACCAGGCAGCCGCCGATGCCGGTACCGGCCTTGACGTAGATCATGTCGCCGGTGTCCCGGCCCCGGGTGACGTACTCGCCGATCGCCGCCGCCTTGGCGTCGTTGTCGACCACCACCGGTACGTCGAAGCGGGCCCCGAGTTCGGCCTGGGCGTCGACGCCGCTCCAGCCCGGCATCCGGGCGGGGCCGACCAGCCGGCCCCGGGGGAACTCGACCGGGCCGGGCATGGCGGCGCCGATGCCGAGCAGCGCCTGACCGGGTGCGGCCGCCGTGCGGAGCCGATCGAAGGCGGTGCCGACCACCTCGAAGACCTCGCCGGGGCCGGCGGCGATGTCGATGGCGACCTCCTCGGTCGCGAGCAGCCGGCCGTTCGGGGTGCTGAGGCCGACCCGGGCGTGCCGGGCGCCGAGTTCGGCGACCGCGAAGACGCCCGACGGCTCCCGCAGTCGGAGGATCCGGGGCCGCCGCCCGCCGGTGGACCGGCCGACGCCCTCCTCCAGGATGGCGCCCTCCTCCAGCAGCCGGCGCACCACCCCGGTGACGGTCGAGGGCGCCACCTGCAACGCCTCGACGAGGTCGGCCCGGGAGGTGGCCTCGCCGCTGGCCAGCAGGTTGAGCGTCTGGTCGCGCAGGGTGGCGGAGATCGACGGGTCCGACATACCTCTCCTTCTTCCAGCCGGATCGTCCGGGTTCCCTCGCGGCTACCGCCAGGCACGGGACGGGATCACCGCGAAGGGTAGCGGTCGGCGAACTGTCGACGATGCTTCGGCGGCTTTGATCCTATCCTGAAGAAAGTCTTCGAAGGAAGTGGGTTAGTTTCGTTGACGCGAAACTTAATCGCCTATACATTCTCCGCATTGATCGCTCGGGAAGCGCAGGCTGGACGCGCGCCGCTCACGCCCGGCGACGCGGGCACGTGCACATTGATCGAGGAGACTCATGAGGAGCAGATTCCACCGGGGCGCACTGCGCGGCACCATCGCCGTGGCCAGTGCGCTCGCCCTCGGGTTGGGCCTCGCCGCCTGCGGCGGCGACGACAGTTCGTCGGGGAAGGGCGGGAGCCAGGGCAAGGACACCGCGACCGTCGCCTTCCGGACCCCGAACTGGATCCTGCCCATCTCGGCCCCCGGCTTCACCCAGGGCGAGAACGCCATCTTCGGCAACGCCCAGTACCGGCCGCTCTACCAGTACAGGCTCGACGGGTCGGCGAAGTACAACATCGACACCGAGCGCTCGCTGGCCAACCCGCCCGAGCTGAGCGACGGCGGCAAGACCCTGACCATCACGCTGAAGGACAACACCTGGTCCGACGGCAAGCCGATCACCACCCGGGACATCGACTTCTGGTGGAACGTCGTCACGGCGAACAAGGACAAGTGGGCGTCCTACCGCAAGGGCGGCTTCCCGGACAACATCGCCGCCTGGACGATCAAGGACGCCAAGACCTTCTCGGTGACGACCACCCAGGTCTACAACACCGCCTGGTTCGTCGGAAACCAGCTCAACCGGATCGTCCCGATGCCGCAGCACGTCTGGGACAAGGACTCCGCCACCGCGAGCGTCAGCGACCTGGACAAGACCCCGGAGGGGGCCAGGAAGGTCTTCGACTTCCTGGTCGCGGCCTCGAAGGACCCCAAGACGTACGCGACGAACGACCTCTGGAAGGTCAACAGCGGTCCGTGGAAGCTGGAGAAGTACGTCCCGAACGGCGAGGTCGTGCTCGCCGCCCAGCCGACCTACTCCGGTACCGACAAGCCGAAGCTGTCGAAGGTCGTGCTGCGGCCGTTCACCAGCGACGACGCCGAGTTCAACGTGCTCCGGGCCGGTGAGATCGACTACGGCTACGTGCCGGCGGCCAACCTCTCCCAGAAGTCGTACCTGGAGTCCAAGGACTACAGGGTCGCGCCCTGGTACGGCTGGTCCGTCACCTACCTCCAGCTCAACTTCAACAACCCGAAGACGGGCGTGCTCTTCAAGCAGGACTACCTGCGCCAGGCGATGCAGATGCTGATCGACCAGCCGACCATCAACAAGGTCATCTGGTCCGGCATGGCCGAGCCGACCTGCGGCCCGGTGCCGCTCAAGCCTGGCACCGCCGGTTCCGCCGAGAACGGCTGCGTCTACTCCTTCGACCCGACCAAAGCGAAGGAACTCCTGGAGAGCCACGGTTGGAAGGTCGCCCCCGACGGGCAGACCACCTGCCAGACGCCGGGCACCGGGGCGAACCAGTGCGGCCAGGGCATCGCCGCCGGTACGCCGCTGGCCTTCACGGTCACCAGCCAGAGCGGCTTCGCCGCCACCACCAAGATGTTCGCCGAGATCAAGTCCCAGATGGCCAAGCTCGGCATCGAGCTGACCATCAAGGAGGTGCCGGACTCGGTCGCGGTCACCCCGGCCTGCAAGCCGACCGAGGCGACCTGCTCGTGGGACATGTCCTTCTTCGGCTCCCAGGGCAGCTGGTACTACCCGGCCTTCGCCAGCGGCGAGCGGCTCTTCGCCACCGACGCGCCGGTCAACCTGGGCAGCTACAGCAACCCGCAGGCCGACCAGCTCATCGAGGCGACCCAGTTCAGCGGCGACGACACCGCGCTGAAGGCGTACAACGACTTCCTCGCCAGGGACCTGCCGGTGCTCTGGATGCCGAACCCGGTGTTCCAGATCTCGGCGTACAAGTCCGGTCTGCAGGGCGTCGAGCCGCAGGACCCGATGAACAACATGTACTTCCAGGACTGGTCCTGGAAGTAGTCGGCAGTCACTGACCGTCCGGCTCCGGCGGTGCCCCCAGCGGGTGCCGCCGGAGCCCCCGACCGGGGAGGGATCCGCCGGTGGTCCGGTACCTCGTCACGCGCCTGGGCCAGGCACTCATCGTCGTCGTGCTCGTCACCGTGATCGCGTTCGTCCTGCTGCACCTGCTGCCCGGCGGTGCGGCCCGGGCGACGCTGGGCAAGGAGGCGACGCTGGAGCAGTTGGCCGCGTTCAACCACGAGATGGGCTACGACCGGCCCTGGATCCAGCAGTACGGCATGTACGTGCAACGCCTGCTGCACGGCGACCTCGGCTACTCGTTCCAGCTCAACCAGTCGGTCACCGAGGCGATCACCCAGCGGTTGCCGAAGACCATGGTGCTGTCGCTGCTCTCCACCCTGCTGGCGATCGTGGTGGCGATCCCGCTCGGGGTGGTCCAGGCGGTACGCCGCAACCGCTGGCCGGACTACACCATCACCTCGCTGTCGCTGCTGGCGTACGCCACCCCGATCTTCTTCATGGGCCTGATGCTGATCATCCTCTTCTCCCAGGTCTGGCCGATCCTGCCGCCGGAGGCGCCGCAGGGCTTCACCGTCGGCGAGGTGCTGGCCGATCCCGCCGGGCTGGTGCTGCCGACCGTCACCCTGGCGATCGTCACCATCGCGGTCTACTCGCGCTACGTCCGCTCCTCGATGGTCGACAACCTCAACGAGAACTACGTCCGGACGGCCCGCAGCAAGGGCCTCTCCGAGCGGCGGGTGGTGGTCCGGCACACCCTGCGCAACGGGCTCTTCCCCGTCATCACCCTGCTCGGGATGTACCTGCCGGCACTGTTCAGCGGTGCCCTGGTGGTGGAGTCGCTGTTCAACTTCCCCGGCATGGGACAGCTCTTCTGGCAGGCGGCGCTCAAGCGTGACTTCCCGATCCTGCTCGGGGTCACCCTGATCATCTCGGTGGCGACGGTGCTCGGCGCGCTGATCGCCGACCTGCTCTACGCCGCGGTCGACCCGCGGGTACGACTCCGGGGGAGCACGTCGTGACCACCCTGACCGAACTGGCCGCCACCCCACCGGTGGGCGCACCGCAGCCGGCCGCCCCCGACGACGCCCCGGTACGCGGCCTCTGGCGGCAGGGCGTGGCGGTCTTCTGCGAGAACCGGCTGGCCCTGGTCGGCCTCGGCCTCTTCGTGCTGCTCGCCGGGGTCTGCTTCCTCGGACCGATCTTCTACCACACCGACCAGGTGCACACCGACCTCACCCAGGTGCACCTGGCACCGGGCGCCGGGCACCCGCTCGGCACCGACGGGGTCGGCTACGACCAGCTCGGCCGACTGATGCTCGGCGGGCAGACCTCGATCGTGGTCGGGCTGGCGGCGGGGATCCTCGCCACCTTCCTCGGCACGCTCTGGGGCGCCGTCGCCGGGTTCGTCGGCGGCTGGGTGGATGCCGCGATGATGCGGGTGGTCGACGCGATGATGTCGATCCCGTCGCTCTTCCTCTTCATGCTGCTGGCCGCGATCGTGACGCCGAGCGTACCGATGCTGATCCTCATCATCGGCGCCTTCGCCTGGCTCGGCCCGGCCCGGCTGGTCCGGGGCGAGGCGCTGACCCTCCGCTCCCGGGAGTACGTCCAGGCGATGCGGGCGATGGGCGGCACCGGCGGCCGGGCGGTACGCCGGCACATCGTGCCGAACGCCATCGGCACGGTGATCGTGAACGCGACCTTCCAGGTCGCCGACGCGATCCTCTACGTCGCCTACCTCTCCTTCCTCGGCCTCGGCGTCCCGCCACCGGCCGCGAACTGGGGCGGGATGCTCTCCGACGGGCTGGCGGACACCTACAGCGGTCACTGGTGGCTGCTGTATCCGCCCGGAATCGCCATCATCCTCATCGTGCTCGCCTTCAACTTCATGGGCGACGGGTTGAGGGACGCCTTCGAGGTCCGCCTCCGGCGACGCTAGGGGGAGTGGGGGAATGAGCGCACCGATCGACTCGACCGTCGCCACGGCAGGGGCGTCCGGGGAATCCGGCCCGCTGCTGGAACTGCGGCACCTGCGTACCGACATCGCGCTGCGGCGCGGCGTCGTGCACGCCCTGGACGACGTCAGCCTGGAGGTCCGGCCGGGGGAGACCCTCGGCATCGTGGGCGAGTCGGGCAGCGGCAAGACGATGACCGCGCTGTCGGTGATGGGCCTGCTGCCGTCCGGCGGCGAGGTCGTCGGCGGGGAGATCCTCTTCGAGGGCCGCGACCTGCGGTCGCTGCCACCGCAGCAGGTACGCCGGATCCGTGGCGTCCGGATGGGGATGGTCTTCCAGGACCCGCTGACCTCGCTGAACCCGACGATGCGGATCGGCGTCCAGGTCGCCGAGCCGCTGCGGGTGCACCAGGGGGTCGGTAAGGCCCAGGCCCGGGAGCAGGCGATCGACATCCTGCGGCGGGTCGGGATGCCCCGCCCGGACAAGGTGGTCGACAACTATCCGCACGAACTCTCCGGCGGGATGCGGCAGCGGGTCGCCATCGCGATGGCGCTGGTCTGCTCGCCCCGGCTGCTCATCGCGGACGAGCCGACCACCGCGCTCGACGTGACCACCCAGCGGCAGATCCTCGAACTCATCGACGACCTGCGGGAAGACTTCGGGATGGCGGTCGTGCTGGTCACCCACGACCTGGGTGTGATCGCCGGTCGGGCCGACCGGGTCGCGGTGATGTACGCCGGCCGGGTGGTCGAGACCGCCACCACCGGCGAGCTGTTCCGGTCGCCCCGGCACCGCTACACCGAGGCGCTGATGGAGGCGCTGCCGGAGTCGGCGACCCGGGAGCCGGACGCCCGGCTCTACAGCATCCCCGGCCTGCCGCCGGACCTGTCCCGGCCGCTCACCGGCTGCCGGTTCGCCCCCCGGTGCCGGTACGCCACCGAGGAGTGCCGGACCACCGAGGTCGCCCTGACCGCCGGCCGGCACCAGTACGCCTGCCTGCACCCGGTGGCCCTGCCGACGGTCACCCCGAACGGTGTCCCGGCGGACCGGGCCGAGCCGCTCGCCGGGTCCGGGTCCGAGCCGGTCGAGCCGGCCGCTCCGGTCTCCGTCGAGCTGAGCGCCGCTGGCTCGGGCGAACCCGTCGCGGCCTTCGCCGAGCCGGTCACCCGGGCTCCGGTGGCGGCGCCGCGACCGGTCGAACCGGCCGGGGCAGCCGACTCCCGGTCGGCCGCACCGGAGCCGATCCTCTCGGTCCGCGAGCTGGTCAAGGACTACCCGGCGGGCGGTGCCGGGTTGCTGCGCCGGGCCGCCGGGCAGGTGAGCGCGGTTGCCGGGGTGTCGCTGGACGTGCACCCCGGCGAAACCTTCGGTCTGGTGGGCGAATCCGGGTGCGGCAAGTCGACCGTGGGTCGGCTGGTGGTCGGGCTGGAGCGGCCGACGGCGGGACAGATCGTGCTGGACGGTACCGACATCGCGACCCTCGACCGGCGGGAGCGGCGCCGGATGCACCGGCAGGTCCAGCTGATGTTCCAGGACAGCTACGCGGCGATGAACCCCCGGATGCGGGTCGACGCCATCCTGGCCGAGCCGCTGGAGATCCAGCAGGTGGGCGACGGGGCGGCCCGGCGGGCCCGGATCGCCACCCTGCTCGACCAGGTCGGGCTCTCCCGGCGGGTACTGGAGCGCTATCCGCACGAGTTCTCCGGCGGTCAGTTGCAGCGCATCGGGCTGGCCCGGTCGCTGGCCCTGCAACCCCGGTTGATCGTCGGGGACGAGCCGGTCAGCGCGCTCGACGTGTCGATCCAGGCGCAGGTGCTCAACCTGATGCGGGACCTGCAACGCGAACTCGGCCTGGCGTACGTCTTCATCAGCCACGACCTCTCCGTCGTCGACTACATGTCGGACCGGATCGGGGTGATGTACCTGGGCAAGCTCGTCGAGGTCGGTCCGGCCCACGACGTGGTCCGGTCGGCCCGGCACCCGTACACCCAGGCGCTGATCGACGCGGTCCCGTCGGCCAGTCCCGATGCTGCCGCCACGGACCGGGAGAGCATGACGATCCGGGGTGAGCTGCCGAGTGCGCTGAATCCGCCGACGGGGTGCCGGTTCCGTACCCGCTGCCCGATCGCGGCCGAGATCTGTCGGACGGAGCCGCCACTGGCCGGCGACGTGCATCAGGTGGCGTGCCACTTTCCGCTGCGCCCGGAGTCGAGCGCCGCGCCCGCCCGGGCCGGCGCGGCCGGATAGCCGGAGCCGGGAGCCCGCCCTCGCGGGGGTTCTCCGGCCGCCGGGTTCAGCCGTCCCGGTGCCGGAGTCCTCCGGGGTTCGGTCAGGTGCTGGGAAAGCCGTACCGGGCGGCGTGCTCGGGGTCGGCGGGGTCGATCTGCCGGATCCCCTCGTCGGCGAGCCGCTTGTTCACCTCGTCGAGGTGGTCGCGCACCAACCGCGCCTCTTCCTCGGTGACCCGGCCCCGGTGCGGCCTGCCGGCGTGCTCCAGGGTGGCGTAGTCGACGCGGTCCCGGTTCGCCTTGGCCGGACGTACCCGTTCGGCGGTCCGCAGCAGCTGGGCCATCGGCACGTCGGTGGCGAGCGAGTCGAACTCGCTGGCGGTGAGCACCACCCGGCGGGGAGCCTCGCCCGGCCGGCCGTCGTGGATCTCCACGACCGCGACGTCGAGCGCGGCGTCGTCGATGCCCTCGACCTCGGTCGGCTCGGCCTCCAACTGCACCGGCCCGGCGACCAGGTCGGGGTGGTCCAGCACCACGATCCGGACCACCTCGTCGGCGGACTGGACCACCTTGCCACTGAAGTCGGAGACGTGAACCGTCCGCTTACCCATACCTGCGCTATCTCCTGTCCGGGCGGGGCCGCCTGGCGCCAGCTCCTCGGCGGGCGACGGCCAGCCACTGAAATTACCCGACAGGTGTGCGAACTGCCCGGCTGGGGCGGGGGGCGTGTCGGGCGCAAATGCCTGGTCTGGGGGGATCTCCGTCGACTGTGCGGACTCCGGTGAATGTCCGCCCCGCTCGCTCTCCCCGCGGCCCGGTGGGGAATATCTGTACTCCGTATAGCGTACAATGTAAGGAGATACTCGACCGCCAGGGAGCCGCTTGTGAAAATCACCTCCTCCGCCGTCTCGCTGAACGTGGCGGACGTCGTCGCCTCCAGCCGTTTCCTCGTCACCCACTTCGGGTTCCGCGAGGCGATGGCCGCCGACGGCTTCGCGTCGCTGACCAGGGACGACGTCGGGATGAACGTCGTCTTCCTGCGTCAGGGCCTGCCGACGCTGCCGGCCGACCAGCGTGACGAGCACGCCCGTGGGCTGATCCTGGCCTTCGTCGTCGACGACCTGGAGGGCGAACTCGCCCGCCTCCAGGCCGAGGGCGTGACGATCACCATGCCGCTCACCGTCGAGGAGTGGGGCGAGCGGGCCTTCCAGGTCCGCGACCCCAACGGCGTGATCGTGCAGCTCGTCGACTGGAACGGTGCCGCAGAGTAGACCGCGCCCCGCCCTACGGTGGCCCGTCGACCCGGTCGGCGGGCCACCGTACCCTCGGCGACTCGCCCGTCGGGCCGGCGGTCAGTTCCCGGCTCCGCCCCGGGTGCGGCCCCGGGAGACGATCGGCGCGCTGTAGAGGCCGCCACTGGTGAAGCCGTAGAACGCCGGCAGGAGGATGAAGATCACCAGGCTGGCCAGCGGCGTGACCAGGGCGCCGAGCAGACCAGCCACGGTGTACAGCACCAGCCCGATCACCGCCCGAAACCGTTCGCTGGGAAAGAACCGCTCGTCGACCCCGTCCACCAGCAGGTCCCGGTGAGTGGCCAGATAGTGGTAGAACGCCAGCCAACTCGCGGAGAGCAGCGCCCCGACCAGCGCGTACAGCGCGGCGGCGACCCGCTGGTCGGCAAGGTCGTGTTCCTGTAGTGCCCGCGAGAGAACCGAGGTCGGAAACGGCAGCAGCGCGGTACTGAACAGGACGAGCAGGTTCATCCAGTACAGCCCTCGATCGGCCCGGCGGACCCGGCCGAAGGTGGCCTTGTGGTTCAGCCAGACGACGGCGATGTACAGGTACGACGCCACGTACGCCGCGTAGCTGGGCCACTGCTCCAGCAGTTCGGCGAGGAGCCGGCCAGGCTCGACCTCCGGCATCCGCAGGTCGAGCACGAGCAGGGTGATGACGATCGCGAGCACGCCGTCGCTGAAGCCCTCGGCGCGGCCGGTGTCCGTCTCTGCCCCGATGTCGCCGGTTGGCCCGCCCACGGCGACCGGCTACCCAGGAGCGGTACCGGTAATCGCCGCCGCCGCGCCCCGTCCGCTCCCGGCACCCGGCCGGCTTCGGACGAACCGGCGGAGACGACCTCGGGACGCCCTGCCGGCGACCGGTCCGGGCGGGACCGGCCGCCGCCTCCGGGTCGTTTCAGTTCAGGCCGCGCGGGATCCGCCAGAAGGCGAACCCGGCCAGCAGCGCGGCGAGCGCCAGGTACAGCCCGAGCTCCAGCCACTGGAAGGTCCAGTACCGGTCGGCGGGCTGGTACGACAGGACCATGTGGAAGCCCTTCGACTCCACGCACGCCTTGTGCGCGTCCGGCGAGGTGTGCGGGCAGTCCTCGAACTGCTCCCGGCTCGCCGGCTTTCCGGAGGCGTCGAACAGTTGCGGGTCGCCGGTCAACACCCAGGCGCCGGGTACGGCGAACCCCTCGGTCCGGACCTCGCCCGCCCCGTTGAGCTGTAGCCCCCTGGCGTTGGCGGCGGTCCAGGCGACGGTCTCGGTGACGGCGGGTTGCAGGTACGGGCGGACCGTGGTCGGGATCAGGATCTGCAACAGGACGAAGCCGGCGAGCAGGATGGCCATCGCGGGGAGGGTCCGGCGGACCAGCAACCCGACGGTGATCCCGGCGACGACCGCGAAGACGGCGTAGCCGAGCGGGGCGATGTTGCGGGTGGGGAAGAGCAACGGGTCGAACCGGCCTTCGAAGAGCTTGTCGTACGGGCTGGCGGCCCAGGTCAGCAAGAGGCTCAGCGCACCGGTGAGGATCACCCCGGCCAGGGTGACGAAACCCAGTTTGACGGCGAGCCAGCGGGTGCGGGTGACGCTCTGGTTCCAGACCAGACGGTGGGTGCCGGTCTCGAACTCGCGAGCGAGCAGCGGCGCGCCCCAGAACGCCCCGAGGATGCCGGGCACCAGCACGACCAGGAAGCCGGTCAGCAGCAGCGGCGTGAAGTAGGCGTTCTCGAGGGCGTGCTTGGCCGCCTCGACGTCGCACCCGGCGCAGCCGGCGTTCACCTCGTAGGCGTCGCGGATCCGTAGCCCGAGCACGACCAGGTAGGTGGCGAGGGCGACCAGTACCGCGACGGCGGCCAGGGCCTGGCCGCGGAACTGACGCCAGGTCAGCCAGATCATCGGGAGACCTCCAGGGGCTGTGCCGGGGGCAGGGTGCCGGCGGGTTCGGCGGCCCGGACGAGGTAGGCGAGGACCATCTCCTCCAGGTCGAGGTGTTCGGCGGCGGGCAGGCGGTCGGGCAGCGTACCGGTGGTGTCGCGGACGATCAGCGTGGTCTGCCGGGCCGTGTGCGTCGCCTGGATGACCTCGGTCCCCGGCGGCGGTGGATCGAGGTCGGCGCGCGTCGCGACCAGCCGGTAGTGGGCGGCGAGCAGTTCCTCCACGTCGCCGGCGAGCTGGACCCGGGAGGCGGCCAGCACGATCAGGTGGTCGCAGACCCGTTCCAGGTCACCGAGCAGGTGCGAGGAGAGCACGACACTGACCTCGAGTTCGGCGACGAACTCCATCAGGCTCTGCAGGAAGGTCCGCCGGGCGAGCGGGTCGAGGGCGGCCACCGGCTCGTCGAACATCAGCAGTTGGGGCCGCTTGGCGGCGGCGAGGGTCAGGGCGAGCTGGGCGCGCTGGCCCCCGGAGAGCCGACCGGCCTTCTGGGTGGGGTCGAGGCCGACCTGGCTGATCCGCTGCTGTGCCAGCCGGTCGTCCCAGCCGGGGTTCAGCCGGGCGCCCAACCGCAGGTGGTCGCCGACGGAGAGGCCCGAGTAGACCGGGGTGTCCTGGGCGACGAAGCCGACCCTGGCCAGTTGTGCGGTGTTGGCGGCGGGTCGCGATCCGAGCACCTCGATCGTCCCTGAGGTCGGCGCGATCATGCCAGAGGCGAGGTTGAGCAGGGTGGACTTGCCGGCGCCGTTGGGACCGACCAGGCCGACCACCCGCCCGGCGGGGATGCTCAGGGTCACGTCCGTGAGGGCTGGGCGTCGACCGTAGCGCTTGCCGAGTGCGTCGGTCCGCAGGACCGGGGTCATGGTTTCACCTCTGTGGCCTTTCGGAATGTGGTCATGAAGAGGGCTTCGATGCTTTCCGCGTCCAGGCCGGCGCGCTGGGCCCGGGACAGCCACTCGACGAGGTCCGCCCGGAGTGACTCGTGCGCGGCGAGGGAGTCGTCGGTCAGCGTCCGGGTCACGAACGTCCCCACCCCCGGGCGGGGTGAGACCAGACCCTGGTGCTCCAGCTCCCGGTAGGCCTTGAGGACCGTGTTCGGGTTGATCGCCAACCGCGCCACGACCTCCTTGACCGTCGGGAGCTGGTCGCCGGTGGAAAGCAGGCCGAGTCGCAGCGCCTGCTGGACCTGCTGGACCAGTTGGAGATACGGCGCGAGGCCCGAGCGGCCGTCCAGGTGGAATTCGATCACTGCTACCTCTATTTATCTAGTCTCCTAGCACTATAGGTGTACGGCACTGACGGTTGTCAAGGAGGACACCGACCGGCGCGCCGACCCGGACGACGTTCGGGCGTACGCCCGGAAACCGCCGTTGGTCCGATAGGCACATCAAGCGACGCTGATCTAAGTTCGACGGCAGTGGGCGCCGCACCGGATCACCCGCGCGCGGCGGCTGGTGGACGGAGGGCGGGGGGCGCTCGTGCGGATTCAGCTGCTCGGTCCGGTGCGGGCCTGGCGCGACGGCGAATCGCTCGACCTGGGGCCGGCGGCCCGACGGGTGGTGCTCGGCCTGCTGGCGCTGGCCGGCGGCAAACCACTGCAACGCGCCGAACTGATGAGCGGCCTCTGGTACGACCGGGAACCACCGACCAGCGCGGCGAACGTCATCCAGACCCACGTCAAGCACCTGCGCCGGCTACTCGAGCCGGAGCGGCGACCCCGGGACCAGGGCACCGTGCTGCGACTGGTCGGCGACGGCTACGCGCTGCACCTGCCCGACGCCGGGCTGGACGTCACAAGGTTCCGGCAGCGGATCGACGCCGCCACGACCGCGCAACGGCGTGGGCAACTGGACGCGGCGGCGGAACTGCTCGGCGAGGCACTGGCGCTGTGGCACGGTGCACCGCTGGCCGACGTACCCACCCTGGCCAGCCATCCGAAGGTGGTCGCGCTACTCGGCGAGCGGCAGTCGGCACTCGGCCGGTACGGCGAGGTGATGATCGCCGCCGGCCGGGCGGCCGAGGGACTGCCGATCCTGGCGGAGGCCGCGGTCGCCGCGCCACTGGACGAGGCCGCGCACGCGCGGCTGATCCGGGCGTACCACGCGGCCGGGCGGCGGGGGCAGGCGTTCGCCGCGTACCACGAGGTGCGCCGCCGGCTCGCCGACGACCTCGGCGTGGCCCCCGGGCCGGCGCTGGCGGCGGCGCACGCGGCGCTGCTGCACGACGAGGAGCCGACCGGCCGACCGGCCCGGGCGGAGACCGTGACCCTGCCGGCGGCGGCCCGCAGCGCCCCCAGGCCGGCGCAGCTTCCGGCGGACCTGACCGAGTTCACCGGCCGGACCGCCGAGCTGTCCCGGCTCGACGGTCTGCTGGACCGGGCGACCCGGCCGCCCGGACCGGGCGCGACGGTGATCGCCGTGGTCTCCGGCACGGCCGGGGTCGGCAAGACCACCCTGGCGGTGCACTGGGCGCACCAGGTGGCGCACCGGTTCCCGGACGGCCAGCTCTACGTCAACCTGCGCGGCTTCGACCCCGCCGGCCCGGCGGTGGATCCGGCCGAGGCGGTGCGGCAGTTCCTCGACGCGCTCGCGGTGCCCGCCAGGCGGATCCCGACCGACCTGGACGCCCAGGCGGCGCTCTACCGCAGCCAGATGTTCCACCGGCGGATGCTGGTGCTGCTGGACAACGCCCGGGACGCCGCCCAGGTCCGCCCGCTGCTGCCCGGCGGTCCCGGCTGCCTCGCCGTGGTCACCAGCCGGGCCCGGCTGGCAGACCTGGTCGCCATCGAGGGTGCCGGACCGGTACCGGTCGAACCGCTGCCGGCCCGGGAGGCCCGCGAACTGCTGCTGCGTCGAATCGGCGGGTCCCCGACCGGTGACGAGCCGCAGGCGGTGGCCGAGATCCTGGCCCGGTGCGCCGGGCTGCCGCTGGCGCTGGCGATCGTGGCCGCCCGGGTCGCCACCAGCCGGAACCTCTCCCTCGGCGAGCTGGCCGGCCAGTTGCGCCGGGGTGCCGACCGGTTGGACGCGTTGAGCACCGGTGACCCGACCACCGACCTGCGGGCGGTCTTCTCCTGGTCGTACCGGTCGCTCAGCCCCGCCGCCGCGCGACTCTTCCGGCTGCTCGGCCTGCACCCCGGGCCGGACCTCTCGGCCGCCGCCGCTGCCAGCCTCGCCGGCCGGCCGCTCGCCGAGACCCGCGAGACGCTGGCCGAACTGACCCGGTCCAACCTGGTCGGACAACGGTCCAACGGCCGGTACGCCCCGCACGACCTGCTGCGGGCGTACGCGGCCGAGGTGGCCGAACGGGTCGACTCGGAGCGGCGGCGCCGGGCCGCCGTCGACCGGCTGCTCGACCACTACCTGCACAGCGGGGACGCCGCCGACGCCCTGCTGCGGACCGAGCCGGCGCCCCTTCCGCTCGGCCGGATCCGTCCCGGGGTCACCCGGGAGCAACCGGTGGACCACCAGCGGGCGCTGGACTGGTTCGCCACCGAGCGTCTCGTGCTGCTGGCCGTCCTCGAGTACGCCGCCAGCACCGGGCGGGACGCCCGGACGTGGCAGCTCGGCTGGATCCTCGCCACCTATCTGGACCGCAGCAGCCACTGGTACGACCTGGTCGCCACCCAGCGCGCCGCGGTGACCGCCGCGCGCCGGCTGGCCGACCCGGCGGCCGAGGCCGTCGCACACCGGTTTCTCGCCCGGGCCTACACCCGGTTGGCCCGGCTCGACGACGCGGATGCCCAGCTCCGCAACGCGCTGGAGCTGTACGGCGATGCCGGTGACCAGGTCGGGCAGGGCCACACGCACCTGAACCTGGCGCTGATGTGGGAACGGCGGGGTCGGCTCTCCGAGGCGCTCGACCACGCCCGGCGGGGGCTCGGACTGCTCGAGGCGGCCGGCAATCGGCACGGGGAGGCGCGGGCGCGCAACGCGGTCGGCTGGTGCCTCACCCTGCTGGACGACCACTCCTCGGCACTGGCCTACTGCGAGCAGGCCCTCGCCCAGCTCCAGGAACTCGACGACCGCAACGGTCAGGCCAACACCTGGGGGAGTCTCGGGCGGGCGCACCACCACCTCGGCCACCGGGACCGGTCGCTGCGCTGCTACGACCAGGCGCTGCGGCTCTACCGGGCGATCGGTGACCGCCACCTGGAGGGCATCACGCTGTCGCATCTCGGCGACACCCACCACGCCTTCGGTGACCTGCGCGCCGCCGCCGACGTCTGGCGGGAGGCGCTGGAGGTGCTCGGCGAGGTCGACCACATCGAGGCGGGGGAGGTGCGCAGCAAGCTCGCCAGGCTCGACCATCCGGGCCAGGTCGTCGGGACCGTCGTCGGCGCCGAAGGGGCGGCCCACCGGTGGTGAGCCGGCCGTCGCCGGTGGTTCCGGCTCGGGTGCCCGGACCCGGAACCCGCCGGGCGCACCGGCCCGACCGCCCCCGAGCGGGTGCCCCGGACCACCCACGGCGCGGCCAGGGTTTCCGGCGCCGCCGGCCGGGTAGCAAACTCCGGCTCTGCCGCCCGCGCGACCAGCGCCGGCCGGTGGTGGTGCAGTGCCCGGCGTACCCGTCCGGGCAGGATCCGGGCAAGGAGGACTGGTGGTGTCGAAGGAGTACCGCAAGGACCCGGAGGCCATTTCCCGGCTGTCCGAGCAGCAGTACCACGTCACCCAGGAGAGCGGCACGGAACCGCCGTTCCGGAACGCCTACTGGGACACCAAGGAACCCGGCATCTACGTCGACGTCGTCTCCGGCGAGCCGCTGTTCGCCTCCGTCGACAAGTACGACAGCGGCACCGGCTGGCCGAGTTTCACCGCGCCGATCGAACCGGCGAACGTGGTGCAGATCGACGACACGACTCTCGGGATGGTGCGTACCGAGGTGCGGTCGGCGCACGGGGACAGCCACCTCGGCCATCTCTTCGACGACGGCCCACGGGACCGGGGCGGGATGCGGTACTGCATGAACTCCGCCTCGTTGCGCTTCGTACCGCTGGCCGACCTCGAACGCGAGGGCTACGGCGAGTACCGCCGACTCTTCGACGGCGCCGACGGGAGCTGACCCGCGCCGGCAATGGGCCGACGGGGTCGTCACGGCCAGCGGGGCGCGGACGGGACCTGATAGTGTCCGCCGCCGTGACTCTGCCGAGCGACATGAACCTGGCCTGGTCCGACCCGGTGCTGCAACACGCGGTCGACGCCCTGGCCTCCGGCGACCCGATCCCGGCGTACCGGGCCCTGGCCGAGAGCGCCGGTGGCCCGGAACGCCGTGAACTCTACGTCGACGTACTGGGCGACGCCGGGATCGCGCAGCTCGGCACCCTGCGGGCCGAGGCGGAACGGGCCGCCGACGACCCGCACTGGTGGCTGTTGTCCGGCTCGGCCATGCGCTCCGCCGCGTGGGCCGCGCGCGGCGCGGCTCAGCTGAAGTACACCTCGGAACGGCAGGTACGCGGATTGCTGGAGCTGTCCCGCGAGTCCCGGGACATGTTGCGACTGGCGGCGAAACTGGCGCCGGACGACCCGGCGCCGTGGACGGTCATGCAGAGTGTCGCCAAGGCGGCCCCGATCCACCCGGACGAGCCGCACGCGATCTGGAACCGGCTGCTCGCGCTCGCTCCGGACTCGTTCCTCGGCAACCACCAGCGGCTGAGCATCCTGTGCCGCAAGTGGTACGGCAGCACCGACCAGATGCTCGGCTTCACGCGTGAGCGCCGCACCACCCTGCCGGACGGGCACCCGCTGTGGTCGCTCGCGCCGCAGGCGTACATCGAGGTCTGGGTCGACGGCTGGATGGTCGGCAACCTGGCGACGCGGATGTACCGGGTGATGACCAGCGGCCCGTTGAAGAAGCGCGGCGCGCGGGCCGAGGTCGACGCGGCGTCGGACCGGTTCCTCGCCGGTGCCGCCGCCTACGCCGACCATCCCTGGCTGATGGTGGCGCACCAGATGTTCGGCGCCTACTACAGCAGGGCGGGAGTACGCGACCGGGCCCGGACCCACCTGGAGCGCGGCGGCGAGCGGGCGTCGTCCTGGCCGTGGGGCTACTTCCCGGGGGAGCAGCAGGCCGCGTTGACCAGTGCCAGGCGCTCGGTGGGGCTCCAGTAGGCCCGCGTCGCCCCCACATCTGCTCGGCCCGGGTGCCGGCTATCGACCCCGGCCGGACGGCCGGCGGCGGGCCCGCCAGATGGCGAATCCGCCGACCGCCACCAGGAACAGCAGGGTCAGTGCGACCGCGCCGACGAACCGGCCGGTCACCTCCTGGCTCGACTCCGCCGCCCGGTCCCGGTCGAGACGAGTGTCGTCCGGCGACGCCGGGGCGGCGGCACCGGCCGACGAGGAGGGCTTGGGCTCCCGGTTCGCCAACGGATAGCGCAGCAGCACCGGGTCGGCGGCGGACTCGCCCTCGGCCTTCTCCGAGAGGGTCAGCAGGGTCGTCCCGTCCGGGCCGTACGTCACCGTCTCACCCTGCGGTTCGTCGGGCAGCGGGATGATCCGGGGCGTCCCCTCGGTGACGGCGCGGACCACGTCGCCGTCGGTGACGTCGAACTCCAGGGCGTCGGCGTAGGTGCGCAGTACCACCCGGCTGCCGTCCGGGGCGACCGCGCCGCCGGTGACGAGCTGCCGGCCGAAGATCGAGAAGGGGTTGCTGGTGCTGCTCCTCGGCAGGGTGAACTGGCCGACCTTGCGCAGCGGGGTGGTCTGTCCGGCCCGCAGGCTCCGGGCCGGGGCGTAGAGCCCCGGGGTGCCGGAGTCCTTGGTGACGATGATCGGGGTGCCGTCGCCGGAGAGCAGCAACGCCTCCGCGTCGTGCGCGCCGTCCGGATAGCTGACCCGGTGCAGTACCGGCGACCGGGCACCCGGGGCCAGTTTCCAGAGCGCCACCGTCTCGCGTACCCGGTCGTTGTCGCCGATGTCACCGATCCAGATCGTGCCGTCCGGCGCCCGAACCAGGTCCTCGGTGTCCCGGGGGCGCGACGGGTAGCGGACGGTGCGGGTGACCGAACAGTCCCGGTCGAGGAAGAAGATCCGTCGCCGACTGTCCACATCGGAGCTGTCGTTGACCACCACGTAGCCGTCGTCGGTGGCGGCCAGCCCGGACACCTCGGGCAACCGCTCGTCGTCGACCGTGCAGACCGGGGTGCCGGCGGTGGCCCGGCTGCCGGCCGGCACCTGCCCGGCGGCGGCCGGCTCGCCCGCCGCGCCCCCCGCCGGAAGCGCCAGCACCGCCGCAGCCACGAGGATCACCAGGCGCCGCATCCGGCAAGTGTGGCACGGGGTTTCACGTTCCGGGCCGGTACCCGGCGGGGTCAGCCCATCGCGGGACCGCCGCCCGTCACACCACCTCCTGCGGTACCGGAAGGGTCTCCTCCCGTCCTGCCGGGGGCACCTGGCCGGTGCCTGGCTGCGGTCGTGTCCCGGCCGGTCCGGTGGCCCCGCCGGGCAGCCGTGACCCGTCGGCGGAGCCGGTGACGGTCGATCCGTTCCGGGGCGCGGCACCCGGGGCCGGGCCGGTGCCGGCGGCGCCGCGCGGCACGACGTAGGTTCCGTTCTCGTTCTCGCTCTCGGCGTGGTGGACGAAGTCGACCACCCGGCGTACGACCTCGGGATCGGCCAGGATGCGTGCGTGCCCGAGCCCGGTGGTGCGGTGCAGCCGGCCGGGCCAGGCGGTGGCCATGGTGACGCCGTCGGCCGGGTCCACCTCACGGTCCTTGCGGTCCTGCACGACCAGCAGCGGCGGCAGTTGACCCGCCGCGCGGGCCCGCGCTCCGAGGTCGTAGTCGGCGATCGGCCGGTCGACCAGCGACTCCATCCGGGCGATGAGCCGGGCACCGACCCGCGGGCCGATGCCGAGCGTCCGCTGGAACGCCTGGATGTAGGGGAGGGGGTCGGCCATCGGCGCGACCATCACCAGCCGGCGTACCGGCAGCCCGTCGAGGACGGCGAGCCCGGTCGCGCTGGCACCGAGCGAGTGGGCGATCACGGCGTGCGCCGGACCGTGGGCCCGGACGACCGCCACCAGCGCGTCGGCGAACTCGGCGAGTGTGCTGCGGTGTGGGCCGAGCGCGCCCGGTCCGGACCGGCCGTGGCTGGGCGCGTCCCAGGCGACCACCCGGTATCCGGCCGCCACCAGCGTGGGGACGAAGCCGTGCATCTGGCTGGCCGAACCGCCCCAGCCGTGTGCCAGGTAGACGAAGGGGCCGCTGCCCCAGGCCCGGCCGGTGACCGTACCGCCGGTGACGTCGACGGTGAAGGGGGCGCCGTCGTACGGGCCGGTGAAGGTGGCGGCTCCGGCGGGTCCGGCCGGCAGGGTGGGTGCGGTGGTGCGGCGGCGGGGCGGGGTGCACCAGAGCCGCAGCGCGAGCCGGCCGCCGGCCTCCGGCGCGAGGTGTTCGAGGTGTTCGAGGTGTTCGAGGGTACCGAAGAGGGCCCGGAACGTACCGACGACGGCGGCTCGGCGAAAGGAACGAACGATCGTGCTTTTTTTGCTCCGGACGTGTGGACTGGGCATGACGGCTCCTCGGGGTTGTGGTCGTTCAGCCGGACTTCGGTCGTGCGGCGTCGAGCAGGGCCTCGAAGGCCTGCCGGGTCCAGGTCTCGGTGCGCGGGTCGTTCAGCAGGCGCTGCGCGTGGAAAGCGCCGAGCATGACGCTGTGCAGGTCGTGGGCGAACCGCTCCGGATCGGCGGCCTCGTCGAACTGGCCCTCGGCGATCCCGGTCCGGAAGATCTGCGCGATGACGTCGGCGAGGTCCTTGTGGTCGGCGACCAGTTGGTCCCGGACCGCGCCCGGCTGGTCGTCGAACTCGGTGGAGGCCGAGACGAAAAGGCAGCCGGCGGCGACATCGACGCTGTTTATCCAATTCTCGAAGAGGGCCCGCAGTCGGGCCTCTCCCCGGGGGGCGCGCAGCGCGGGACGGACCACCTCGGCGCTGAAGGCGTCCCGGGCGTAGGCGAGCACCTGGAGGTGCAGCGCCTCCTTGGAGCGGAAGTGCGCGAAGAGCCCGCTCTTGGACATGTCGAGCCGGGCGGCGAGCGAGCCGATCGTCAGGCCGCCGAGACCGAGCCGGCTGGCGACCTCGGTCGCCTCCGCCAGCACCGCCTGTCGGGTGGCCGCACCCTTGCTCACCCCGCATTGATAGCACGGTCGTTCGCCTTCCGCCAAGGGTTTCCACAGGGAAGGACTCGCCCTGCCGGTCCGCGCGGCGCCGGTGGCGCGATATATCCAAAACCCCATCGGCTTAGTAGGTTGTCGGCGCCGGCTCGCCGTCTTCGACATCGTCGAAGTCACATCGTTGTTTAGCTGCTGTTACACGGATAAGGCCACGAGCGTTACCGATGTTTCGCGCCTGGTGCCCGTCCCGCTGACGGCTCGACTACGGTCGATTCTCACACTCTGGAAGGGCGTTGACCGGTTCCTGAGGGCGCCGCAGGATGGATCACATGCAGCGGCGATTCATCCTCCACCTCGTCAGCCGGCTGCACATCGACCTGGCGCGTCACGCCAGCGCGGGCTGTCCCCGCTGACCTCGACCCCCCGGCTCCCCGCCGGTCGCGGCGCCGGGCCGCCCGCGCATCCCGCCGCCCGCTGATCCGTCGCACGTCACCCCGCCGCACACCGTCGTGCGGGCGACCGCGCGCTGGCCGGCCCGGCGGCTGCCGGGTCTGCTCCGGCCGCGCCGGCTGAGCACCACACGCCCTCGCACGCCCTCGTGCGCCGATGCACACCTGCACGCACCACCGCACATCCCTTCCGGCCACCCGATGTCGGTACCACCCTCCGGAGTGGACCAGCAGCGGGGATGGTCGCTGCCCATCTGCCGCCGTCGGCGGCCGGACGGCTAGGAGAGACGTCATGACAATCACCCACGCGACGCCGATCGACGTACCTGCGCACAGCCCGATCGACGGGACGCGGTTCCGGGCACTGCTGCGCCGGCAGGCCGCCGCGGTGACCGTGGTGACCGCGGCCGGAGAACCACCGGTCGGCTTCACCGCCACCTCGTTCACCTCGGTCTCGCTGCACCCGCCGCTGGTCTCCTTCTGCCTGTCCCGGACGTCGTCGAGCTGGCCGACGGTGGCCCGTACCGGACACGTCGCCGTACACCTGCTGGCGCGTGGGCAGCACGAGGTGGCCCGTACCTTCGCGACCAGCGGCATCGACCGGTTCGCCCAGCATCCCGGCTGGCGACCCGGCCCGTACGGCGTGCCGCTGCTGGACGGGCCGGTGGCCTGGCTGGTCTGCCGGGTCGCCGAGCGGGTGGTCGCCGGTGACCACGCGATCGTGCTGGCCGAGCCGCTGGCCGGTGCACACACCGAGGACGGCGACGCGCCGCTGCTCTACCACATGGGGCGTTACGCCTCCCTCGCCGCCTGAACACCCCGCCGCCCCACCTTCGATCCAGTCCGCCGGCCCGACCGGGCCCGTCGCGCAGGAGTCCGCCATGCCATCTCCGCCCCATCCCGCCCTCCTCCGCCAGGGGCCGCCGGTACTCCGCCGGCGTACCCTCCTCGGCGCCGCCCTCGGGGTGGCCGCCGCCGGGCTCGCCGGCTGTGCCGGCGACGACGCCCCCACGGTCCGGCTCGCCTTCGACGCGCCCCTGCCCGCCGAGGTACCCGACGGCACGGTGCTGCGGGTCGGCGACAAGGAGATCCAGAAGGCGATCGAGTTCTCCGGCGAGGCGGAGAGGTTCAGCTTCGAGGTCTCCTGGGCGAACCTCAGCGGCGGCCCGGAAACCCTGGAGGCGTTCCGCGCCGACGCGCTCGACGTCGGCGCGGTCGCCGACATCCCGCCGATCCACGCCGCCTGGACCGGGCTGCCGACCCGGATCGTCGCGGCCAAGTTCCGGCAGGACCCGGTCAACCACCCGATCTACCAGCTCGGCGTCGCCCCCGGTGCCGGCGTCGGCAGCCTCGCCGACCTGCGCGGCAAGCGGATCGCCTACAGTCCCGGGCAGGCGCAGGGCGCGCTGGTGCTGCGGGTGCTGCACCGGGCCGGACTGGCCAGGGACGACGTCAAGCTGGTGGAACTGGCCAGCACCGGTGACGTGTACCCGACCGCGCTGGCCAGCCGGCAGGTCGACGTGGCGCCGATCGGCGGCATCAACATCAAGCGCTACCTGTCGAAGTACGGCAGGGACGGCGCCACCGCCATCCCGCACGGCCTGCGCGACGACCCCGGCCACCTCTACGCCCCGGAGCGGGTACTCCAGGATTCCGCGAAGGCGGCGGCGATCCGCGAGTACGTGCAGCGCTGGGCGCGGGCCTGGGTGTGGATCGCGCAGAACCCGGACGAGTGGATCGACCGGTACTACGTCAGGGACCAGGGACTGTCCGAACAGGACGGACGATGGCTGGTCGAGAACGCCGGGGTGCCGGAGATCCCGGCCGGGTGGTCCGAGGTGATCGCCCGGCACCAGCAGACCGTCGACCTGCTCGCGAAGGAGACCGGAAACAGGCCGCTGGACGCGGCCGACCTGTACGACCGGCGCTACGAGCCGCTCGGCGCCGCCGCGTTCCGGGAGGGAGTGAAGTGACCACCCAGGTTGATCCGGTGACCACCCGACCGGGTCCGGCGACGGTCCGCAGACCGCGGCGCAGGCCGTCGGCTCCCGCCGTACCCCGATCGGAGGCCCGTCGTCGACGCCGGCTCGGACCGGGCCGGCCGATCCCGTTCGGCGCGGCCGTCGGACCGCTGCTGCTGCTCGCGGTCTGGTCGGTCGGGTCGCTGACCGGCCTGCTCGACGAGCGGACCCTGTCGGCGCCGTGGACGGTGCTGGCCACCACCGGCGACCTGATCGCCAGCGGTCGGCTCCAGGAGAGCCTGCTGATCTCCACGCAGCGGGCCGGACTCGGCCTGGTCTTCGGGGTGCTGATCGGCACGGTGCTCGCCCTGGTCGCCGGGCTGAGCCGGTGGGGCGAGGCGATCATCGACGGGCCGGTCCAGATCAAGCGGGCCATCCCCGCACTCGCGCTGCTGCCGCTGCTGATCCTCTGGCTCGGCATCGACGAGCGGATGAAGGTCGTCACCATCGTGCTCGGCGTCCTCGTACCGGTCTACATCCACACCCACAACGGACTGCGCGGCATCGACGCGCGCTATGTGGAACTGGCCGAGTCGCTGCGGCTGCGCCCCGCCGAGTTCGTCCGCCGGGTGGTGCTGCCGGGCGCGCTCCCCGGCTTCCTGCTCGGGCTGCGCTTCGCGGTGGTCTCCGCCTGGCTCGCCCTGGTGGTGGTCGAACAGATCAACTCGACCAGCGGGATCGGCTACCTGATGGAGCTGGCCCGACAGTACGGCCAGACCGACATCATCATCGTCGGTCTGGTGCTCTACGGCATCCTCGGACTGCTCTCCGACGGCGCCGTCCGGCTCGTGCAGAGGAGGGCACTGTCATGGCGACGCACCCTGGCGGACTGACCGTCGACACCCGGGACGATCCCGGTACCCGGCGGGTGGTCCGGGTGCGGGGCCTGAGCCGGCGCTTCGGCGGGCGTACCGTGCTCGACGGGCTCGACCTGGAGATCGGCGAGAACGAGTTCGTCGCCCTGCTGGGCCGCAGCGGCTCGGGCAAGAGCACCCTGCTGCGGGCGCTGGCCGGGCTCGACCCGGACGTGTCCGGTGCCGGAGAGGTCGACGTACCGGCGAACTCCTCGGTGATCTTCCAGGACGCCCGGCTGCTGCCCTGGCAGCGGGTACTGGCCAACGTGGTCCTCGGGTCGAGGGGCGCGGCGGCGTACCGGCGCGGCCGGGAACGGCTCGCCGAGGTCGGGCTGGCCGGCCGGGAACGGGCCTGGCCCAACCAGCTCTCCGGCGGCGAGCAGCAGCGGGTCGCGCTGGCCCGCGCGCTGGTCGGCGAGCCGAGGCTGCTGCTCGCCGACGAGCCGTTCGGCGCGCTGGACGCACTGACCCGGATCCGGATGCACCGCCTGCTCCGGGAACTCTGCCAGCGGCACCGGCCGGCGGTGCTGCTGGTCACCCACGACGTGGACGAGGCGGTCGCGCTCGCCGACCGGGTACTGGTGCTCGAGGAGGGCCGGATCACCGTGGACATCCCGATCGATCTGCCGGCGCCGCGCCAGCACCGGCACCCGCGTTTCCTGGAACACCGCGAGCGGCTGCTCGCCGCCCTGGGCGTCACCTCCACCGAGGAGGGCCCCCGATGAGTCGACGGCCGGGCACCCTGCACCTGAACGCGTTCCTGATGGGGGTCGGGCATCACGAGGCGGCCTGGCGGCTGCCGGAGAGCGACCCGTTCGCGCACACCGACGTCCGGCACTTCCAGGAACTGGCCCGGATCGCCGAGCGCGGCAAGCTCGACTCGGTGTTCCTGGCCGACAGCCCGGTGCTGTGGAACAACGTCGGCCGCCGGCCGTCGGGGGCGCTGGAGCCGACCGTACTGCTCACCGCGCTGGCCGGGGTGACCGAGCAGATCGGACTGATCGCCACCGCGTCCACGACCTACAACGAGCCGTTCAACCTGGCCCGGCGGTTCGCCTCGGTGGACCACGTCAGCGGCGGCCGGGCCGGCTGGAACATCGTCACCACCGCCGGTGCGGACGCGGCCCGCAACTTCAACCTGGACGAGTTGCCCGCACACCGGGACCGCTACGAGCGCGCCGCCGAGTTCATCGAGGTGTCCCGCAAGCTCTGGGACAGCTGGGCCGACGACGCCGCGCTGGGCGACAAGGCGGCCGGGGTCTGGGGCGACCAGGACCGGATCTTCCCACCCGGGCACGTCGGGCGCTTCTTCAAGGTGGCCGGGGCGCTCAACGTGCCGCGCCCGCCGCAGGGCTATCCGCTGCTGGTCCAGGCCGGCTCATCCGCCGACGGCAGGGAACTGGCCGCCCGGTACGCCGAGGCGGTCTTCACCGCCCAGCAGACCCTGGCCGAGGCGCGCGCGTTCTACGCCGAGCTGAAGGCCCGGACCCGGGCGCTGGGGCGGGACCCGGAGGGGATCAAGATCCTCCCCGGCATCGTGCCGGTACTCGGCGGCACCGAGGCCCAGGCGCACGCCCTGGCGGACGAGCTGGACCGGCTGATCGTCCCGGAGCACGCCAGGCGGCAGCTCGCGATCACGCTCGGCATCTCCCCGGACGACCTGCACCTGGACCGGGAACTGCCGGCAGACCTGCCGGACGAGGAGCAGATCGAGGGGGCGAAGAGCCGCCGTGCCCTGATCGTCGCGCTGGCCCGCCGGGAGCGGCTGACCGTACGCCAGCTCATCGGTCGGCTCGGCGGTGGTCGCGGGCACCGCACCTTCGCCGGTACGCCGGAGCAGGTCGCCGACGCGATCGAGGAGTGGTGGCAGCACGGGGCCGCGGACGGCTTCAACGTGATGCCGCCGGTGCTCCCCTCCGGGCTGGTCGCCTTCGTCGAGCAGGTGGTGCCGATCCTGCAACGGCGGGGGCTGTTCCGTACCGCCTACCCCGGTCGTACCCTGCGGGACAACTACGGCCTGCCCCGCCCCGCCAACCGGTTCCGCGCCGGGGCGCTCGCGGGCGCCGTCCCGCCGGACTGACCCCGGTTCCGTCGCCGACCGGCTCGGCCCGCCGCTCCGGCACTGCCTGGCCGGGCGGCGGGAAGCTGGAGTGCTGTTCCGGTGGCGCCGCCGCGTCAGGGCGTGCGTCGGGCGACGAAGACGAACTCCCGGCCGGGACGGTCCGGTGCGTCGCGCACGTCGAGGACCCGGTAGCCGTTGGCGGCAAGGCTCGCCGTCACCTCGTCGCGCTGCCGGAACCGGAGGGTGGAGTCCGAGGTGACGACCGTGCCGTGCGCCAGGAACCGGTAGACGTACCGGAAGGAGACGAACGGAAGGCTGACGTCGGTGACCTCCAGGCGCCGCTGCACCGGACCGGTGCCCGGGATTTCCAGGGTGACCGGGTGCACCGTGCCCGCCGACTCCTGCCAGGCACGGCGTTCCGGCCGCCGGGTCTCGAAGACGAGGTGGCCGTCCGGGCGGAGCGCGGCGTGGATGCCCTGGAGGGTCCGCGCCCAGTCGTCGTCGGTCAGGAAGACCTGGGCGACGTTACCGGTCATCGTCGCCAGATCGGCCTCGATCGGTGGCAGCGCCGTGCAGTCACCGTGGATCCAGCGGACCTGTCCCGCCCGGTCCTTGCTTCGCGCGACCCGCAACGACGCCTCGGCCGGGTCGACGCCCACCACCGAACGGCCGTGCCGAGCGAGCAGGATCGCCAGCGATCCGGTGCCGCAACCGACGTCGAGCACCGTACCCGCGGCCAGCTCGTCGGCGATCGCGAGATAGCCGGGCAGGTCGTCGCGGTCTCCGTCGAAGGCGTCGTAGACGGGTGCGAGCAGCGGGTGGGCAAAGATCGCGTCCGGCATCCGGCGACGGTATCGGCCGTCGTGCCGGCCGGGTAACGCCCACCTCGGCCGCTCTTGGTCAACGATCGGTTGCCGAGTGTGAGGTCCGGGTGTGGCATCGGCGCCGGGTTGCTCCGCCCGGTGCTCCGGTGCAGGTCGCGGCGGTGAGATCCGTCATCCCGGTTAGGCGCGCCAGGTCGGGAATCGTAAGGTTAGCCGAACCTAATTCGAAGGGTGCGGGGAAACATCGTGACGACGGTAGCGGCCGAGGTCACCAGGACCGGAACCCGGCCGAGCCGCCGGGTCGGCCGGCGCGTCGCGGTCACCGGTGCGGTGGGCGTACTGCTGGTCCTGACGGTACTGGCCAGTCTCGCACTCGGCAGCAAGCCGCTCGCACCCGCCCAGGTGTGGCACGCGCTCATCGCACCGGACGGCGGCGAGGCGAGCACCATCGTCCGGGAACTGCGCGTCCCGCGTACCCTGCTCGGCCTCGTGGTGGGTCCCGCGCTCGCGCTGGCCGGGGTACTGCTCCAGGCGCTGACCCGCAACCCGTTGGCCGAGCCACGGATCCTCGGGGTCAGCGCCGGCGCGTCCCTCGGCGTGGTGCTCGCCATCGCGGTGTTCGGGGTTGCCAGCCTGGCCGGGTACGTCTGGTTCGGTGTCGTCGGTGCACTCCTCGCCGGCCTGCTCGTCTTCGGCATCGCCAACCGGGCCCGCGAGGGTGCCAGCCCGGTGACCCTGGCCCTGGTCGGCGTCGCCCTGGACGCCAGCCTCGGCGCGACGGTGATCGCCCTGCTCACCGTCGACGCCCGCACCTTCGAGGAGTACCGCTTCTGGGTCGTCGGCGGTCTGACCGGCCGGGACGCCGCCGTCGCCGGCCAGGTCGCACCGTTCGTGGTCGCCGGCGTCCTGCTGGCCCTCTTCGCCGCCCGTGGCCTCGACGCGCTCGCGCTCGGCGACGACGTCGCCCGCGGGCTCGGCCACCGGATCGGGCTGGTCCGGCTCGCCGGGGGAGCGGGTGCCGTACTCATGATCGGGGCGGCGGTCGCCGCGGCCGGGCCGATCGCGTTCGTCGGGCTCGCCGTGCCGCACCTGGCCCGCGCCCTGGTTGGCGCCGACCATCGCTGGACCCTCGCGGTGGCGGCACTGCTCGGGCCGGCGCTGCTGCTCTCCGCCGACGTCATCGGCCGGCTCGTCGCGCCGCCCGGCGAGGTCCCGGCCGGCATCGTCACCGCGCTGCTCGGCGCGCCGCTGCTGGTCGTGCTGATCCGTCGGGCCCGGGTGGTGACCGCGTGACCGGCCGGAGCGAGACGACGACGGCGGTGCCGCTGGGGCGTACCCAGCTCCGGCTCGGCCCCACCCGGCTGGTCGTACGGCACCGGCCGCTGCTGGTCGGCGGGGTCCTGGTCGTGCTGCTCGCCGCCGCCGTGGTGCTGGCGCTGTCGCTCGGCACCCCGTACGTCGCCCCGCAGGACGTACTCGCGTCGCTGCTCGGTACCGGCACCCGCTACGACCTCGTCGTCCTCGAACTGCGGCTGCCCCGGGTGGTCCTGGCGGTGGCGGTCGGGGCGGTCTTCGGCATCGCCGGCACGCTGATCCAGACCGTCGCCCGCAACCCGCTGGCCAGTCCCGACGTCATCGGCGTCAGCCAGGGGGCCGGACTCGCCGCCACAGTGGCGCTGACCACCGGGGCGAGCGCCGCACTGATCGCCCCCGCCGCGCTCGCCGGTGGACTCCTCGCGGCGGTCGCGGTGCTGCTGCTCGGTCTGCGGCACGGGCTCGCCGCACAGCGGTTCGTGCTGGCCGGGGTCGCCGTCGCGGTGGCGCTGCGGGCGCTGACCGAGGTGGTGATGCTCTCGGCGGACCCGATCGACGGGATCCGGGCGCAGATCTGGCTGGTCGGCACGCTGGCCGGCAAGGGCTGGACGGAGGCGGCGTACCTCGGGGTGACCCTGCTGGTGCTGCTGCCGGTGCTGGCCTGGGCCGGCTGGGCGCTCAACGGCAGCGCACTCGACGACGACACCGCGCGGGGAATCGGGCTGCGCCCGGTCGCCCGCCGGGTCGGCCTGGCCACCACCGGGGTACTGGCCGCCGCGATGGTCACCGCGCAGGTCGGCGCGGTGGACTTCGTGGCCCTGGCCGCCCCGCAGATGGCCCGGCGGCTGGTCCGGGCCGAACGGCCGCCGCTGTTCTGCGCCGCCCTGGTCGGGGCTCTGCTGGTGGTCCTCGCCGATCTCGCCGGCCGCCGGCTCTTCGCCCCCACCCAGCTTCCGGCCGGGGTACTGACCGCCGCCCTCGGCGGGCCGTACCTGATCTACCTGCTGCTCCGTGGCCGACGGAAGGTCTCCTAGATGCTCTCCACCCGCGATCTCACGGTCGGGTACGAGGACCGGACCGTCCTCGACGGTCTCGACCTGGAACTGCCCGCCGACGCGTTCACCGTCATCGTCGGACCGAACGCCTGCGGCAAGTCGACGCTGCTGCGGACCATGGCCCGGCTGCTCACCCCGCGCCGGGGTGCGGTGCTGCTCGACGGGGAGGCGATCCGGGACCTGCCGACCCGGGCGGTCGCCCGCCGGCTGGGCGTACTGCCGCAGAGCCCGCTGGTGCCGGAGGGGGTGACCGTGCTCGACCTGGTCGGCCGGGGGCGGCAGCCGTACCAGCGGTGGTGGCGGCAGTGGTCCCCGGAGGACGAGGTCGCGGTCCGCGAGGCGATGGTGCTGGCCGACGTCGCGGCGCTGGCGCAGCGCCCCGTGGACACCCTCTCCGGCGGGCAGCGGCAGCGGGTCTGGATCGCCATGACGCTGGCCCAGGACACCGAGGCGCTGCTGCTCGACGAGCCGACCACCTTCCTCGACCTGGCCCATCAGGTGGAGGTGCTCGACCTGCTGCACCGGCTGCGTACCGAACGCGGCCGGACCGTCGTCGCCGTCCTGCACGACCTCAACCAGGCCGCCCGGTACGCCGACCACCTGGTCGCGATGCGGGACGGCGCGGTGGTCGCGGCCGGGCCGCCCCGGCAGATCCTCACCGCGGACCTGGTCCGCGACGTCTTCGGGCTCGACTGCGTCGTCGTGCCCTGCCCGGTGACCGGGGCGCCACTGGTCGTCCCGGCCCTGGGCACGCTGTCCCTGCAGAAAGGTTCCTCATGCGCCGCACAGTCATAACCCTGCTCACCGTCGCCGCCCTCGGCGCCGGCCTGGCCGGCTGCACCAGCAGCGACCCGGTGGTCGGGGAGGAGGCCGGGGCAGCCACCCGGACCGTCACCCACGCGATGGGCAGCACCGAGGTGCCGGCGCAGCCGAAGCGGGTCGTCGTACTCGACTCCGACAAGATCGACACCGCTCTCTCGCTCGGGGTGGTGCCCATCGGCGCCGCGCAGGCCGGCGAGGTGGCCGGCTGGCCCTCGTACTTCGGTGCGGAGAAGGTCGCCGGGATCAAGCAGGTCGGCCTGCTCACCGAGCCAGACCTGGAGGCGATCACCGCGCTCCAGCCGGACCTGATCCTCGGCAGCAAGTTCCGGCAGGAGAAGTTCTACGACGAGCTGTCCGCCATCGCCCCGACCGTCTTCACCGAGCGGGTCGGGATCACCTGGAAGGAGAACTTCCTCCTCGACGGGCAGGCGCTCGGCAAGGAGCAGGAGGCCAAGGACCTGCTGGCCGCGTACGAGAAGCGGGCGAAGGACCTCGGTGCCAAGCTCGGCGACCCCGCCGCCCGGAAGATCTCGATCGTCCGTTTCCGGCCCACCGAGATCCGGGTGTACGGCCCGGAGTCCTTCTCCGGCCTCGTCCTCGGTGACGTCGGACTGGGCCGGCCGGAGCGCCAACTGCTGGCGAACAAGGAGGACAAGCGGTTCGACAAGGTGAGCCCGGAACGGATCTCCGAGGTCGACGGGGACATCATCTTCGTCACCGCGTTCGGCGAGAAGGCCGCCGCCGAGCAGGCGAAGGTGACCGGCGGCAGCCTCTGGAAGAACCTCCCGGCGGTCAAGGCCGGCAAGGCGTACGTGGTGGCCGACGAGACCTGGATGACCGGGATCGGTGTCACCGCGGCCGGCAAGATCCTCGACGACCTGGAGAAGCACGTCCCGGCCGCCTGACCCCGACCGCCCGGCCGGGACCGTCGCCCGGCGACAGCGCGGATCCCGGTGACGCGCGTACGATCAGCGACATCGACAAGCTTCAGGACGTCCTCCGCCGCCCGCTCGACCCGATGGCGGCGGCGGAGGGCGGGCGCCCCGGCGTACACCCGCCGGAGTGACCCGGACCCCGGCCGACGGATGGGACCGATGTGGCTCGTGACGCTCGCGCTGCTGGCCGGTGGTTTCACCGGCGCGGGTCTGATGGCGCTGCGCGGCCGTCGCAGCCGCGCCCGGCTCCGGGCCGAACTCGTCGAGTTGGAGCAGTCGGTGCAGCGGCGGGCCGACCAGGTGACCTCGCTCAGCCACGAACTGCGAACCCCGCTCAGCATGATCAAAGGGGCGGTGGACCTGCTCCGAGAGGGGATGCCGGGTCCGCTGACTCCGGCGCAGGGCCGGCTACTCCAGGTGCTCGACCACCAGTCCACCCAGGTGATCGGGCTCTGTGAGAGCCTGCTGACCCAGGCGAAGATCGAGGCGGGGCTCTTCGTCCCGAAACTGGAACGGGTGGACCTGTCGGTGGTCGCCCGGGACGTCGTCACCGCGATGCGTCCACTCTGCGCGCAGCGGCAACAGCGGATCAGCCTGGACGCCCCGCAGGTGACGCCGAGGATCGAGGCCGACCCGATGCTGCTGGCCCAGGCCATGACCAACCTGCTCTCCAACGCCAGCCGGTTCACCACCACCGGTGGCAGCATCGACGTCAGGGTGACGCCGATCGACACCGGGATCGCCGTCTACGTGACCGACGACGGGGCCGGGATGAGCCGGGAGGAGCGGCACCGGCTGTTCCACCGGTTCGCCACCGGCCGACCGCTGGCCGACGGGACCGGGCTCGGCCTGGTCATCACCAAGACGATAGTGGAGCTACACGGAGGCGAGATCATGGTGCACACCGCGTCGCAGCGGGGAACCACGTTCCTCTTCACCCTGCCCCGGACCGCGCCGGCCGGTAGCGGGTCGTGACCGCTCCGGTCGAAGCCGGGTCCGATCGTTCGGGCCCGACGGCCCTGGTCGTCGACGACGAACCGCAGATGACGGTGATCGTCGAGTTCGCCCTGCAGACCCAGGGGTTCTCCGTGCTCGTCGCGCACGACGGCGCGACCGCGCTGCACCTGCTGCGGACCCGGCCGATCGACCTGGTCGTGCTGGACGTGCTCATGCCGACCATGGACGGGTTGAGCCTCTGCCAGCGCATCCGCGCCCGGTCCGAGGTCCCGATCATGCTGCTCACCGCCCTCTCCCAACAGGACGACGTGATCGCCGGGCTGGAGCACGGAGCCGACGACTACGTGACGAAGCCGTTCCACCCCCGGGAGGTGGCGCTGCGGGCCCAGGCGCTGGTACGCCGCCGCCGCGACACCGGCTCCGCTATCCGGGTCGACAAGCTGGTGGTCGACCTGACCAACCGGACCGTCGTACTCGCCGGTCGTCAGCTCGACCTGCCGTACACCGAGTTCCAGCTGCTCGCCCACCTCGCGGCCCGACGCGGCACCCCGCAGTCCTGGCAGGACCTGCTCCGCGAGGTGTGGGGGACGACCGACCTGATCGGCGGCCGGGACGTGGTCAAGTCCACCGTCTACCGGCTGCGCTCCCGGTTGGCGGCGACCCCGGACGGAGCGGGATACATCCGTACCCTGCGCGGTGTCGGCTATCTGATGCCGGACTCCCTGGGTGACACCCTCGGGGGCGGATCCGGGTAACAGCGGTGTCACCAGGGCTCACGGACGTGTTACCGGAGTCGCTGCCGCCCGCCCCTAACCTGGCCGCAACACTGCGACAACCTGGGAGGTCGGGCTCCGATGACGAGTCGATTTCGGCGCGGCGTGAGCTGGCTGGGGTGCGCGGCGGTGCTCGTCCTGGCCGCCGGCTGCGCCCGGGAGCCGGGCAACGGCTCCGGTGGTACGACCGACGGCGGCGTCGTGCACGTCGTGTGCGGCGGGACGGAGGAGTGGTGCGCGGCGACCACGGCCCGGTTCAGCAAGACGACCGGGCTCAGGGCCGACTTCGTGCGGCTCTCCAGCGGCGAGGCGCTGGCCCGGATCAAGGCCGGTAGGGGCAACGCCGAGTTCGACGTCTGGTACGGCGGCCCGGCCGACGGCTACGCGGCCGGCGCTGCCGAGGGGATGCTGGAGGCGTACGTCTCGCCGAACGCCGGGGCGATCCCGGCCAGGTACAAGGACGCGTCCGGGCTCTGGACCGGCGTCTACGTCGGGGCGCTCGGGTTCTGCGCCAACCCGAAGCTGCTGCGAGAGGCCGGGGTCGAGGTGCCGGACTCCTGGGCCGACCTGCTCGATCCGTTGCTCGCCAAGGACATCGGTATCGCCCATCCGTCCACCTCGGGCACCGCGTACACGGCGCTCTGGACCCAGGTGCTGCTTGCCGACGGCGACCAGGGCAAGGCGCTGGAGTACATGCGCCGGCTGCACCCGAACGTGTTGCAGTACACCAAGTCCGGTGCGGCACCCGCCCAGATGACGGCCCGGGGCGAGGTGGCGGTCGGGGTCATCTTCTCCCACGACTGCGTGGCGGCCAAGGAGGCGGGCTTCCCCGACCTGGTGGTCTCCTTTCCGGAAGAGGGAACCGGCTACGAGACCGGTGGGGTGGCGTTGGTCGGTGGCGCCAAGAACCCTGACAGCGGCCGGAAGTTCATCGACTGGGCGCTGACGGTCGAGGCACAGGAGATCGGGCCGACGGTGAAGTCGTACCAGTTCCCGACCAATCCGGGCGCGAAGGTCTCGGACAGGGTCGTCGACCTCAGCACGATCAGGCTGGTCGAATACGACCCGGGGGCGGCGGGCGCGGCGAAGACCGCGCTGAACCGGCGGTTCGACGCCGAAGTGGCCCAGGCGCCGAAGTCATGACCACCATGATCCACGATCCGGAGCTGGCCCCCGGCCCGGCGGCGCCACCGCGTCGCCGGCGGCGGCGGCTCGACCTCGGCATCCGGCTGCTGCTCGTCGCCTGCGTCGGGCTGGTGACCATCGGCAGCGTCGTCCCGCTCGTCGCCGTCCTCGCGGCGGCGTTCGGTCCGGAGGCGTTGCCGCGCTACGCACGCTTCCTCAGCTCCCCGGTCGACCTGGCGATCCTGCGCAACACGCTGGTCCTGGGCGTACTGGTCGGGTTCTGCGGGACGGCGCTCGGCTTCCTCTTCGCCTTCGTCCAGACCCGCCTCGCCGTACCGGGCAAGCGGATCCTGCACGTGGTGGCGCTGGTGCCGATCGTCAGTCCGCCGTTCGCGGTCGCCACCGCAACCGTCGTGCTCTACGGCCGGCGGGGCGTGATCAGCAACGGCCTCCTCGGCCTGGAGTACGACATCTACGGGCTCGACGGACTGGTCTTCGTGCTCTCCCTGTCGCTCTTCCCGGTGGCGTACCTCGGTCTGCTCGGCATGCTCCGCGGGTTGGACCCGGCGCTGGAGGAGGCCGCGATGAACCTCGGGGCCAGCCGGTGGCGGACCCTGCGCACGGTCATCCTGCCGCTGCTGGCACCGGGGCTGGTGGCGCCCTTCCTGCTGCTCTTCGTGGAGGCGATCGCCGACCTGGCCAACCCGCTCGTTCTGGGCGGCGACCACACGGTGCTGGCCAGCCGGGCTTACCTGGCGGTCACCGGCGAGTACGACACCACCAGCGCCGCCGTCTACTGTGTCATCCTGCTCGTGCCCTCGTTCGGGTTGTACGTCGCGCAGCGGTACTGGCTGAACCGCAAGGTCCGGACCACCATCACCGGGCGGCCGTCGGGCCGGGTACACCTGATCGACAACTGGGTACGGTGGCCGATCTTCGGTCTCGCGCTGCTGGCCGCGGCTCTCATCGTCAGCGTCTACGGCACGATGCTGCTCGGTTCGGTGACCCGGGTCTTCGGGGTGGACAACACGTTGACCCTGGAGTACCTCCGGGAGGTGGTCGCCGGGGTGGGGCAGGAAGCCGTGCGCGACACCGTCGTGTTCGCGGCTCTCGCCACCCCGGTCGCGGCGGTCTTCGGGCTGGTCATCTCCTGGCTCGTGGTCCGGCACCTGCGCCGGGCCGCCGGGCTGCTGGACTTCGCCGGCACGCTCGGGGTCGCCGTACCCGGCACGGTGCTGGGCATCGGTTTCGTGCTCGCGTACCGGCCGGAGCGGTGGCTCGGCCCGGTCGAGGTCTTTCCCAGCCTGGTCGGCGGCAGCGCCGTCGCCGGTGGGGCGGCGGCGATCGTGGTCGCGTACGTCATCCGGAGCCTCCCCGCCGGCCAGCGCACCGCGGTCGCGGCCCTGACCCAGATCCACCCGCAGATCGAGCAGGCCTCGACGGACCTCGGAGCGGGCCCGCTGCACACCTTCCGGCGGGTGACCCTGCCGCTGATCCGGCCCGCGCTGCTGACCGGCCTGAGCTACAGCTTCGCCCGCAGCATGACCTCGATCTCGACGATCGTCCTGCTGGTCACACCGGAGACGAAGATCATCACCTCCCAGGTGCTGAGCGCCGCCAGCACCGGCCGGTACGGGGTGGCCTTCGCCTACTGCACCGTGCTGACCGCCATCGTGCTGGCGGCCTTCGCGCTCATCCGTCTCGTCGTCGGCGCGGGGGCCAGCCTGAACCGCGTCGCCACCGACACCGAAAGGCCGAAACGATGACCACAGTGGTGCCCGACCTGGCCGTCGCCGCGCCCGCCGGTGCCGGCAGCGGACGGCTGCGCCTGGCGGCGCTGACCAAGACGTTCGCCAGCCGTACCGGCCCGGTCACCGCCGTCGAGGCGGTCGACCTCGATGTCGCGCCGGGCGAGTTCATCACGCTGCTCGGGCCGTCCGGGTGCGGCAAGACCACCACGCTGCGGATGGTCGCGGGCTTCGAGGACGCCACCGGCGGGCAGATCCGGCTCGACGACAAGGTGATCGACTCGATGCCACCGCAGCGGCGCCCGATGGCGATGGTGTTCCAGAGCTACGCGCTCTTTCCGCACCTCACGGTCGGCGAGAACATCGCGTACGGGCTCAGGTTGCGGCGACGCAGCCGCCAGGAGGTTGCCACCAGCATGCGGATGGCGCTGACCAGCATGAATCTGGTCGGTCTGGAGGACCGGAGCCCGCACGAACTCTCCGGCGGCCAGCAACAGCGGGTCGCCCTGGCCCGAGCCCTGGTCGTGCAGCCGAAGGTGCTGCTCTTCGACGAACCTCTGTCCAATCTGGATGCCAAGTTGCGGGGTTCGATGCGCGCGGAGATCCGGCGCATCCAGCGGATGTTCGGGATCACCAGCATCTACGTCACGCACGACCAGGACGAGGCGATGAGCATGTCGGACCGGATCGTGGTGATGAACCGGGGACGGGTCGAGCAGGTGGCCGTGCCGGGAGAGATCTACCTGCGCCCGGCGAGCGTCTTCGTCGCGGACTTCATCGGGCGGGCCAACTTCGTCGAGGTGGTGCCGGAGAGTGTCAGCGACGGCCGGGCGGTGGTGCACGCCCTCGGGCAGCGGTTGACCGCGGCGGCCCACCCGGCAGTGTCGGCGAACGGCGACAACACCTATCTGATGGCCCGGCCGGAGACCATGAGGCTGACGCCGGTCACCGACGGCGGGACCGGCATCGGCCTGGTGCTCCGCTCGACGTTCCACGGACCGGCCGTGGACTACGAGATCGAGACCACCAGCGGCACGTTGACCGTGACCGATCCCGGCGCCGACCCCCGGGAGGCTCTCGCCGAGGGCACCAGCGTCAACGTGCGGATCGACCCGGATCGGGCCTATCTGCTGACCCGGGACTGAGGTGGCTCATGGCCGAACCCGAACCGATCCTGATCAGCCGCCGTCCCGGCGCCCCGGTAGCCGGTCTCGACCCGGTCTGGTACGCCGCGTACGGGTCGAACCTGGACGCCGACCGGTTCGGCTGCTACCTCGGTGGTGGCCGACCGGTGGGCGGTCAGCGTGACCATCCAGGGTGCCGGGACGGCAGCCCGCCCCAAGCCGACCGCCCGGTTCTGCTTCCCGGCGCGATCTACTTCGCGCTCGAATCACGGACCTGGTCCGGTGGGATGGCCTTCTACGACCCGGGGCTGCCCGGTGTGGTCGCGGCCCGGGCGTACCTGCTCTCCGCCGACCAGTTCGCGGACGTCGCCGCGCAGGAGATGCACCGGCTGCCGAAGGGTCCGCTGGACCTGGTCGCCGCTGCCGTCGCCGCCGGTCGGGCCAGTGCCGGGCCGGGCCGGTACGAGACGGTGATCTGCGCCGGCATCCTCGACGGGCACCCGGTGCTCACCCTCACCGCGCCCTGGCGGGCCGGGGACGTGTCGTCGAACCCACCGGCCCCGGCGTACCTCGCCACCATCGCCCGTGGCCTGCGGACCAGCCACGGCTGGACCGACGAGCAGATCTCCGGCTACCTGACCGGTTGCCGGGGCGTCGGTGGCCGGGCGGCGGAGGACCGGCTGCGGGCATAATGCCCGGGTGTCGCATGCCGATCTCACGTTGTCCGCCTGGTTGGACCTCTCCGACGAGGGTGCCGGCCGTACCGCCGCCGCCATCGCCCGGAGCACCGACGCCCGGCTCACCGGCACCGCCCCGCACGGGTACGCCGGCCGTACCGGCCGGGTCGCCTTCTTCGACCGCGACGGTATCCGCTACGCCCTGGTGCCGGGCGGTACGGTGCAGCTCGGCCATGACGCGGAGCGCCTGCGCCCCACCGCCCGGCAGCTCGCCGACTTCGCCGAGGCTGCCGACGAGTACGGGCTGACCGGGCCGCTCCAGAGCTTCGTCGCCGAGAGCACCTCGCCGCCGCGTCGGGTCTCCGTTCCGGCTCGGCTCGTCGCCGTGCGCTCGGTGGAGACCGGGACGCTGCTGGCGGTCGACGACGAGGCCGATCCCGACGACGGCGAGGGGGAGTACGACCACGCCTGGCTGATGGCCGGGCTCGCCCGCCGGGGCCTTCGACCACCGACCCCGGACGAGTGGGAGTACGCCTGCGGCGCCGGAGCCGCCACCCTGTTCCGCTGGGGCGACGAGTATCCCGAGGGCGAGCCGTACGGCGAGGTGCCGCTGATCCAGGAGCCGAACCTGTTCGGTCTGGTCATCGGCGACGACCCGTACCGCTCCGAGTTCACCACCGAGCCGGCCGTGCTCTGCGGCGGTGACGGCGGCTCGGCGCTCTGCGGCGGGTACGGCAGCTTCCTGAGCTGGCTCACCCTCGCCACCGCCTACCGGGAGGCGGAGCTGGCCGAGGTCGTCTACGACGGCGGCCTCACCGACGAGACCCCGGTGCGACCGGTGCTGTCGATCCCCTGACCGCACGTCGGCCCGGGTGTCGACAGTGGACCATCGGCGGCCGGAGGCCGTGCACCGGCGGCCCGGCGGCCGGGGCGTTCAGTTCGCCGGTCGGTAGTGGCCGGTGAGCCGGCCGAGTTTCAGCGCCAGGTGCAGGCAGAGCCGCTCGTTGCCGTCCTTGAGGTCGGTCTCGGCGAGCTGCTCCACCCGGTGCAGCCGGTAGTAGAGCGTGGTGCGGTGCAGCCGTAGCTGCTCGGCCGTGGCGTGCGCGTTCCCGGCCAGGTCGAGGTACGCCTCCAGCGTCTCCAGCAGCACCTGGTTGGAGTCGTCGCGCAGCAGTCGCTCCAGCCCGGGATGCACGCCCGCGACGTCGAGGTGCTGGCCGTTCATCCGGGACAGCATCCGGTAGATGCCGAGGTTCGACCAGGCGATGATCGGGCCGAGCGCGGAGAGCTGCCCACCCACCCGGGCGGACTGGAGCGCCTCGTCGTAGGCGTGCACCACGTCGGCCAGCCGGGGTCGCGGCTCGCCGATCCCGACCACCACCCGGGCCACCGAGGGCAGGCTCCGGGTCGCCTTGTGCAGCGCCTCGCTCAGGTGCCTCGCGGTCGCCTCGGCGGACGGCCGGCCGGCACCCTGGGCACCGCAGGTCAGCAGTACGCCCTGGTCGTGCCGGACCAGGTGCAGCGCCTCGCGTACCCCGACCCAGCGGCGGGTGGCCACCAGCACCTGTTCCAGGGCGATCCGGGCCACCTCGTCGAGTACCTGCCCCCGGGCCGGCACGAGCTGCGCCACCACCGCGTTGGCCGGCCCGTCGGCCGCGACCACCCCCTCGGCGAGCAGCGAACGGACCGCCTCGGCGCGGATCTCCGGACTGTCCACCAGCAGTGTCCGGGCCGCCTCCGCCTCCCGCTGCGAGGCCAGCTCGCCGAGCAGGTTCTCCCGGTAGAGGGCCAGGGAGAGGTCGGACATCGCCCGGGTCACCGCCTCGATGTCGGCGTCGGTCATGCCGCCGTCGGCGTCGATGAACCAGACGAAGCCGAGCAGCAGGTCGTGGTGGGTGATCGGCACGCAGAGCCGGGGCAGCAGGTCCAGCTCCGGGCAGGCCGGGGTGCGGACCGGGGTACGGGCCTTCATGATGCCGACGTCGTGGAACCAGGAGATGACCTCGGGCGTGGTGTGCCGGCGCAGGATGGAGGTCCGGCGTACGTCGTCCATCAGTCCGGTGTGCTCGCTGTACACGACCACCCGCTGCCGGCGGTCCTCGATCAGCGCCGGCCGGCCCACCCGGGCCGCCACCGCGTCGACGATCCGTTGCAGCTCCGTGTGCATGCCTTCCCCTGATCCTCCCCCGTGGCCGGCCGGCGGCCCACCCCGCCGGATCGCCGACGTGGTGCACCACCGGTCCTCACCCTCCGACGGCACCGGCCCGGTACGCAAGTGCTTCGGGGCGTACGGCACAAGTCCCGACAGAAGTCCTGATCCGCCCAGCGGGCTTCCTGCATCTGTCCGAAGACCCGGAAACGTCGATGTCCTTACCGTGCTTGCGACATCCGCCGACCGTGGCGCGACCTCCCGCGCCCCGGCCGGTCCGAACACCCCGGCCGGTCCGAACACCCGAGCATCCCGGCAGCCGAGCACCCCGACCCGAAGGAGATGCGTTGCGCCGCGCCACCCGCACAGACCAGCTCCGCAGGGCGTTCGCCGCGGTCGTCGCGGTCGTCGCCGCGTCCGCCCTGCTGCCCGGCCCCGCGGCCGGACCGGCCCAGGCCGGCCCGGGCACCGCAGCCGCGTCACTGGACCCGGTCGACCCGCAGACCTGGCAGGACCAGGAGACGATGACCTGGGACGACTACCGGGCGGTGCCCGGCGCGAACTGGGCCGACCCGGGCCGCCAGCCGAGCCGGCGCAAGCTGCGGATCGCCCTGGTCGCCGCCGACCATCCCGACCAGTCGTTCGTGATCACCCAGAACCGGGGCTCGGACCCGTTCCGCAACCCCCAGGTCAACCCGGTGGCCAGGGCCGACGTGGCCCGGTTCTACGCCGACTTCTGGGGTACGCCGAGCGCGCTCAACCACGGCCACACGGTGCACGAGTACTGGATGGAGCAGACCAACGGGCGGGTCGGAGTCGAGTTCACCCCGTTCGGGCCGTACCGGCTGCCCCGCAAGCAGTTCGAGTACGGGCTCAACGACATCGGGCAGAACGGCAGCGGCTGCCCGGCCGGCTCCACCTGCAACGGCAATCTCGACGCCGACGTGGACGCGCTGTGGCGGGCGGCGGAGGGAGCCGACGTACGCAACCGGTTCGACCTGGTGCTGCGGGTCTACGCCGGCTACGACGAGACGTCGGTCTGGCAGGAGTTCGGCGAGATGATGTTCCAGACCCGCGAGGACGTACCGGACGCCTGGGGCCCGCCGGACCCGAACCTGCCGAACTGGGTGCGGTCCCGCTATGTCGACTGGACCTCCTGGAAGGCCGGCTCCCAGCTCTGGGGCTCGTCCAGCATGCGGCAGGGCGAGAGTTCCGGCACCATCACGCACGAGATCGCGCACACCTTCGGGATCGCCGACAACAACAACAATCCGTACGTGTCGCCGTACCGGCGGGTCGGGTCGGGGACCTGGGACGTGATGGACCGGGGCTCGTTCAACGGCCCGGGCGGCCCGCACAACCGCTGGGTGGTGCCGGCGGCACAGGGCGCGGCGATGCCGGCCGGGCAGACCCTGCGCAGCAAGCTCAAGCTCGGGCACATCGACGAGGCGCAGGTGCTGCGGCTCTCCCGGGAGGCGCTGCGGACCACCGGTGTCGCGGTGGTGACCGTCAAGGCGCGTACGGCGGTACCGGCGGCCCGGGACATCCAGGGAGTCCGGATCGGGATGGACCGGGACCTCACCCCGGCCTGTGACATCAACGCCGACCCGCTCTGCCCGGGCACTCCGGTCTACAACTGGTACAGCCTGGAGACCGTGCAGCGGATCGGCGCGGACTCGTTCACCCCGGACAACGGGGTGTTGCTGGCCAAGAACAAGGACGCCGAGACGAACACCTGCGGCTACACCTGCTTCACCTGGGTCGTCGACGCCAACCCGCAGGACATCGACATGGTCGACTACTACCGGCCGGACGGTACCCCGGTGAAGCGGACGATCGCCGACTACCGGCAGCTCAACGACGCGCTGTTCCACGCCGGCACCCGCTCCGGCAGCGAGTACGAGTACGTCGACACCGCCAACCGGCTGCACTTCTACGTCATCGACCGGAGGGTCGGCGCGGACGGTGTGCTGTCGTACACCCTGGGCGTGCGGCACCTCGACGGGGCCGGCAGTTCGGTGCGCGGCGTCGGGGCCGCCGCCTCGGGCAGCCCCACCGGCAGCCCGACCGCCGGGGGCGCGACCTGCACCTTCGCCGTCACCAACACCGGCCGGTACGTCGCCGGTGGCCAGGCACATCCGGAGGACGCCTCGGCATACCTGCGCGCGGACGTCTACCGGCTCTCCGCCTCGGTCAACGGGGCGGGCTGGACGGTCACCCTGCCCAACGCCTTGACCACGGCCGAGTTCGGCCGGACCGTGAACGTGCCGGCGGTGGCCACCGCCACCGCCGGGGCGACCCAGGTCGGCCGGATCACCCTGACGGCCCGGTCGGAGAGCGATCCGAGCCGGACGGCGACGGCCACCTGCCGGGTGAACCGGTAACGGAACGGACCGCCGGACCACCTCCCGCGCCCGACCGGCGTGCGGGAGGTGGTCCGGCCGGGCGACGGAGGGAAGGGCATGGCGGGCAGCTTCGACGTGGTGGTGGTCGGCGCCGGTGTCGTCGGCGCGGCCTGCGCGTACGCCTGCGCCCGGCGGGGGCTGGCCGTCGTCGTACTGGAGCGGGCCGGCCTGCTCGCCGGTGCCACCGGTTCCGGCGAGGGCAACCTGCTGGTCTCGGACAAGCTGCCCGGCCCGGAACTGGAGTTGGCGCTCTTCAGCAACGCTCTCTGGCGGCGCTGGACGGCCGAGCTCGGCGACCGGTACGGCGACATCGAGCTGGAGCCCAAGGGCGGCCTGGTGGTCACCGGGGTGGGTCCGGGCGCCGACGGCGCGGCCGGGCTCGCCGCACTGCGGGCGACCGCGCGGGCGCAGGCGGGCGCGGGCGTACTGGTCGAGCTGCTGGATCCGGCCGGGGTGCGCGAGCGCGAGCCGGCGATCACCCCGGAGCTGGCCGGCGGCCTCTTCTACCCACAGGACATGCAGCTCATGCCGGCGAAGGCGACCGCCGCGCTGCTGGCCGCCGCCCGGGAGCGCGGCGCCGAGGTGCGGCTGCGCACCGAGGTCACCGCGATGCTCCGGGACGGTGCCGGCCGGGTGGTCGGGGTGCGGACCGGTGCCGGTCCGGTGGCCGCCGGACACGTGGTGAACGCGGCCGGCGCCTGGGCCGGCCGGCTCGCCGGGCTGGCCGGCGCCGACACCCCGGTCGCGCCGCGCCGGGGCTTCATCCTGGTCACCGAGCCGGTCCCGCCGCTGGTCCGGCACAAGGTCTACTCGGCCGACTACCTCGACAACGTGGCCAGCGGCGACGCCGGATTGCAGACCTCGACGGTCGTCGAGGGTACCCCGGCGGGCACCGTCCTGATCGGCGCCAGCCGGGAACTCGTCGACTTCGACCGGCGTCACAACGCCGAGGCGGTCCGCCGGCTGGCGCAGGGCGCGGTACGGCTCTTCCCACCGCTGGCCGCGGTCCGGGCGATGCGGGTCTACCACGGCTTCCGGCCCTTCTCCCCGGACCACCTGCCGGTGATCGGCGCCGACCCGCGGGTCCCCGGCCTGGTGCACGCGCACGGGCACGAGGGTGCCGGCATCGGGCTGGCGCCGGCCACCGGGCACCTGGTCGCCCAGGTGGTGACCGGCGAGCCGCCCGACCTGCCCCTGGACCCGTTCGACCCGGCCCGCTTCTCGTCCGATGTGGAGACCGCCGGTGCCGCCGCCTGAACCCGCCGACGGCCGGGCCGGCGGTCCGGACGGCTTCACGATCAGCGTCGACGGCGAGGACGTACCGGTGCGCAGCGGCCAGACGCTGGCGGCGGCGCTGCTGGCCGCCGGTCGCCGGACCACCCGGCGGACCAGGTTCGCCGGCCGGCCGCGCGGCGTCTTCTGCGGCATCGGGATCTGCTTCGACTGCCTGGTCGTCTGCAACGGCGAGCCGGGCGTGCGGGCCTGCCTGCGCCCGGCCGAGCCCGGCGACGTCGTGCGGGCCGGCGAGGTCGTGCGGGCCGGCGGCGTGCCCGACGACGTCGTGCGGGCCGGCGAGGTCGTGCGGGCCGGCGGCGTGCCCGGCGCGGAACCCGGGGACGAGCCCGGAAGCGGTGCCGGGGAGGGAGTCCGATGAGCGGCGGCGGAACCGGTCGGCTGGCCGTGGTCGGCGCCGGCCCGGCCGGACTCGCCGCCGCGCTCGCGGCGGCGCAGGCCGGTGCCGAGGTCACCGTGGTCGACCTGGGCCAGCGAGCCGGCGGGCAGTACCTGCGCCAGCCGAGCGTGCCCGGGGTCCGGCCGGCCCGGCAGCCGGCCCGCTTCGCCGACCTGCTGCGCCGGGCCGGCACCCATCCGCGGATCAGCGTCCGCTCCGGCGTCCAGGTCTGGTCCGCCGAACCGGGCGGCGGTGCCGCCGGTGGGGCGACGCTGCGGCTCTCCGGCCCGGCCGGGCCGACCACCCTGGCGGCGCCCGTCGTGGTGCTGGCCCCCGGCGGGTACGACCGGGTGGTGCCCTTCCCCGGCTGGGACCTGCCGGGCGTGGTCACCGCCGGCGCCGCCCAGGCGCTCGCCAAGGGGCAGGGCGTGCTGGTGGGCCGGCGGGTGCTCCTCGCCGGTACCGGCCCGTTCCTGCTCGTCGTCGCCGCCGGGCTCGCCTCGGCCGGCGCGGAGGTCGCCGGGGTGGTCGAGGCGGCACCGCTGCGCCGCTGGTACCGGCATCCGCTGGCGGTCGCCGGGGCACCGGGCAAGCTCGCCGAGGCGGCCCGGTACCTCGGGGCGCTGCGCCGGCACCGGATACCGCTCTGGCGCGGCCAGGCGGTCACCGAGGTGGTCGAGGACGGCACCGGGCTGCGCGCCACGGTGCGTCGGGTGGACGCCGACTGGCGGGCCGGCGAGGTGACCCGGAACGTCCCGGTCGACGCGGTCTGCGTCGGGTACGGCTTCACCCCGTCGGTCGACCTCGCCGTCGCGCTCGGCTGCGCCACCCGGACCGACCCGGCCGACGGCAGCCTGGTGGTCGCCGTGGACGAGCTGGGCCGCAGCGGCGTACCAGGGGTGCTGGTGGCCGGGGAGGCGACCGGGATCGGCGGTGCCGACCTCGCCGTCGACGAGGGCCGGCTGGCCGGACTCGCCGCCGCGCACCGGCTGGGGCTGCTCGACGACGCCGGGCTGGCCCGGGCCACCGCGCCGGTCGTACGCCGCACCGCCCGGCAGCGCCGCTTCGCCGCCGCCATGCACCGGGTGCACCGGGTCCCGGACGGCTGGACGGAGTGGCTGCGCGACGAGACCGTGGTCTGCCGGTGCGAGGAGGTCACCGCCGGCCGGATCCGCGCCGACGTCGCCGGCTACGGCCTGGACGACATCCGCGCGCTGAAGCTCGTCACCCGGGTCGGGATGGGGCTGTGCCAGGGCCGGGTCTGCGGCCGGGCCGCCGCCCGCCTGCTCGCCACCGCCTGCGGCCGGGAACAGCCGCTCGAAGACTTCGCCAAGCGTCAGATCGTCATGCCGGTACCCCTGGGTGCCGTCGCCGAGGAAGGACCAGCCCAGTGACAGCTCGCAAACCATGGCAGGGTGTCGTCGTCGCCATCCCAACCCCGTTCCGCGACGACCTCTCCGTCGACTTCGACCGGTTGCAGGAGCACGTCCGGTGGCTGGCCGAGGAGGGCTGCCACGGCGTGACCCCCTGCGGTTCGCTGGGGGAGTACCAGAACCTCTCCGACGCCGAACGGGCCGACGTGGTACGCGCCACCGTCGAGGCGGCCCCGGACGGCTTCTCGGTGGTCCCCGGCGTCGGCGGGTACGGCAGCCGGCAGTCCCGGCACTGGGCCGAGCAGGCACAGGCGGCCGGCGCGCACGCCGTACTGGCGCTGCCGCCGAACACCTACGCGGCCCGGGACGTCGACGTGCTCGCGCACTACCGGGAGGTGGCCGCGGTCGGGCTGCCGGTGGTGGCGTACAACAACCCGTTCGACACCAAGGTGGACCTCACCCCGGAACTGCTGGCGGCGGTCGCCGAGACCGACGGTGTGGTGGCGGTCAAGGAGTTCAGCGGGGACGTACGCCGGCTGCACCGCATCCGCGACCTCGTCCCGCACCTGGACGTACTGGCCGGCGCCGACGACGTACTGCTGGAGTTGGTGGTCTGCGGGGCCACCGGCTGGATCGCCGGTTTCCCGAACGCGCTGCCCCGGCTCTCGGTACGCCTCTACGAGCGGTGCCGGGCCGGCGACCTGGCGGCGGCGCTGCCGCTCTACACCGAGCTGCACCCGATCTTCGGCTGGGACTCCAGGCCGGAGTTCGTCCAGGCGATCAAGCTCGGCATGGAGCTGGCCGGCCGGTACGGCGGCCCGTGCCGGCCGCCCCGGGGCGCCCTCGCGGAGCCGGTCCGGATCCAGGTGACCAAGGACATGGAGCGGGCGTTGAAGGCCGACGCCGATGCGTAGCCGGCTGGTACTGCACGCCGTCGACTCGCACACCGAGGGGATGCCGACCCGGGTGATCACCGGTGGCGTCGGGGTGCTGCCCGGCGACACCATGCTGGAGCGCAAGCGGCTCTTCGAGCGGGACCGGGACGGGCTGCGCCGGCTGCTGATGTCCGAGCCGCGCGGCCACTCGGCGATGTCCGGGGCGATCCTCCAGCCGCCGACCCGGTCGGACGCCGACGTCGGGGTGCTGTTCATCGAGGTATCCGGCTGCCTGCCGATGTGCGGGCACGGCACCATCGGAGTGGCCACCGTGCTGGTCGAGACCGGGATGGTGCCGGTGGTCGAGCCGGTCACCACCATCGCGTTGGACACCCCGGCCGGGCTGGTCAGCGTGGACGTCGCGGTCCGGGACGGCCGGGCGACCGGGGTGACGCTGCGCAACGTGCCCTCGTTCCTGCTCGCCGCCGACCGGAAGGTCGAGGTTGGCGGGGAGATCGGCACCATCCGCTACGACATGGCCTTCGGCGGCAACTTCTACGCCATCGTGGACGCCGTCGACCTCGGGCTGCCGGTCGAGCCGGCGGCGGTGCCGGAGCTGATCGCGCGCGGGCTGCGGATCATGGACGCGATCAACGAGCAGGCGCCGCCCCGGCACCCGACGATCCCGGCGATCGACGACTGCCGGCACGTCCAGGTGGTGCAGGACGGCACCGACGGTGCGGACGCCCGCAACGCGGTGGTGATCCACCCCGGCTGGGTGGACCGGTCACCGTGCGGCACCGGTACCTCGGCCCGGATGGCCCAGCGGCACGCGCGTGGCCTGCTCGGGCTGGAGATGCCGTTCGTCAACGAGTCGGTGATCGGGACCCGGTTCACCGGCCGGCTGGTCGGGACCACCACGGTCGGCGACCTGCCGGCGGTGGTGCCGACGGTCACCGGCCGGGCCTGGATCACCGGTACCGCGCAGTACCTGCTCGACCCGGAGGATCCGTTCCCGGAGGGCTTCCAGATCTGACCCGACCGGTCCCGGCCGTCCGATCTGGTCGGTCCGGAGCGGACGGCTTCGGCAGGTGTCGGAACCGGTCGGGGTACCCGCCGACATCTGTAGGGTGACGCTGCGAGCCGTGGCGCATAGATTCGCGTCGGCAAGATCACGGATGCTCACGCCAGAGGTGTTAGGAAGGGCCCCCGCATCTACAGAATGCGATAAGAAGGGGCCCTTCCTTACGAACGAGAGGTGACTGGATGCACCTACTGTCCACCAGACACACCGCGTGGCGGTCGGCGCTGGCGGCGACGCTCGCGGCGGCACTGGTCGCCGGTGTCGCCACGACGCCGGCCTCGGCCGCACCGGGCAACCCGGCTGGCGGCACCGGCCCGTTCGACGTACTCGACCCGCAGGCCTGGGAGAACCCGGACGGCATGACCTGGGACGACTACGTCACGCCGCCGAACACGAACTGGGCCGACCCGACGGTCGGCGGTTCGGTCCGCAACTTCAAGATCGCTCTGGTCACCCTCGACTACCCGGACCAGCCGTTCGTGGTCACCCAGCGGGCCCGGTCGACGGTCTTCGGCAACCCCCAGTCGACGGCGGCGAACATCCCGCGCGACCAGGTCGCGACCTTCTACACCGACTTCCTGAACAAGCCGAACGAGCTGAACAGGGGCCACACCCTGCACGAGTACTGGATGCAGGACTCGAACGGCCGGTACGGGGTGGACCTGACCGGCTTCGGCCCGTACGAGATGCCGGCGAAGTCCTACCAGTACGGCATCGACAACGGCTTCAACCCGGGCGCCTGCCCGAGCGGCGAGCAGTGTGCGAAGAACATCCGCACCGACGGGCTGGGCGCCTGGCGGGCGGCGGTCGGCGACGAGGTGGCCGACTCGTTCGAGTTGGTCTTCATCCTCTCCGCCGGGCAGGACGAGTCGTCCACCTGGCAGGAGTTCGGCCAGATGATGTTCCAGACCAAGGAGGACGTGCCGGACGCCTGGGGCCCACCGGACCCGAACCTGCCGAACTACGCGCGTACCCGGTATGTCGAGTGGACCTCCTGGAAGGCGGCGTCGACCATCTGGCCGAACGCCGGTGGCGGCTCCTCGACCCAGGCCGAGAGCTCCGGCATGGGCGTGTACGCGCACGAGCTGAGCCACCTGCTCAGCATCGGCGACAACTACAACAACCCGTACGGCACACCGCTGCGGCGGGCCTACACCGGCATCTGGAGCATGATGTCGCGCGGCTCGTTCAACGGGCCCGGCGGTCCGCACACCCGGTGGCAGATCCCGCCGGTGAACGGCGGTTCGATGGGTTCGCTGCACACCGTCCGGGACAAGATGAAGATCGGTCTGCTCGGTGAGGAACACCTGCTGCGGCTGAGCCGGGAGGCGCTGGCCACCTCCGGCATGGTGGTGGCGACGGTGACCGCCCGGGCGGTGGACGCCGGTCCGAAGGGGCTCACCGGGATCAACATCGCGATGAACCGGGACCGGTCGCCGGGCTGCGACACCAGCACCGACCCGCTCTGCGACGGCGGCAACTTCAACAACTACACCGTCGAGGTCGTGGACCGGATGGGTGCGGACTCGTTCACCCCGGACAGCGGCGTGCTGCTCTCCAAGACGAAGAACGCCGACAGCGCTCCCTTCGTCTGGGTGGTCGACGCCAACCCGCAGGACATCGACATGATCGACTTCTACCGGCCGGACGGCACCCCGCAGAAGATCACCATGGGGGACTACCGGCAGCTATCCGACGCGCTGTTCCACGCCGGCACCCGGTCGGGCAGCGAGTACGAGTACGTGGACGAGGCCAACCGGCTGCACTTCTACGTCCTCGACCTGAAGCGCAGCGGTGACGGCGTGCTGTCGTACACGGTGGCGGTGCGCTCGCTCGACGGCGCCGGACCGAGCGGTCACGGCGTGGCGCTTACGGCCGGCGAGGTGACCACCGCGACCCGGCCGACCAACCGGGGCGTCACCTGCTCGTTCACCCTGACCAACACCGGCGCCTTTGCTGCCGGCGGCCAGGCGCACCCGGAGAACGCGACGGCCTACCTCAAGTCGGACGTCTACCGGCTCTCCGCCGAGGTGAACGGCAAGGGCTGGCGGGTCGAGGTGCCGAACGCGCTGGCCACGGCCGGGTTCGGCAAGTCCACCCCGGTCCGGGTCTCGGTCGGGGCGACCCCGTCGGCCACCCAGACCGGCGTCGTCAAGCTAACCGCCACCTCGGAGAGCGACCCGACGAAGACCGTCACCAAGCAGTGCCGCGTCCAGAAGTCCTGACGCGCCCGGCGGTACGCCCGGGAGGTGGTGCGCCCCGCGCCACCTCCCGGGCACCTCGCTCCGACCACCCGAGGAGGGGAAGATGCGGCGGGTCCGCTACCGCCACCTGCCGGCGGTACTGCCGCTGCTGCTGCTCGCACCGCTGGCCGGCTGCGGCGCCGACGAGGAATCACGTTCCGCGCTGACCGTCCGGGTGCTGGTCCGGGACATCAACATCCGGCCCGAGGGCGTCGAGTGCGCCGGCACCGGGCCGTACACCCACTTCCACAACAGGGCGGCCTACCGGGTGGTGGACGGTGACGGCGAGACCCTGGCCGAGGGCGAACTGCCGCCCGGCACGTCGGTCCGGACCTTTTCCGAGGACCTCGAAGTGCAGCGCATCCCGACCTTCTGCGAGTTCGCCGTCCCGGTCTCGGTGGCCGACCGGAACGCCTACCGGCTGATCGTCGACGACCGCCGGCCGATCCCGTTGACCAGGGACGACAGCGAGGGACCCGCGCTGGTCGCGGTGGTGCCGTCGTGACCGCCCGGAAACCTCCCGGGCCTGCCGTCGCCGTGCCGCGCCGGGCCGGTCGGCCGCGCCGGGGCCGCCTCGCCGCCCTCCTCGGGTTCGCCGTCACGGTCGCGGTGCTCGCCGCCGGCTGCACCGGCGACGGCGCGGATTCCGAACCGGCCCCGCCGGTGGCCGGCGGTGCTGCCGTACTGCCCGGTCCGGTGCCGGCCGACCTGACGCTGCGACCGGCCCCGACCGGCCTGCCGGGCGCGCCGAAGGTCACGGGTACGCTGACTGACGGCAGCTCGCTGGCGGTGGCGGAGCTGTGGGCCGACCGGCCGGTGGTGCTGACCTTCTTCAGCTCCTGGTGCAACACCTGCGCCGAACGGCAGGACGGCCTCGGCGAGCTGGCCCGCGACCTCCGCGACCGGGTGGTCTTCGTCGGGGTGGCCGGCGAGGACGAACCGGACGCCCTCCAGGACTACCTGCGCCGGCACCGGGTGGAATATCCGGTACTGGTCGACGGGGACCAGCGCATCGCGCGGGCGTACGCGGTCCGGGAGCCACCGGCGGTGGTCGTCGTCGCCAAGGGCGGCACGCTGCTGCGGGGTTGGCCCGGCGGGGTGGACGCCGCCACCCTCGACAGCATGCTGCGGAAACTGGTACTCGCCCCGTGACCCACACTGGACCGACGGAGACTGGCATGGACACCGACCAGCCGATGAACCCCTACACCGGCGCGCCGACCGGTCATCCGGTGCCGCACACCGGTACCGACGGACTGGACGCGGTCTGCCGACTGGCGGCCGCCGCCGCACCCGCGTACGCGGCGCTGCCGCTGACCACCCGCGCGGACCTGCTCCGCCGGATCGGCGTCGCGCTGGAGGGTTCCCGGGACGAGATCGTCGCGCTCGGCGACGCCGAGACCGGCCTCGGCACCGCCCGGCTGCACTCCGAGCTGACCCGGACCCGGGTGCAGTTGGAGATGTTCGCCGACGCCGTGGCGGAAGGGTCGTTCCTGGAGGCGGTGATCGACCTGCCCGATCCGGACGCGCTGCCGGCGCCCCGGCCGGACCTGCGCCGGATGCTGGTCCCGGTCGGCCCGGTGGCGGTCTACGCGGCGTCGAACTTCCCGCTCGCCTTCTCGGTGCCGGGCGGCGACACGGCCAGCGCGCTGGCCGCCGGCTGCCCGGTGGTGGTGAAGGCGCACCCCGGCCACCCCGGACTCTCCGACCTGTGCGGCGCGCTGGTCGCCAACGCGCTCGCCGAGGGGGGTGCCCCGGTCGGCACCTTCGCCGTGGTCCGGGGGATGGAGGCCGGCCGGGCCCTGATCACCCATCCGGCGATCGCGGCCGGCTCCTTCACCGGCTCCGCCACCGGTGGCCGGGCGCTGGCCGACCTCGCCGCCGGCCGCCCCGACCCGATCCCGTTCTACGGTGAACTCGGCTCGCTGAACCCGACCGTGGTCACCCCGGCGGCGTTGGCCGCCCGGGGCAACACGATCGCCGAGGCGTTCGTCGGCTCGGTCACCCTCGGTTCGGGGCAGTTCTGCACCAAGCCGGGCCTGCTCTTCCTGCCCGCCGGCCACCAACTGGAGGGGGTACTCGGCAAGGCGGTCGGCGCGGCGTCGTTCGGCCCGCTGCTCAACGCCCGGATCCGCGACGCGTACCAGGACGGGGCCGCCGCCCTGGCCGAGGTGCCCGGGGTACGGACGGTCGTCCCACCCGCCCCGGTCGACGAGCCCGGATACCGGGCCGGTGCCCAACTGCTGGCGGTCTCGGCCGGTGACCTCGTCCGGCATGCCGAACGGCTGCTGGAGGAGTGCTTCGGCCCGGCCGCCCTGCTGGTCGAGTACGCCGACGAGGCGGAGCTGCTGGCGGCGCTGGCCGTCGTACCCGGCGCGCTGACCGCCACCGTGCACGGCGAGGGCGCCGACGATCCGGTGGCGGCCCGGGTGGTCGACCTCGCGGCCCGGCGGGCCGGCCGGGTGATCTGGAACGGCTGGCCGACCGGGGTCGCGGTGACCTGGGCGATGCAGCACGGCGGGCCGTGGCCGGCCACCACCGGCTCGCTGCACACCTCGGTCGGGGTGACCGCGGTGCGCCGTTTCCTGCGTCCCGTCGCCTACCAGGGGATGCCCGACGAGCTGCTGCCGGCGGCGCTGCGGGCGGCCAACCCGCTGCGCATTCCGCGCCGGGTCAACGGGGAACTGCTGACCTGACCCTCGGGGCCGGCGCGGCCGCGACGGACCGTTCGATGATCGCGGCGAGCCGGGTGGCGGCGGCCGTGCTGTCGAAGAGTGCCACGGCGCGGCGTCGGGCGTTGGTACCCCGGGCCGCGAGGCGTCCGGCGAGGAACTCCTGCCCGGCGGTGTCGAGCGCCGATTCGAGTGCGGTGGCGTCGTCGGCCGGGACCACCCAGCCGGCGTACTCGTCGACGGTCTCGGGTAGCCCCCCGGCGTCGCTGACGATGCTCGGTACCCCCATCGCGCTGGCCTCGACGACCGCGCCGTGGCCTTCGGAGAGCGACGGGCTGACGCTCAGGTCGGCGGCGGCGTACACCTCGCGGACCTCGGTGACCGAATCGGTCCAGGTGACGTCGGCGCGCTCCGCCACCCGGAAGCGCCGGATCAGTTCGGCCCGGTGCGCCCGGCCGGCCTGGTTCCAGCCACCCCCGACCAGCAGCAGGTGGGAGCGCGGGTGGCGGGCGTGGAACCGGTCCCAGGCCGTCAGCAGGATGTCGTGCCCCTTGATGCCCCGGCCCCGGTGGACCAGGTGGCGCGGCGGGTAGACGAAGGCGACCATGACGACCAGCAGCACGTCCTCGGCCACTCCGAGTTCGGCGCGGACCTTCCTGCGCAGCTCCGTGTGTGCCGGCCGGTGTGTGGGCTGGCCGCGCTCGCGCAGCAGGTGGTCGACGCTGAACCGTTCGGTGTCCACCCCGTAGGTGACCACCGGTCGCCGGCCCGGGGGGCAGCCGAGTCGCCCGTAGAGCCGGGAGGTGAACTCGGTGCCGCAGACGACGAGATCGTCCGTCCGCCAGAGGAGTCGCTCGACCCGCCGGATGATCGGCGATTCGAGGAAGAGCGGTCCGGCGACCATGTGGACCTTGCGGACTCCCAGTCCGGCGGCGGCGAGCCGGGTGGCCATCGCCGAGGCGTACAGGTGGTAGTGGACGACGTCCGGGCGTAGGTCGCGCAGCAGCCGGCGCAGCCGCCACAGTGCCCGCAGTACGCCGGGCGTCGGCCGGAACCGGAAGTCGAAAGGGGAGGGAAGCACCTGGAAGCCCCGGGCCGCGAGTTCCGCCGTCAGCCGGCCCTGGCCGGGTGGGAGGACGATCCGCACGTCGTGGCCGCGTGCCCGGAGGGCCTCGACCTGCGGGACGGTCCAGAGACCGCCGGTGTTCGTCTTCAACACCACGACGATGCGCAGCCGCGCTGACGCGGCGGGTTCGTCGGTCACGGACGTGCTCTCCACCGGCGACCTCCTCAGGCTATCGTTGGACCATAACGGACGTATATGCGGCTTCCGTGCTAAGGTGGACATAACTGGGCGCGTCGCGTCCGATCGGTTCGATGCCGGCGTGCTCGCCAGGACCAGGAGGGGCCGCAGTGACAGTGCGGGTGGCGCACGTCGTCGGTTCCCTGGACCGGGGTGGCGCCGAGACCGTCTCCCTGGACATCTGCCGTGCGGTGCCCGCCGACGAGTTCGCGCAGACCTTCGTCACGCTGGGCGGCACGGAGGGCAGCCTCGCCCACCTGTTCCGGGTCGCCGGGGCGCAGGTCAGCCAGTGTCCACTGCGGCCCGCGCGGCTCTTCCTGCCGAGACTCTGGCGCTGCCTGCGAACGCTGCGCCCCGACGTCGTCGTCGCGCACGTCAGCCTCAGCAGCGCCGTCGTGCTCGGCGTGGCCCGGGTGCTCGGCGTCCCGGTCCGGGTGGCCCGGATGTGGAGCGAGGGTGACGGCCGGGCCGACCGGGCGGGCCGCCGGCTGCGCCGGGCCGTGCTGCGACTCCTGCTGCGCCAGGTCAGCACCGACGTGGTCGGGGTGACCGAGGCGGCTCTCGCGTTCGCCGGGCCCCGCCCCGGCGACCGCCGCTACCGGGTGCTCTACAACAGTGTGGACGTCACCCGTCTGGCCGGCGGCGACCGGGCCGCCGCCCGCCGCCGGTGGGGAATCGCGCCGGAGACACCGGTACTGCTGCACGTCGGCCGTGCGGCCGAGGCGAAGAACCGGCCGTACCTGGTCGAGATCCTCCGCGCGGCCCGCCGGATCCGCCCGGACAGCACACTGCTGCTGGCCGGCCCGGGCGGGATCGCCGATCTCACCTCGGCGTACCCGGAGTGCCCGGCCGAGCCCGGGATCGTCCTGGCCGGCGAGGTCGACGAGGTGACCGAGGTGCTGGCCGCGGCCGACGTCTTCGTGCTGCCGTCCCGGCGGGAAGGGCTGCCCGGCGTGGTGCTCGAGGCGCTGGCCCTCGGCCTGCCGGTGCTGGCCAGTGACCTGGCGTGCCTGCGCGAGGTCGGTGACCAGGTGGACGGCGTCACGCTGCTGCCGCTGGCCGCCGGGCCCGAGCGGTGGGCGCGGGGCGCGCTGGACCTCGCGGAGATCTCCGCGACGCAGCGGCACCGCATCCGGCACAGCCTGCTCGGTTCACCCTTCGTACTGCCCCGCGCGGTGGCCGAGTGGACCCGGATGTGGGCCCGCTGAACCGGCTGCGCTCCTCCCCGCTGGTCGGGCTGACCAGTTTCGGCGCGCTGCGCGCGGCGCTGGTGGCCGGCGGTGCGGTGGTGGCGACGTGGCTGCTCGGCCCGCACGACCGGGGGCTGATGGTGCTCGGGGTGACGTTCGGCAGCGTCGCCGCCCTGCTGGTCGGGATGGGCACCGGGTCGGCGCTGCGGTCGCGGGTCCCCGGCGCGGACGCCGGTGGGCGGCAACTCCTGGTCGCCTCGTTCGCCTGGTGGACGCTGCTGTCGGCCGGTGCCGCCGGGACACTGGCCGTGCTGCTCTGCGCCCTCTCCGCCCCGTTGATCGGTCCCGAACTGACCGGCCCGGCCCTGCTGGTCGGCGTCTTCGTCAACGCCGCCGGTCAGGTCGCGCTCACCCAGTTGCCCGACGCCTGGTACGCGGGCGGCCGGTTCCGCGCCGGCAGCGGTTGGGCGGCGCTGGTCGCATTGACCGGCGCGCTCGGCGTGGTCGGTGCGGCCGCCCTGGACCGTACGGCCTGGGCGCTGCTGCTCGGCCAGGGGCTGCTGATGGCGGTGGCCGGTGGTTGGCAGGCCGTGCACCTGCGCAGGGTCGGGCTCTTCGCGCTCCCGCCGCTGCCGTGGCGCCGCCTCCTGGAGCTGCCCGGCGCCGGCGTGCGCGCCCTGGGCATGACCCTGGGGCTGGTGGTCGTGATGCGGCTGGACCGCTACGTGCTCGGTGCCGTCACCGGCCCGGCCGACGTCGCCGTCTACTCGCTGGCGGTGACGATCAGTGGACTGCCCGCCCTGGTGCCGGCTGCCATGGGGCAGCTCGCGCTCCGGGAGGTGGCGGCGGGTCGTGGCCTGGACTTCGTCCGGCGTGCCGCGTGGCGGGCGGTCCGCTGGGCGGCCGCGTTCAGCGTGCCGGTGGCGGTGGCCGGCTGGGTGCTGGTCGTACCGGTCTTCGGTCCGGAGTTCGCCCCGGTGCGGGTCCTGCTGCCCGTACTGCTGGGCGCGGGGGTGATCCTGGCGCCGTTCGAGGTGGCGAGCCGGGGACTGCTCGGTGGCGGCTGGATGGGTACCGCCGGGTTGCTGGGTGCGGCCGGCTGCGTGCTGGCGGTGCTGGCGTACACCTCGCTGGTCACAGTGCTCGGGCTGGCCGGCGCGGCGCTGGCCTGCTGCGTGTTGTACGCGGCACTCTCCGCCGGAGCCTGGACACTGTTGCGGTGGCGGCTGGTACGACGAGCAGCCGACGAGGCGGAGAATAGTATAAACATGCTCAAAATCACCGTAAAGGGTTAATGACGACGGTAGCCTGACGTCGTCAACGCTGCCGCTCCCGGTACCTCACCCCTCCGTCCGGGAGCCGGAGACCGAGCGCACCCGTCCAGCGGTGCCGCGCCGGTGGAGTGGGAGGGGGCCGTGCGATGCGACTTCTCGTGACCGGCGGAGCCGGATTCATCGGGTCCAACCTGGTCGAGGCCGCACTCGCCGATCCGGCGATCACCGACGTCCGGGTCATCGACGACCTCTCCACCGGCCGGGCAGGCAACCTGCACGGCCAGGACGTCGAACTCGTCGAGGCGTCCATCCTCGACCCGGCGGCGCTGGACCGGGCGACGGCCGGCCGGGACGCCGTCGTGCACCTGGCGGCCCTGCCCAGCGTGCCGCGTTCGGTGCGGTACCCGCTCGACTCGCACGCCGCCAACGCCACCGGGACGGTGATGGTGCTGGAGGCGGCCCGCCGGCACGAGGTCGGCCAGGTGGTCGTCGCCTCCTCCTCCTCGGTCTACGGGGCGAACCCGGGACTGCCCAAGAACGAGCTGGACTGGACCAGACCGCTGAGCCCGTACGCGGCGAGCAAGCTCGCCACCGAGGCGTACACGCTGGCCTACCAGGCGTCGTACGGGCTCGCCGCGCTCGCCTTCCGGTTCTTCAACGTGTACGGCCCCCGGCAGCGGCACGACCACCCGTACGCCGCGGTGATCCCCCGGTTCGTCCACGCGGCACTCTCCGGCGAGCCCGTGCTCTTCTACGGCGACGGCAACCAGTCCCGCGACTTCACCCACGTGGACACGGTCTCCGCCGTCCTGCTCGACGCCGTCCGGCGCGGCGTGCGGCACGACCAGCCGGTCAACCTCGCCTTCGAGACCCGGACCAGCCTGCGTGACCTGGTCGCGGCCCTGGAGACCGTGCTCGGCCGGCCGATTCCCCGACAGGTCGCCGCGCCGCGCCCGGGGGACGTGCGACATTCCCAGGCGGACAGTGCGCTGCTCCGCGAACTCTTTCCCGGCGTCGAGCCGGCACCGCTGCTCGACGGGCTGCGCTCGACGGTGGCCTGGTTCGAGATCGAACTCGCGGGCGGTCGGGGTGTCGCCCCGGCGGCACCGGTGCTCGTGCCGGCGCAGGGCGCGGCTGGTGGACAGGGGGCGACATGCATGTAGTGATCATGGCGGGCGGCAAGGGTGTCCGGCTGCGGCCGTACACGACCGCGCTGCCCAAGCCGCTGGTGCCGATCGGGGACAGCTACGCCGTACTGGAGATCGTGCTGCGGCAGCTCGCCGCGCGCGGCTTCACCCGGGCGACGCTGGCGATCAACCACCTGGGTTCGCTGGTCCGGGCCTTCGTCGGGGACGGCTCCCGGTTCGGCATCGAGGTGGAGTACCTCGAGGAACACGTGCCGCTGTCGACGGTCGGCCCGCTGTTCATGATGCGCGACCGGCTGCCGGAGCACTTCCTCGTGATGAACGGCGACATCCTGACCGACCTGGACTACGCCGACCTGCTGCGGGTGCACGCCGGCTCCGGCGCCCCGCTCACCGTCGCCACGTTCCGGCGTACCGTCAAGATCGACTTTGGGGTGCTCGCCACGGAGCACGGCCGGGTGGTGCGGTTCGAGGAGAAGCCCACCCTCGACTACCGGGTCAGCATGGGCGTCTACGGCCTCTCCGCCGCCGCGATCGAGTCCTACCCGGCCGGACTCGCGTTCGGGTTCGACCAGCTCATGCTGGACCTGATCGCCCAGGAGCGGCTCCCGGCCAGCTACGACTTCGACGGCTACTGGCTGGACATCGGCCGGCCCGAGGACTACGACGAGGCCAACCGGTCGTTCGAGATGCTCCGGCCGCTGCTGCTGCCCTCGACCGTGCCGGAGCCGGTGTGAGCACCGTACTGCTCTTCGGGGCGTCGGGGTTCGTCGGGCGGCAGGTCCGGGCCGTACTCGCACCCGATGCCGAGCTGCGCTGCCCGGGACGCGCCGACTGCGACCTCGGCACCGTCGAACTCCGGGAGCTGACCCGGCTGGTCCGGGCGGTCGCACCGGACGCGGTCGTCAACTGTACGGGTGCGCTGGACGGCACCGACGACGAACTCGTGCTGGCCAACACGCTGGTGACGGCGAAACTCGTCGAGGCGGTCGCCGCCGGCGCGCCAGGCGCCCGGCTCGTCCGGATCGGCTCGGCCGGCGAGTACGGCCCGATGCCACCGGGTGAGGCGGCCGACGAATCCGCGACCGGCCGCCCGACCGGCGCGTACGGCGTCAGCCACCTGGCCGGTACCCGGCTCGTCGAGCTGGCCTGCCGGGCCGGCCGGGTCGACGGGGTGGTGCTGCGGGTCTTCAACCCGGTCGGCCCCGGCCTGCCCACCGGCAACGTCCTCGGCCGCGCCGCCCTACTGCTGCGTCAGGCGCTGGCCCGGGGCGAGGACCGGATCGTACTGGGCAGCCTCGACGCCCACCGCGACTTCGTCGACGTGCGGGACGTGGCGCTCGCGGTCCGGGCCGCGGTCCGGATCCGCGCCCTGCCGGAACGGATCTTCAACATCGGCAGCGGTCGTGCCGTGCCGACCCGGACCGCGGTGCAACTGCTGGCCCGGGCCGCCGGTTTCACCGGCCGGATCGTGGAGGAGGCGGGCCCGCCCGGCACCTCGCGATCGGGCGGCGTCGCCTGGGCGTGCGCCGACATCCGCGCCGCCGCCGACCTGCTCGGCTGGCGGCCCAGCTACGACCTCCCGGCCTCCGTCTCGGCGCTGTGGTACGCCACCGCCGGCATCCAGCTCCCGGACCGGGGCGTGGTCCCGTCCGTCACCCCGCCAGCACAGCCAAAGGAGTCGGCGTGTATCCAAGAATCGGCGTCGTAGGCCTCGGTTACGTCGGGCTGACGCTCAGCGCGGTCCTGGCCGAGCGGGGCTACCGGGTCTGCGGCGTGGACGCGAACCCCGAGGTGCTGGAGTCGCTGCGACGCGGCCGGCTGCATCTCTTCGAGCCCGGCCTGGAACGGATCCTCGGCGCCGCGGTCGGCGACTCGCTCACCCTGCGGACCGAACCCGATCCCGCCGTCGACGCCGTCATCATCTGCGTCTCCACCCCGGTCGACCCGCACACGCACCGACCCGACCTGACGAACCTGGCCCGGGCGGCCGCCGACGTCGCCCGCACCTGCGCCCCGGACACGCTGGTGGTGGTACGCAGCACCGTGCCGGTCGGGACGTGCCGCCGGGTGGTGCTGCCGGCGCTGACCCGCAGCTGGGGGACGGCCCGCCTGGTCATGGCGCCGGAACGCACCATCCAGGGGCAGGCGCTGCGCGAACTCGTCGAACTGCCGCAGGTGGTCGGCGGGCTCGACGAGGAGAGCCTGAAAGCCGGCCAGGACCTCTTCGCCGGAATCGTCCGGCAGCTCGTGCCGGTCTCCAGCCTGGAGGCGGCCGAACTGGTCAAGCTCGCCAACAACTGCCACACCGACCTGATCTACGCCTACGGCAACGAGGTGGCCCTGGTCGCCGAGCGGCACGGGCTCGACCCGCTGGAGGTGATCCGGGCCGCCAACCTCGACTACCCGCGCCCCGACCTCGCCCGGCCCGGGTACGTCGGCGGCGGCTGCCTCTCCAAGGACCCGTACCTGATGGTCGCCAGCGCCGGGGACGCGCCGCCCTTCCTGGTCGGTGCGGCACGCCGGCTCAACGAACGGCTGCCCGGGCACGTGGCCGAGACGGTGGTGGAGCTGCTCCGCCAGGAGCGGGGACAGACCGCCGGTGCCCGGTTGGCCGTGCTGGGTTGGGCGTACAAGGGCTGGCCGCCCACCGACGACATGCGCGGCGCTCCGATCGACACCATGATGCCGATCTTCCAGGCCGCCGGGCTGACCGTCTCCGGACACGACGCGCTGGTCCCGCCCGAGGTCATCCGGCGGCACGGCGGCGAGCCGGTCAGCCTGGACGAGGCGTTCCGGAACTCCGACGCCGTGCTGGTGCTGACCGATCACCCGGACTACTGCGCCATCCAGGTCGAGAAGCTGCTCGGCGAGGTCCGTCCGGCGGTGGTCTACGACTCGTGGCGGATCCTGGACGAGGCGGCACTCGTCGCGGCCGGTGTCCGGTACGCCGGGATCGGCTACCGGCCGGCGCGCGAGCGGGCCGGCGTCCGGACGCTGCCGGCGGTGTCGTCATGAGCCGTGCTCTCGTGCTCGGCGGAGCCGGGTTCATCGGACTGCACCTGGCCCGCCGGCTCGTCGCCGAGGGCCACGAGGTGACCTGCGTCGACGACTTCTCCCGGGGACGCTGGGACGACGAGTTGGCCGAGGTGGTCTCCTCGGCCGGCGTCGAGGTCGTCTCGGCCGACCTGACCCGCCCCTCGGCCTGGGCCGCACTGCCGCACGGGTACGACCAGATCTACCTGCTGGCGGCGGTCGTCGGCGTACGCAACGTCGCGGCGGACCCGAGCCGGGTGGTCCGGGTGAACACGTTGACCGCGCTGCACCTGCTGGACTGGCTGGCCCCCGGTGACCGGGTCTTCTTCAGCTCCACCAGCGAGGTCTACGCCGGCGGGGTGACCGCCGGGGTGGTGCCGGTGCCGACCGACGAGCGGGTGCCGGTACTGGTGCCGAACGTGGCCGCACCGAGGTTCGCGTACGGGATCAGCAAGCTGCTCGGCGAGACCGCCCTGCTGCACGGCGCCGCCGCGAAGGGCTGCCACCTGGTGGTGGGCCGCTTCCACAACGTCTACGGCGCACGGATGGGTGCCGACCACGTCATCCCGGAGATGGTGCTGCGGGCGCTGGGTGCCGAGAACCCGTTCCGGGTCTGGGGCGCCGACCAGTCGCGGGCCTTCTGCCACGTCGACGACGCGGTCGAGGCGGTGTTGCGGCTGATGCGGCTGCCGGAGGCACCCGGCGTGGTCAACATCGGCAACGACGCCGAGGAGACCAACATCGCGGACCTGGCCAAGCTGGTGCTGCGGATAGCCGGGGTCGACACCGCGCTGGCCGCGCTGCCCGCCCCGGCCGACTCGGTCGCCCGGCGCTGCCCGGACCTCACCCTGCTGCGTCGGTTGACCGGCTTCGAGCCGGAGGTGCCGCTGGAGGAGGGCGTCCGCCGGACCTTCGAGTGGTACCGCGACCACGTCGGGGCGTCCGCCGGTCCGACCCGACCGGGGCTGGACCGATGAGCCTGCGGAGTCGGCTGGGCGGCATCGTCCGGACCGGGCTGGACCCCCGGCTGACCGCGCTGATCGGCTCCGGCTACCTGTCGGTCCGGGCGGGTGGCCGCTGCGTGCTGCGCCACGACGACGGCGACTGGATCCACCGGTACCGCGACGGGGTGCTGGTGAACACCCGGGTCGGTGGCCCGACACCGGCGATGCAGGACCGGGCGACCACCGACGTCTTCCTCCACGACTACCAGCCGCGACCCGGCGACACGGTGCTGGACATCGGCGCCGGGGTCGGCGGCGAGGTGCGGCTCTTCTCCCGGCTGGTCGGTCCACGGGGTCGGGTGGTCAGCGTCGAGGCGCATCCGCGCACCTTCCGCTGCCTGGCCCGCACGGTGACGGAGAACGGGCTGACCAACGTGACGACGCTACAGTGCGCGGTGGTCGGCCGGCCGGGGCCGGTGCTCATCGAGGACGATCCGGAACTGCACATCCGCAACGGCCTGACCTCGGACCCGGCCGCCGGGGTGCTGGTGCCCGGGCGGACCCTGGAGGAGATCCTGACGACGCTCGACGTGCGGCGGGTCGACCTGCTCAAGATGAACATCGAGGGGGCGGAGGCGGCCGTGCTGGCCGGCTCGACCGGGGCGCTGGACCGGGTACGCCACCTGGTGGTCTCCTGCCACGACTTCCTGGCGGATCTGCCGGGGCGGAGCTGGCAGCGCACCTTCGACGAGGTCACGGCGCTGTTGAGCGCGGCCGGGTACACCATCCGGACCCGTCCCCGGGACCCTCGGCCGTGGATCCCGTACTACGTGTACGCGTCCCGGCCGGAGCCGTCCGCGCTCGTCCCGCCAGCGCGCGGTGTCGCGGCGGAACCCGAACCGAGCGGTGGACCGTCGTGAGCGGCCGCGTGTCGCGGGGACGGCCCGGCCGCGGTCGTCGTCCCGGCGGCCCGGCGGCGACGGCCCGGCAGTGCCGGACGTCGTGGTCCCGGTGATGCCCGGCGGCGTGCGGCGGGCCGCCTCCGACCTCCAGGGCGACCTGCTGCTCGCCGCCGCCCTGGTGGGGACGATCACCGCGGTACTGCTGGCCGTCGAGCCGCTGCTCTGGCATCCGTTCGTCGTCCCGGTCGCCCTCTGCGGGGTGCTGGTCGGCGTGGACGTCGCGGCCTGGCTGCGCCGCCGGCTGGACATCTTCGACCCGCGGGCGATGCTGGGCCTGCTGGGGTTCCACTTCTTCTTCCTGGCCCCGCTGCTGCACGTCATGCTCGACTACTGGCCGGCGATGGTGCAGCCGCCGACGAGCTGGCGGGACGCGCTCGGCGCGATGGCCGTACTGAACTGCATCGGGCTGCTGCTCTACCGGATCGTCCTGGTGCTGCCGGCATACCGGCAGCGCCGGGCCGGGGGCGCGCGGTTCCGGGTGGACGAGAAGCGGCTGGTGCGGGTCGTGGCCGTCGCCGTGGCGCTCGGGGTGCTGGCCTTCGGTGTCGAGATCGTCATGTTCGGCGGGTTCGGCGGCTATCTGAACGCGATGACCGGTGAGCGCGGCGTTCTCTCCGGGACGGGCTGGCTGCTGATCCTGGCCGAGTCGTTCCCGCTGCTGACCTTCCTGCTCGTGCTGCTGCGCTGGCGTCGTACCCTCGCCGGCCGGCCCGCCGTGGTGGCGCTGCTGCTGGTCGGGCTGGCGGTGGTGCAGTTCCTGGTCGGTGGGCTGCGCGGCAGCCGGAGCAACACGGTCTGGCCGGTACTGCTCGGCCTGATCCTGGTGCACCTGCTGGTCGTCCAGGTCTCCCGCAAGGCGCTGGCGATCGTCGCACTCTTCTTCGTCTGCTTCATGTACCTGTACGGCATCTACAAGAGCGGCGGTACCGAGGCGGTCGACGCGGTCCGCAGTGGCCGCAGCGTCACGCAGCTCTCCGCCGAGACCGGCCGGGACGTGCCCACGCTGCTCCTGGGCGACCTGGCCCGGGCCGACATCCAGGCGGTACTGCTGGATCGCAAGCACCAGGGCGTCGGTGAACTCGGCTACGGCCTGTCCTATCTCGGCGACCTGACGACGGTGATTCCCCGGGCGCTGCTGCCCGAGCGCGTGCCGAGCAAGATCGATTTTGGTACCGAGGTGATCGCCGGCCCGGGGACGTTCGACTACGAGTCGGGACGGTGGGTCAGCCGGGTCTACGGCATCGCCGGGGAGGCGATGCTGAACTTCGGTCCGGCCGGCGCCATCGCCTCGTTCCTGGTGCTGGGCCTGCTGATCCGCGGGGTCACCGCGCTCTACCTGCGGGCCCGGGACAGCGACCGGTTGGCACCCAGGATCCTGGCGCCCTCGTTGTGCCTGGCGGCCGTACTCATGCTCAGCAGCGATCTCGACAACATCACCATCGTCCTGCTCACCCGCTTCGCGCCGGTGGGCCTGGCGGTGCTGTTCGCCACCACGGTGCTGCGGGCGACGCCCGGTCCGGCGGTCGCCGCCGCTCAGCGTCCGCCCGAGGCGGCGAGGTCGACGGCGTCCCGGACCTCACGGTAGAACCCGTCACGGCGGCGGGTGAGTTCCTCGTCCAGGTAGGCCCGGGACCGGGCGAGGTTGCGGGCCGAGGCAATCGACATCCGGTCGGGTCGGGTCAGGTGGGCGCCGATCAGCCGGGCGAGGCCGGCGACGTCGTCCGCGGCCACCAGGTCCTCCGGGGGGAGCAGTTCGGGGATGCCACCGACCGAGGTGGCGACGGCGGGCAGTCCCCGGGCCATCGCCTCGATGAGGGCCTTCGGCAGCCCTTCCGTGCGGGAGGGCATGACGAAGAGGTCGGCGGCGTCGAGCTGTCGGCGTACCTCGGTGGCGGCGCTGATCGTGCCGGTGAAGTGCACCTGCCGGCGTACGCCGAGGTCGGTGGCGAGCCGTTCCAGCCGGGGCCGGTACCGGCCGTCGCCGAGATGCACCAGCCGTACCGGCGGGCCGGCGGCGGCGAGCGGGGGAAGTGCCCGGATCAGGGTGTCGATCCCCTTGTACATCTGCTCCAGCGAACCGACCGAGATGAGTGTGCGGGCCTGGCGGCAGCGGTCGACGCCGCGCGGCGCGGGCACGTACGCCTCGGCCGGTAGGTCCACGCTGGAGTAGCTGGCGGTGACGGCGCCGGGGGCGGCCGGATAGCGGGCCTGGAGGTACGCCTCGGTCACGTAGGCCACCCCGGTCGCGGTGGCGCAGTGCTGGCGCATCGCCGCCACGTACCGGCGGCGGAGCAGCGGTCGCAGCGGGTGCTCCACCACTCCGGGAGCGAAGACGTCGAACGGGTCCCCCACCACCTCGATCGCGTACGGCGAGCCGATCCGTCGGCGGGCCGAGACCAGCAGGGTGCCGATCGGCGAGGGTGCCCGGACGATCACCGCGTCGGCGCTGGCGGCGGCCTGCCGGACGGCGCGCAGGATCGCCGCCCGACGGCGCAGGTACTGCCGGGGGCCGACGTAGTACGGCACCGGGCAGACCGAGATGCCGTCGCCGTCCACCCGGCGGGCGTCGTCCGGGGGAGCGGTCACCTCGGCGACCCGGGCCAGCACCCCTACCTGGTCGAAGCTGGAGAGGTAGCGGGCGAAGAATCGCCGTGTCGGACCGTCGTGGGTCCAGACGGCCCCGTCCGGGGTGCGGACGAACCGGGATTCGGTGGAGACGATCACCTTCACTGGCAGTTCCTCGCTGTCGCGGCCCAGCCGTGCCGGCTCTGATACGAGCAGAGCCACTTTACCGCGTTTGTCGTTTTTGAGACTCTCTATGGTGCCGACGGTCCACCGGGTCCGACCCCGCCTCCCGCCCGGGGTCGACCGCTCAGCCCGGCCGGCGCGGTCGGGGCCGCCACCGCCACCGGGACGGCCTGGAGCGCGGCCCGCAGGTTCGGCAGCGGCCCGATCCGCTGGGCGGTGTCGCCACCCTGCGGGGTACCGGTGCTCCTCAACAGGTTGCTCACCGCCGAGGCGGTCAGCACCGGTCGACCGGTCGCCTTGAGATAGGACTGGATCGCCACCACCGCACCGGTGACGATCGGCCCGGCGCCGGAGGTGCCGCCGAACGACCGGGTGTAGCGGATGTCGCGGTTCGCCGGGCTGGTGCCGCCCTGGAGGTTGCCGTTGCTGCCGGTGGTGGTGATGTTCTGTCCCCAGCCCTGGAGGTCGAGCCGGGAGCCGTAGACCGAGAAGTTCAGCCGGGACCGGTTCGTGGAGGAACCGGCGCCGACCATGATCGCCCCGGAGTCCCGTACCGAACGGTCGAACCGGCCCTGGAACTCCGGCGCGTCGAGGTTCTCGCCCCCGTTGCCGCCGGTCGCCACCACCACCGCACCGAGCTGGGTGAGCAGCAGCGTCGCGTCGAAGACCGACTGCACCCACTCGGCCGGCACGTACCGGGTACCGCCGTTCGGGCCGGAGGTCTGCTGCTCGATCAGCACCGCGTCGCCGGGCCGGAGGAACTGGGCGAGGTGCGACAGCGCGGCGGCCGGCCGGTAACTGGTCTGGCCGCTGCTGAGCCGCTGCATCGGCGAGATGCCGAACATCTCGGCGTCCGGTACGCCACCGGTCACCCCGTACCCGTTCTGCCGGGCCACGAGTTCGCCGAAGACCGCCGTGCCGTGCTCGTCGGCGAAGCTGGTGTTGCGGGGGAACTGGCTGCCGCCGAGGTCGCTGGACCAGTCGAGCTGAAGGTCCTCGTGGAAGGGGTTCCAGTCGTATTCCAGGTCGACGATCCGGATCCCCGCTCCCCGGGCCCGCGGGTCCTGCCGGGCGTGGTCGGCATCGACCCCCTGCGGCGCCGGCCGCTGGTAGCCCTGCATCGCGGTGAAGTCGGGGGTGGCCGGTGGCGGTGCAGGCTCCGGTGCCGGATAGGCGTACGCCACGTCGGGCAGGGCCCGCAGGTCGCGCAGTGCTGCCGACACGTCCGCCCCGGCGGGCAGGGTCAGGTGATACCAGGAGGCCATGTCCGGAGTGGCCCGACCGGAGCGGGCTCGCGCCGTCGCCGCCGCACCGGCGACCCGGGCCAGGGTCTGCGCCGGCAGCAGCGGGCTGAGTTCGACGGCCCGGTGCCGGTCCAGGACGGTCCGGACCGGGGCGAGGTCGCGACCCCGCTCGCTGCGCAGGGCACGGTCCGTGCCGCGTACCGCCGCCGGCTCCGCGAACTTGACCTCGAGTACGACGCCGGGCGCCACGCTGTCCGAGCCGCGCACCTGCCGGCCGTCGGGGAGCCGTCCGGTGACGGTCAGCGCGGTGGTGGCGGCGCTGAGCTGCCCGCCGTCCCGCAGCACCTCCTTGTCGAAGAAAAGCCTCAGGTCCGGCCGGCCGTCGGCGTTCACCTCGGCCACGGTGCTGAGGAATCCACCGCCGACCCACCGGGCGACCGTGGCGCCGTCACCGGCGTCGACCGACCCGGTCGGGCCGAGCCGTACGCTGCCGGGGTCGATCCGGCTGGCGTCCACGCTGGCGGTACTGAACAGGGTCACCGCGAGTTGTCCCTGGCCGGCGAGATTGGGGGTCTCGGGCGCGGCCATCGGGATGACGACGGTGCCGGCCGGGGGACCGTCGGCATGTGCGGCGGTGCCGACCCCCTGACCCGTTACGACGAGGGCGCCCACGAGAAGCGCGGTCAATCGCCTGGACATGCCGAACCTCCGAGACAGACCGATGGGGCAGCAGTGAAAAGCTACCGACGACAGTGAAGTCGGTCTATCTACAGGTGTCGTGACATCGACGATCCGGGGTCGAACTCCTGTCGGAGGCACCGCTGGTCGGGCTCGCCGACCAGCGGTGGTCAGCCCCGCTACGACCCGACGGACCCGGGTGGCGTCCGCGGTTCCCGCACCCGGGAGAAGTGCGCGGCCAGCAGGAAGACCGCGAAGATGACCAGGTTGAGCATCCAGCGAGGGTCGTCGACGTGCAGGGCCGAGCCGAGCCGCTCGCGTTCCGCCTCGGTCAGCGGCGTCGTCGAGCGCTCCGTCTCGGCGAAGTCCAGTCGGTCCGAGGAGAAGACCAGATAGGTCCAGATTCGGTGTACGAAGTACAGCGCCGCGGCGGCGAGGATGAGGATCCGCCGTCCCCCCGGTCGCCATCCGAGGACGAGCAGCACCGGAATGACGAGCAGTTCCGTCGGGACGTTCCCCATGATCGCCACCGGGATGCTCGGCAGGAACATCAGGACCAGGGTCTGTCCGGTCAGCGTGGGACTGTCCAGCGCGGCGTCGAGCATCAGGAGTCCGGCCGCGCCGCCGAAGGCGAACAGCGCCATCGTCACGACGCCGAGGGCGACGAGGCCATCCTCCAGCCAGGCAGCCAGCGTCGCCCTGCCGCGCGGCCAGACGGCGAGCAGGCCGATGCCGATCCCCCAGCCGACCGCGACGAGCAGGGCGACCGGCAGCGGTAGGAACTCCACCAGGGACAGTCCCTCGACGACGGCGACGAACCCCACGGCCAGCGCGAGCGGTCGCAGCGATTCCCGGGTACCCCTGGCGAGGGTGACCGGCCTCATCGTGGTTCTCCCGACCCGTCTCCGGGTGGTGGCGCCGACCCGGCGGCGACGGTCCCGCCGCCCGGTGACCCGGGCGCGGCGGGTACGGCGGCGGGGCGCCCGAAGGTCTCCGGTGGGCGTGCGGGGTGCTGGCTCGGCTCGGTATCGCATCTCATGGTGGCGGCAGGGCTCCTTGTCTTCCGGTCGCCCGGAGCGGTCGCGATCCGCCTCGGCGGACCGTGCTCCGGTGGGATCGAACGGAGGGGCCCGAGGTTAGGCAGCCGTCGGGGTGCGCGGCCTCTGCCGAATGGCCATGTCGGGGGTTTAGCGGGGGTTTATCTTTCCGTCGTCGACCCCCTCGAGCAGGCCCGCCTGCCGGGCGTGCAGGACCGCCTGGAGTCGGCTCGCGGCCTCCAGCTTGCGGAAGATGCGGTTGAGGTGTGCCTTGACGGTGCCGGGGGCGACGTACAGGGCGTTGGCGATCTCCCGGTTGGATCGGCCGGCGGCGAGTTCGGCCAGCACCTGTAGTTCCCGGCGGCTCAGCGGCTCGACCGGCAGCCGGCCGGACGAGCCGTCCGGCGGTACCGGTGCGGCTGCCGGCGCCTGGGCGGAATCGCCGTCGGTCCCGGCCGCCGGCACGCCGGTCTCTTCGGCCGGTGCGGCCTGGCCGTGCCGGACCGACGGCGCCGCCGAGGGCCGGACCGGCCCGGAGGGCCGGGTGGTGGACCGGGCAACGGTCGGGACGGCGCGTACGGCGGCCAGCGCGACCACCGGGACGAGCAGGCCGAAGGGGAGCATCAGCCACCAGTGCCGCGCGCCGTGTTCGACCAGGGCGAAGGAGAATCCGACCACGGCCATGGCCCAGGCGAAGCAGCCGCTGAGTACCGCGCTCACCAGTACGGCCCGCCGGACGCTCGGCACCCGGAGCCATCCGGCGATCCGTCCGCCCGTGCCCCGCCACCGGGAGCGACCTGTCGTCTCGAACACCGACGCCCACCCTCGTTCCGTCGTCTGGTCCGGCCGTCCCCGAAGCGACCCGCCGGAACGCCCCGCACCACGACAACCCGGGGGAGGGGCGCGGCGGTCGGACGACGGGCCCGGCACCGGACCGGTCGTCGCCTGCGCCACACATCATGCCGAGCGCGACGGGCACCGGGTAGCGCGACCGGCCCTCGCCGCCCGCGCCGCCGTCGAGTACCGGACCGGCCACTTCCTGATTAGTTACTTATGCCAGATTTGTGCCGATTAGAATCGTCGCAGTGCGGAGCAAATGGGTGGTGCCACGGTCGGCGAGCAGCGGACCCGGAAGACCGACCGTGCTGATCATCGCGGCAGCGGGGCGGCCGTGAGCGGCCCGAGCGTCTCGGTGTTGCTGGTCAACTGGAACAGCCGGGACGAGACCCGTCGCTGCCTGGACGCGCTCTGGGCCGCCCGCACCGATGCCGTCCCGGTGGAGGTGGTGGCGGTCGACAACGCGTCGACGGACGGGTCGGCCGAGATGCTGGCCGGTGACCCCCGGGTACGGCTCATCCGCAACGAGCGCAACGTCGGCTACGCGGCGGCGGTGAACCAGGCGTACCGGCAGTCCGACGGGGAGCTGATCCTGCTGCTCACCAGCGCCGTCAAACTCCGTCCCGGCGCACTGGACATCATGGTCGACTTTCTCCGTGACCGCGCAGACGTGGCCGGGGTCAGCCCGCGCTGTCCACACCCGGACGGTGCGGCGCGGCAGCACTACCTCCAGGTGCCGAGCTTCCCCGCCGTACTCGCCCGGTGCACCTCGGCAGGTCGGCTCCCGGGTTTCCGCTCTGCGTCCGACCGGTTCGGGCCGGGTGCCGACGACCTGTCCCGGGCCCGGCCGCTCGCCACCCGTGGCTGCCTGCTGGTCCGCCGCGAGGTGCTGGAGCCGGACCGGGTCCTCGACGAGCGCTTTCCCCTCTACGGGCACGACCTGATGCTCGCCCGCTCGCTGTGGGACGCCGGGCACCAACTCCGGCTGGTCCCCGAGGCGGTCGCCAGCCGTGCCCCGGGCGACTCCGGCCGGCTGCTCGGCACCCCGTCACGCACCCGGCACCGCATCGGTGGACTGGTCCGCTACCTGCGGTCGACCGAGCCCCGGCACCGCCTGGCGGTGTTCCGGCTCGTGCTGCTGGCCGACCATCTCGGCCGGCGGATCGCCCGTCGTCGGACAGCCCTCGGCCTGCGCGAGCTGGGCGCGGCACTGCGCGGCGACGTCGGCGTACTGCCCGACGGCGACGTGCGGCCGTGGTCGGTGCTCTCCGGTGACGGCCAGTGGGCCGCCGAGCACTACTTCCGGATAGTCACCGGCCAGCGGGTGCCCGACCAGCGGATCCTGCTGGTGCACCGGCCACGCCGGTTGCGCGGCCGGCGGCTGCGCGTCCAGTTCGACGGCTCCTCGGTCTGGCACGCCACGCCACCGGTCCTGCTGCCCCTCGGTTGGAGTCTGGCACCGGTACGCCGGGTCAACCGGTGGTTCGCCGCCGCCACGGTACGGCGCTGGCTGCACGACCGGCCCGGGGTCCGGGTGCTGCGGCTCGACGACACCAGCCGGTACCTGCTCGGCCGGATCGGCGAGGACGAGGTCGTCTCCGCGACGCCGCCCCGGTTGCCGGCGCTTCCCGCCGACCGGCCCGGGCGGCTCCCTGGGCACGCCCCGCTGTCGGGCGCCGAGGACGCATTGCCCTCTGCCCTGACCTGAGCGGCCCCGCGCCTTCCCGGCCGACAGTCCGTGCCCGGCTCACCTTCAGCAGGACGTGGCACTGTATGGTTTGCGCACCCGCTGGCAACCCCGGGCCGGCACGCCGAGACGTCGAGGGTGACATGGAGTTCTTGAGCAGCCCCGAGCTGTGGGTGGCGTTCGCGACGCTGCTGCTGCTGGAGGTCGTACTGGGCATCGACAACGTGGTGTTCATCTCGATCCTGGCCGGCCGGTTGCCCGAGCACCAGCAGGCGCGTGCCCGCACCATCGGCCTGTCGCTGGCCCTGGTGACCCGGCTGTTGCTGCTGGCCTCACTGTCCTGGGTGATCGGACTGACCGCACCGCTCTTCACGGTGCTCGGGCAGGAGATCTCCGGCCGTGACCTGATCCTCTTGCTCGGTGGGCTGTTCCTGCTCGGCAAGGCGACCTACGAGATCCACGAGCACCTGGAGGGTGCGGAACACGGCCGCTCGGCCCGGGCCACGTCGTCGTTCGCGGCCGTGATCACCCAGATCCTCATCCTCGACATCGTCTTCTCGCTCGACTCGGTGATCACCGCGGTCGGCATGGTGGACCAGTTGTTCATCATGGTGGCGGCGGTGGTCGTCGCGATGGTGATCATGCTGATCTCGGCCGGTGCCGTCAGCCGGTTCGTCAACACGCACCCGACGGTCAAGATGCTGGCCCTGTCGTTCCTGCTGCTCATCGGTGCCAGCCTGATCGCCGAGGGCTTCGACCAGCACATCCCCAAGGGATACGTGTACGGCCCGATCGCGTTCTCCATCTTCGTCGAGTTCCTCAACCTACGGGTACGGGCCCGTCAGCAGCGGAGCGGAGCGCGGCCGGTGCACCTGCACCCCACCTACGTCAAGTCGTCCGGGACGGACGAGAACACGCCCGCGTCGAACGGCTGAGTACGCCGCCCGTGGCCGCCGGTCAGCGGATCTCGCCGGTCGGTTCCGCCTGCCGCTTGTACAGTTTCCACAGTGCCGGACGAGGCTAGGAGGTGCACCGTCGACGCGACCTTGTTGCGGATCGGGGAGGTGGCCGCGCAGGCTGGCGTCTCGCCGCGCACCGTCGACTTCTACACCAGCCTCGACCTCATCGCCCCCGCTGCCCGCTCCGGCGGGAACTACCGGCTCTACCACCCGGAGGTGATCGAGCGGATCGCCACGGTCCGTGCCCTGGAGGCGCACGGTGTGCCGTTGCAGGAGATCGCGGCGGCGCTGCGTCACCCCGTGGCCGAGGACCTCGACGCCAAGCTCGACCAACTCGACAACGCTCTGCACGCCCTCCAGGCTGCCGCCCGGCACAGCGACGAACACGCCCACGGCCTGCTCACCGCGCTCACCGCCCGCGCCCACGCCCTCATCGCGACCGCCCTCGACCTCACGTCCGGGCTACCCCCGGTCTGACCGGCCGGTCCACCGCGCCGCGAGGCGGCCGACGATCCGCCGGCCTGGACCGGGCGGCCCGGACCCCTCGCCGGACCGTCGGTTGGTTGTCGTCGTCGGTCGACTGTGCACAGGCGGAGGCGGGAACGCGCGCGGAAAAGCCGGCGGCGATCCGTGACCCGCCCGCTAGCGTGGGGCGATGAACCTTGACCCGGTGATGCACAACCGAGCCGCGTGGGACCGGCAGGTCGAGAAGGGCAACGAATGGTCCCGCCCGGTCTCGGCGGAGACCATCGCCAGGGCGCGGGCCGGGGACTGGTCCGTCGTACTGATCGGCTACCAGCCGGTCGACCGGGCCTGGTTCCCGGCCGACCTCGCGGGCACGGACGTGCTGTGCCTGGCCTCCGGTGGCGGGCAGCAGGGCCCGACGCTCGCGGCCGCCGGAGCCCGCGTCACCGTCTTCGACAACTCACCACGCCAGCTCGAACAGGACGCGACGGTGGCCGGCCGGGACGGCCTCGCGCTGCGGACCGTCCTCGGCGACATGCGCGACCTGTCGGCCTTCGCCGACTCCTCCTTCGACCTGGTCTTCAATCCGGTCTCGAACCTGTTCGTACCCGAACTCGCCCCGGTGTGGCGGGAGTGCTTCCGGGTGTTGCGTCCGGGCGGCGCGCTGCTGTGCGGCTTCGTCAACCCCGACGTCTTCCTCTTCGACCACGAGGCGTTGGACGGGCGCGGTGAGCTGGTGGTACGGCACCGGTTGCCGTACAGCGATCTCACGCACGTACCGGCGGAGGAGCGCGAGCGGCTCTGGGGAACGGACGCCCCGTTGGAATACAGCCACACGCTGGCCGAGCAGATCGGCGGACAGCTCGCCGCCGGATTCGTCGTCGTCGGGTTCGCGGAGGCACCGCACCACTCCGACGCCACCGCCGGCTGGCTGCCCGGCTACTTCGCCACCCGGGCGGTCAAGCCGGCCCCGCGCTGACGAGGTGCGGACGGGACCCGGCAGGTCCGCCCACCCGACCCGACGAACCGGGCACCGACGGTAGCCGCCCCGGTCCGCCTCAGGGATTGGTGGCGAGGAACAGGAACGCGGCGCAGACGGAGACGTGCACGGCGCCTTGCAGCACGGTGGCCCGGCCGGGCATCACGGTCAGCACGCTGACGGCGGCGGTCAGCGCCAGCAGGACGATCTGGGTCGGGCCGAGGCCGAGCAGAAGTGGGCCGTCGAGCCAGATCGAGGCGATCGCGATGGCCGGGATCGTCAGGCCGATGCTGGCCATCCCGGAGCCGAGGGCGAGGTTGAGGCTGATCTGGACCCGTCTGCGGTGGGCGTTGCGGGCCGCGGCGATGGTCTCCGGCAGCAGGATCAGCAGGGCGATCAGCACCCCGACGACCGCGTGCGGCAGGCCGGCGCCGGTGACGGCGCTCTCGATGGTGCTGGACTCCACCTTGGCCAGGCCGACCACGGCGACGAGGGCGGCGATGAGCAACCCGAGGCTGGCCAGCGTGGTACGCGTGGACGGTGCGGCCGCATGCTCGTCGTCCGGCTCGGTGTCGTCCGGCTCGGTGTCGTCCGGCTCGGTGTCGGCGACCGGCGGCACGGGCTTGCGGCGCCGCTGGGTGGGTACGTCGTCCACCGGCAGGAAGTAGTCCCGGTGGCGGACGTTCTGCACCACGACGAAGAGCGCGTAGAGGACCAGCGACGCCACTGCGGCGAACGCCAGTTGGGCGCCGGTGAACTCCGGCCCCGGCGTGCTGGTGGTGAAGGTGGGCAGCACAAGGCTGAGTACGGCGAGCGTGAGGACGGTCGCCAGCGCCGCGCCGGTACCCTCGGCGTTGAACGCCGTCACCCCGCCGCGCGCGGTGGCCACCAGCAGCGACAGCCCGACGATGCCGTTACAGGTGATCATCACAGCCGCGAAAACGGTGTCCCGGGCCAGCGAGGCCGTACCCGGACCTCCGGAGATCATGAGCGTGATGATCAGGCCCACCTCGATGACGGTCACGGCGACCGCCAGGATCAACGAGCCGAACGGCTCGCCGACCCGGTGTGCGACGACCTCCGCATGGTGCACCGCGGCGAGCACCGAGCCGGCCAGCAGGAGCACCACGACGACCTCGACCGCGGCCGGCAGGTCACGCCCCCAGACCGCGACCAGCGCCACCACCGCGAGCAGCGGGAGAGCAATGGCCGAACGGTTGATCGACGTACCCGACGTGGTGGCCGGTGGCGGTGTCAATGCAGTCCCTTCCGGTGGCGGTCGACGGCCGCTTGTGCCGGCACGACGGCCACTTTACCCGGTGGCCTCGGTGGCCATGACCAGCACGGACCTACCTCCTGGAGATCGATTGGCGGACCGACGACTCCGGGACGGCCGGTCGTCCGCACGGGTTCGAGGTGCCGGTCGAGCGGACGCGGACGCGGTGACTTCCGTCGTCCGTCCACTCGGCCGCCCCGCGCGGCATGCCCCGGCCGGGCGGGCGTCCCGGGCTATTACGTGCGCTGGAGGAGAGCGTCGCGATCAGTACGCCGTACCGCCCACCTGGCTGACCACGGTCCCGCCGCTTCCCGACCAGGCCCAGCGCGATGCCGATGGCCAGGGCCACGATGACGCCGGTCTGCCACGGACCGCTGCCCAGGACGTAGAGCAGGACGTCGGCCGGGGCGCCACGGCGCCTACTACCCCTCCGTGACCGGACCAACCCATTGGCCCGCAACGGCATCCGCCGCAACGACACTGCCCCGCTGACGTGTTTGGCCGGTGGCGCAGCGGGTAGGCGGCGGCACCGGCTGGCGACCCGCTGTCGTCAGCACGGGTTCGCACGCTTTCCCGGGAGGCCCAGGTGACCGTCGTGATGCCCGCGATCACGCTGCCGTCGGGCCGGACGATGCCGGTACTCGGTCAGGGGACGTGGTATCTGGGGGAGAGCCCCGGGAAGCGGCAGGACGAGATCGCGGCGCTGCGTACCGGGTTGGACCTCGGGATGACGATGATCGACACCGCCGAGATGTACGGCGGCGGCTCCGCGGAGGAACTCGTCGCGGCGGCGATCGCCGGGCGTCGCCACGAGGTCTTCCTGGTCGACAAGGTGCTGCCGGTGAACGCCACCCGCCAGGGCACGGTACAGGCGTGCCGGCGGAGCCTGCGACGGCTCGGCACCGACCACATCGACCTCTATCTGCTGCACTGGCGCGGCAACCATCCGCTGGCCGGGACGATCGAGGCGTTCGCCGAGCTGGTGGAGGCGGGCGACATCGGGCAGTGGGGGGTGAGCAACTTCGACCTGTCGGACATGGTCGACCTGATGGCGGCGGGTGGCGTCGACTGCGCGGCGAACCAGGTCCTCTACAACCTGACCCGGCGCGGTCCGGAGTACGACCTGCTGCCGTGGCTGGCGGAGCACCGGGTGCCGGTGCTGGCGTACTCGCCGATCGAGCAGGGCCGGCTGCTGGGTGACGGCCAGCTCTCGGAGATCGCGGTCCGGCACCAGGTCACGCCGGCACAGGTGGCGCTGGCCTGGGTGCTGCGGCAGGAGTCGGTCGCCGCCATTCCCCGCTCGTCGGATCCGGGGCACACCCGGGAGAACGCCGGGGCGCTCGAGCTGCGTCTCGGCGACGAGGACCTGGCCGTCCTCGACACGGTCTTCCCGCCGCCGAGCGGTCCGCAGCCGTTGGAGATGCTCTAACCGCCGCCGCTCAACGCTTCCACTGGGCCGACCCGGCGTCCCACTCGGTGTACGTGTACGGGTTGTCCCGCACCTTCGTCTCCGGCACGTCCGGGTTCATGCCCTTCGCCCAGGCGTCCTGCCCCATCGACTCGACCAGGTACTCGACGGTGCGCTCCACCGCGCGCCGCGCCTGGTCGAGGTCGACGCCGACCAGCCGGTGCCGGTGTTTGACGAGCCGGCCGTCGACCAGGACGGTGTGCACGTCGCCGCGCTGCGCCTGGAAGGCCACGTGGCCGTACGGGTGGAGGATCGGGAACATCACCGGCGAGTCGTCGTTCTTGATCAGTACGATGTCCGCCTTCCTGCCCGGTGTCAGGCTGCCCACCCTGTCGTCCAGGCCGAGGGCGCGGCTGCCGCCCCGGGTGGCCCACTCGACCACCTGCTCGGCGCGCAGGTGGCAGTGCGTGATCGTGTCCTGCCGGCCGTGCGCCTCCAGGTGTTCCCGGGAGCGGTCCGCGCCCAGGGTGGCGCGCATGGCGGTGAAGAGGTCGCCGCTCCACCAGACGCTGGTGTCCATGGAGAGCGAGACCGGGATGTCGTGGTGGCGTAGCTGCCAGGTGGGCGGGTAGCCCTGGCCGGCGCTCTGTTCGCTCTCGGTGGAGACCGAGACCGATCCGCCGGTGGCGGCGATCCGGTTGTACGAGTCCCGGGTCAGGGTGGCCGCGTGCACGTAGACGGTGGTCGGGGTCATGAAGCCGTTCTCGTGCATCAGCCGGATGCCGTCGTCGTTGGTGGCCCCCCAGACCCCGGCGTGGGTGGTGACCGGTACGCCGAGTTCGCGGGCGACCTCGAAGGCGGCCCGCTCCGGAAAGGCGGGGTCGCCGGTGACGTCGAAGGCCATCTGGAAGCCGAGCATGTCGCCCTTGCCGGTGATGCGGCGCTCGACGAAGTCGCGGAACTCCGGGCTGGTCGCCCACTCCCACGGCCCCTGCTGGATGTTGCCGTAGGCGAGGACGAAGCGGCCGGGTACCGCCTCCAGGGCGTCGACGGCGGCGTCGGCGTGCTGCGGGGTCTGTAGCCCGTGCGACCAGTCGACGGTGGTGGTGACCCCGGCGTCGATCGCCTCGATGGCGGCGAGCAGGTTGCCGGCGTAGATGTCCTCGGGCCGGAAGAGCTTGCCGGACTCCAGGTAGTACCAGACGAAGTACTGGGTGAGCGTCCAGTCGGCGCCGTAGCCGCGCATCGCGGTCTGCCACATGTGCCGGTGGGTGTCGATCATTCCGGGCATCACGATGCCGCCGCTGGCGTCGATCTCCAGCGCGCCGTCCGGAGCGGTCAGCCCGACGCCCACCTCGGCGATGCGGTCGCCGATCACGAGTACGTCGCCGCCGGCCAGCACGGTGTGCGCGTCGTCCATGGTCAGCACCAGCCCGTCGCGCAGCAGCACCGGGCGGTCGGACTCGGTCGTGGCCATCGCCAACTCCTATCGGCGGAGCGATCTACGTGGACGTTCGTCCGTATAGCGGGCGCAACAGGTGGCGCAATTATTGTCCCGGCGTTTCGCGCCTGTCAACGAGCAGTATTCGTTCTCTGCTGGTTGACAGCGGTGGTGACCGCGAACAGACTGTCGATGACGGACAAACGTCCGCGAGACGGACGGAGGCAGGAGCATGGCGGATCAGCCGGGTGCCGGTGACACGCCGGGACCGCTGGCCGGGCTGGTGGTGGCGGACTTCTCCCGGATCCTCGCCGGCCCGTACGCCACGATGCTGTTGGCGGACCTCGGCGCCGACGTGATCAAGGTGGAGGGACCGGCCGGGGACGACACCCGCACCTGGATGCCGCCGGTCCGGGACGGGGTGGCCACCTACTACCTCGGGATCAACCGGAACAAGCGGTCCATCACCCTGGACCTGCGGTCGCCGGAGGACCTCGCCGTGGCCCGCGCCCTCGCCGCCCGCGCCGACGTCATGATCGAGAACTTCAAGCCCGGCGGCATGCGGCGGTTCGGCCTCGACTACGAGTCGGTGGCGGCGGAGAACTCCGGCATCGTCTACGCCTCGATCAGCGGCTTCGGCACCGGAGCCGGCGCCTCGCTGCCCGGCTACGACCTGATGGTGCAGGCGATCTCCGGACTGATGAGCCTCACCGGCGACCCGGACGGCTCGCCCTACCGGGCCGGCATCTCGGTCTTCGACGTGATGGCCGGGATGCACGCCAACATCGGCATCCTGGCCGCGCTGCACCACCGGACGGCCAGCGGTCGGGGTCAGCACGTCGAGGTCAACCTGCTCTCCTCGGCGCTGTCCGGGCTGGTCAACCACAGCAGCGGCTACGTCGCCGGCGGGGTGGTGCCGTACCGGATGGGCAACGCCCACCCGAGCCTCTTCCCGTACGAGCCGCTGCCGGTCGCCGACGGCGAACTGATCGTCATCGCCGGCAACGACGGCCAGTTCCGCAAACTCTGCGAGGTGCTGGGGCTGCCGGAACTGGTCGACGACCCCCGGTTCGGGCGCAACCAGGACCGCACCGCCAACCGCGAGGAACTCCGCCCGCTGCTGGTCGAACGGCTCCGCACCCGGACCCGGGACGAGTGGTTCGCCGACCTGATCGCCGCCGGGGTGCCGTGCGCGCCGATCAACACCATCGACCGCGGGGTCGCCTTCGCCGAGCAGGTCGGCCTCGACCCGGTGGTGACGCTGGGGGAGGGGACCGACGCGGTGCCGATGGTCCGCAACCCGATCACCTTCTCGGCCACCCGGCCCCGGTACGACCTGCCCCCACCGGGGCTCGACGAGCACGGCGAGGAGATCCGCGCGTGGCTGACCAAGAACTGAGCTTCCCCACCTCGATCGGCACCTCCGACGCCGACACGATCCGGCTGCTCGGCCACGACCTCGCCACCGAGCTGATCGGTCAGGTGGGCTTCGGCGAACTCGCCTTCTGGCTGGTCGCCGGGCGCCGCCCCACCCCGGCCCAGGTACGCGTCTTCGAGGCGGTCCTCGTCTCGCTCGCCGACCACGGCTTCACCCCGACCGCGATCGCCGCCCGGGTCACGTACCAGAGCGCGCCGGAGGCGTTGCAGGGGGCGCTCGCCGCCGGGCTGCTCGGCGGCGGCTCCCGGTTCCTCGGCGTCACCGAGGACTGCGGCCGGTTCCTCGCCGACACCCTGGCCGAGTCGACCGAACTCACCGAACTGACCGAGCTGCCGACCGACGACGCCGGCTGGGACACCCTCGCCCTGGCCGCCGTCACCCGGGCCCGGGCCGAGCGCCGGCTCGTCCCCGGACTCGGGCACCCGGTGCACAGGGTGCACGATCCGCGTACCCCGGTGTTGATCGCGCTCGCCGAGCGGGAGGGGCTGCGCGGCCCGCACCTGCGGCTATTCGAGGCGATCGGCCGGGTCCATCCCCGGGTGCTCGGTCGTACCCTGCCGTTGAACGGTGCCGGGGTCTGCGGCGCCGCCCTGGCCGACCTCGGGCTGCCGCCGGAGCTGCTGCGCGGCTTCGCGCTGCTGGCCCGGGCCGCCGGGCTGCTGGGCCACCTGGCCGAGGAACGCCGCACCGGCGTCGGGATGGAGATCTACCGCACCGTCGACCGCAACGCCCGCTACACACCCCCCGACCCCGCCTGAGAGGAGCCGCGATGGCCACCATCGCCGCGGTGATCGCCTCCACCCACCATCCGTTCTACTACCGGGCCAGCACCGCACAGGGCGAGGACCGGCCACCCTTCGCGGACGAGTGGGTACGCAAGATCCTGGCCTTCCGGGAGACGCTCACCCGGGCCAACCCCGACGTGCTGGTGATGGTCGGCTCGGACCACTTCCACCAGCTCTGGCTGGACAACATGCCGCAGTTCCTGATCGGCAAGGCCCCGTTCTACGACGCGAACTGGTACAACGAGGAACGCGAGTTCGGGCTGCCCCGGATGCTGCTGCGGGGCCAGGAGGAACTCTCCGCACACCTGCTGCGCGAGGGTCTGGACGCCGGCTTCGACCTGGCGTTCAGCAACGAACTGCGGATCGACCACAGCATCACCTGCCCGATCATCACGCTGCGTCCGGAGGCGGACCTGCCGATCGTGCCGATCTACACCAACATCTTCGCGCCGCCGCTGCCGCAGCCGAAGCGGTTCGTGCAGCTCGGCCAGACCGTCCGGGAACTGGTCGAGTCCTGGCCGAGCGACCTGCGGGTGGCGATCGTCGGCACCGGCCACCTGTCGCTGGAACTCGGCGGCCCCCGCCAGTTCGGGCCGCACGGCCCCGATCCCGAGTTCGACCGGAAGGCGGTGGAGTGGATCGCCACCGGCGACCTGGAGCGCTGCCTGGCCGAGGTGACCCTGGAGAGCCTGCACTCGCCCGGCAACGCCACGCACGGCTTCATGGACTTCATGCTGATGATGGGGGTGGCCGGGGCGGGCGCCAAGGCGGACCACGTCGACACCCTCGACCTGTTCCACACCATGGAGGCGTACTTCACCTGGTATCCGAACGGCGTACCGGGCGGGACGGGGGTGGCGTCGTGAGCAGGTACCTGCTGAACAAGTTCCTCTACACCGTGGACCGGGACGCCGAACTCGTCGAGCGGTACCGGGAAGACCCGCGCGGCACCGTCACCTGGTGGGAGGCGGAACGGGCCAACGCGGTGCTGAACTGCCACACCGGCGAGGCGAGTACCTGGCTGCGCTTCACCGACACCGAGCGGGAGGCGCTGGCCAGCCACGACTACGTCAAGCTCTTCGAGCTGGGCGCGCACCCGTTCCTGACCCTGACCCTGTTCATCGCGATGTTCGAGCGGGACCACCCCGAACCGCTCGCCTTCCAGAAGCACTACGCTGCCCGGCTGGCGCACTTCGCACTGCCGTACCCGGACATCGCGACCTGAGCCCCGGCGCCGCCGCCCGGGTCAGTGCCGGGCGGCGGTGGGTCAGTGCCGGGCGGCGGTGGCGGCGTCGGCCACCTCGACCTGCGGCCGGGACTGCCAGCGGGCCCAGTCGGCGCTGATCGCGCTGGCCGCCCGGATGAGCTGGGGCAGATGCTGCTCGACCAGCACCTTGACGCTGGTCTCGGCCGAGTTGACGGTGACGTTCATCGCGGCCCGGACCGTGCCCTGGCCGTCCCGGATCGGCACCGCCACCGAGCGGATGCCCGGGGCGAGTTCGTCGTCGGCGAGCGCCCAGCCCCGGGCCCGGACCTCCCGGAGCATGGCGTCCAGCGCGGTCCGGGTGTGCCGGACCTTCGGCTGGACCCCCGAGCGGCTGGGCTGGGCCAGCGCCGTGCCGAGCGCGTCCGGGTCGAGCGCGGCGAGCAGCACCTTGCCCTGCGAGGTCACGCTCGCCGGGAACCGGGTGCCGATCTGCACCCGCAGCGCGATGATCTTCGGTACCGCGACCCGGGCCATGTAGACGATGTCCGAGCCGTCGAGCTGGGCCATCGAGCTGGATTCCCCGGTGGCGGCGACCAGGTCCTGCATGTGCGGGCGGGCGATGTCCCAGAGCGAGAGCGCCCCGACGTACGCCATGCCGAGTTCCAGCACCCGGGGCGTGAGTTCGTAGCTGCCGGCCTCGGCCCGGACGTAGCCGAGTTCCTCCAGGGTGAGCAGGAAGCGCCGGGCGGTGGGTCGGGCCAGTCCGGCCGCGGCGGCGACCTCGCTGAGGGTCAGTCGGGGATGGTCGGCGTGGAAGACGGTGATGACCTTCAGTCCTCGGGCCAGGGCCTCGATGAAGTCGGGTCCTTCGCCACGCTGTGCCATCGTCCGCCTCTATCCGTCGTCGCCGTCTCGGTCCCACCCCCGGGTCGCCGTACCGGCGGGCGGGCGCCCACAAGTTCACCATGCGGCCCACCGGGGTGCCGGAAAGGTGCCCCCGGCCCGTCCGGCTCGGGTGTGGTGGCGTCGTCCGGGTGCCGGCTCCCGCCACCATCTGACCGTCAAGCGAACACCAGTCCGGACTCAGGTGCAAATGTTTCCAGCTTGAGTCTTGACATCTTTCAGGCACGGGCGGAGATTGTGATGTGCGCCGCGTCCGTGTAGCGGACGGGCGTCCGCAAATGTGGACGCTCAGGGCTCAGTCCTCGGAGGAGCAAGTTATGGCGCCGCCGACCGCAGTCCCAGATCACGCTTCCACCGGTCCCGTCCAGACCCGACGGTCCGCCGGCCGCGCTGCCCGGTCGGCGTCCACCGCCCGGTCGGCCCCGGCCACCTGGTGGGTCCCCGCCGCCCGGACCGGCCGGCCGTCGGCGCCGGGTTGGGCAGGTGCGGCGTGAACCTCGGGCTGCTGCTGCTCCGGCTGCTCCTCGCGGGGCTGCTCTTCGGCCACGCCAGCCAGAAACTCTTCGGCTGGTTCCGCGGCCAGGGTCCCGCCGGCACCGGCACCACCTTCCACACCTGGGGCTTCCGGCCCGGCCGGCAGATGGCACTGCTGGCCGGCGTCGCCGAATTGGTCGGCGCGGCACTGATCGCGCTCGGCCTGGCCACCCCGCTCGGCGCGGCGATCGTCCTCGGCACGATGGTGGTGGCCGCCTCGGTCAACCTGCCGAACGGGCTCTGGGCACACCTCGGCGGCTGCGAGGTCGCCGCCGTCTACGGTGCGCTGGCCGTCGTGCTGGCGTACACCGGGCCGGGTGCCTGGTCCCTCGACCACCTGGTCGGGCTGGACGGGTTCGCCGGCTACGGCTGGGGCACCCTCGCCCTGGCCGTCGGGCTGCTCGGCAGCGTACCGCCGTTGCTGCGGCGCCGCCGGGTCCTCGCCGCCGGCGACTGACCGCCCTCGACAGACCTCGACCGACCGGACCGCACCACGGGCGCCGATCCGGCGCCGGCCGCCACCCGCGGCCGACAACCAGGTCGGCGACCCCGGCCGTACCCGCGCCGACCGTCCCGCGACGCTACGAAAGGTACCCGACAATGCGCAGGCGCTCCCTCGCCGCCGTCGCCACCGTGATGGCGCTCGGCACGGCGGCCACCGGATGCGGCAACGGCTCCGGATCCGGCTCCACCGACGGCCCGATCGTGGTCGGCTCGACCCTCTCCCTGACCGGCGCGTTCGCCGCCACCGGGCAGATCCACAAGATCGCCGGTGAGGCGTACGTCGCCCGGCTCAACGCCGCCGGTGGACTGCTCGGCCGCCAGGTCGAGTGGAAGGTCGTCGACGACCAGTCCGACCAGTCCAAGGTCAGCCAGCTCTACGAGCGGCTGATCAGCCAGGACCGGGTCGACCTGGTCATCGGCCCGTACGCCACCCCGAACATCCTCTCCGCGATGGCGGTCGCCCAGCGGCACGGGTACGTGATGCCGCAGCACACCGCCGTACTCGCCCCGCAGCTCACGTACGAGTGCCAGTTCCCGGCCTGGTCGATCGGGCCCACCCCGAACCGGTTCATCCCGACCCAGCTCTTCGACGCGCTGGCCGCCCAGCCCCGGCCGCCGAAGAGGGTCGCCGTGCTGACCAGCCAGAGTGGATCGGCCGCCTTCGTCTCCGACGGCTACGGCGCGGACAAGTCCGGTGCGCTGAGCATCGCCCGGGAGCGTGGCCTCGACGTGGTGGTCGACGTGCACTACCCGCCGACGACCACCGACTGGGCGCCGATCGCCGCCCAGGTACGCGACGCCGACCCCGACCTGGTGATCAACAACGGGCTCGGCGTGGACGCGGTGAACATCCTCCAGGCGATGGCGCAGCTCAACTACCGGCCGAAGCGGCTGTTCAGCCTCTTCCCGGCGCCCGGACCCCTGCTCGACCTCGGCGAGGTCTCCGAGGGCGTGCTCTCGGTGTCGATGTTCGAGCCGAACAAGCCGACCCTGGACCGGCTCGGCCCGGCGGCCACCGAGATCGTGGACGACTTCACCGCGCGGGCGAAGGCGACCAAGCTGCCGTACCCGGTCTTCGAGACCCAGGCCGCCGCCTCGTGGAACGCCTGGGAGATCCTGACCGCCGCCGTCCGGGACACCGGCGGCACCGACCACCGGAAGATGTGCGACTCCCTGCACGGCAAGGGCGCCGACACCACGTTCAGCGGGCACCTCAGCTTCGACCCGAAGGTGCGGAACTTCTGGCCGACCACCCAGGCCATCAAGCAGATCCAGCAGGGCGACTGGGTCACGGTGTGGCCGGCCGACCGGGCCGCCGCGCCGTTCGCCCCGGCCCGCTCCTGACCGCGCGTCCGGGCCCAGGCGCCCCCGTCCGGGCCCGGACGCGCCCACCCCCTGACCGCGTCGTCGCGCCACCCGGCCCGCCGCCGGGTGGCCCCGCCGACCCGACCAGACAGGCGATGCCCCGCATGAACGTCATCCAGGCCGCCCTCACCGGAGCGCTGATCGGTGGCCTCTACGCCCTGATGGCCACCGGCCTCTCCGTCACCTGGGGGGTGTTGCGCGTCATCAACCTGGCCCACTTCGGCCTGATCCTCCTCGGCGCGTACCTCACCTTCCAGATCGCCACCTCGTGGCGGCTCGACCCGATCCTCACCCTGGTGGTGACGGTGCCGCTGATGTTCGTGGCCGGCGCCGCGATCCAGTGGCTCTTCGACCGGCTGCGGCTGAGCGAGTTCAACTCGCTGCTGGTCAGCTTCGGACTGCTGAGCATCACCATCCAGGTGGTCAGCAACGTCTGGAGCGCCGACTTCCAGCGGATGCCGGCGACGGTCAACCCGTACGCCACCGGGTCGGTCGCGCTCGGCCGGCTGGTCTTCCCGGTCACCACCCTGCTGGCGTTCGGCCTCGCCGTGGTGGTGGTGGTCGGCGCGCACCTGGTGCTCCGGCGTACCTTCGTCGGCCGGGCGATGCGGGCGATCGCCCAGGACCGGGCGGTCGCGGGTGCCTTCGGGGTCGACCACCGCCGGCTCAGCGTCCTGCTCGGCGGGGTGGTCGGGGCCACCGCCGCACTGGCCGGGATGGTCTTCGCACTGTCGAACGCGCTCACCCCGGAGACCGCGTACGAGTGGTTCGGCACCGTCTTCGCGGTGGTGATCCTCGGCGGGATCGGCGAGGTGGTCGGCACCTTCGCCTCCGGCATCCTGGTCGGGGTGCTCTCCGGCGTCGTCTCGGCGGTCTGGTCCCCGGCGGCCGCGCCGTTCGTGCTCTTCTCGGCGATCATCCTGGCCCTGCTGCTGCGGCCGCAGGGACTCTTCGCCGTCGGGGGCGTCCGGTGATCCGCCGGGGCGGCGTCGGGCTGCTGGTGGCGTTCCTGGTGCTCGCCGTGCTGGGCGCCTCCGCCGACCAGCTCGGGATCGGGTCGTTCTATCTGGTGCTGCTCGGCTCGGTCTGCTTCTGGATCGCCCAGGCGACGAGCTGGAACCTGCTCTCCGGGTACAGCGGCTACTTCAGTTTCGGCCAGGCCGCGTACGTCGGGATCGGCGCCTACACCACGGCGGTGCTCAGCGGGCGGCACGGCGTCGACTTCTTCCTCACCCTGCCGATCGCGGCGGTGCTCTCCGGACTGCTCGCCCTCGGGGTCGGCGCGGTGGCGTTCCGGCTGGGGTCGCTGCGGGGTGAGATCTTCGCGCTGCTGACCCTCGCCGTGCCGTTCATCCTGGCCGCGTTCGCCCGGATCAACCGGTCGATCGACGGGGGACAGGGCGCGAGTGTGCCGGTGCCCGAGCTGCCCGGGCCGGTCAGCTCCTTCCAGCAGTTCCAGTTCCTGCTGGCGCTGCTGGTGGCGACGCTCGCGGTCGCGGTCGCCTACGTCGTCCAGCACACCCGATCGGGTTCCGCGCTCGCCGCGATCCGGGACGCCGAGGACGTCGCCGAGGTGACCGGGGTGGCGACGTTCCGGTACAAGATGCTGGCGATGCTGCTCAGCGGCGTGCTCGGTGGGGTGGCGGGGAGCGTCTACGCGCTCCAGATCGGCTTCGTCACCGTGGAGAGCGTCTTCGGGCTGACCATCCCGCTCTTCGTGATCGTGATGGGGGTGCTCGGCGGCCGGAGCCACTGGCTCGGTCCGGTGATCGGCGCGGTGCTGATCGTGACGCTCCAGGACCGGCTCTCGTCGTACGGCCTGGACGCGTACAACATGATCATTCTGGGTGGCATTCTCGCCCTGCTGGTCGCGCTCGCCCCCGACGGCCTCTACGCGCGGCTGCGGGCCCGCCCGCTGGTCGCCCTCGGCACCCTGGTCGGGGTGAGCGGCGCCCTGGCGGTGCTCCGGGTCTGGGGCGAACTGCTGGACTGGCTGGTCGTCGGGATGCTCGCCGCCAGCCTGGTCGCCATCGTGCTCGGCTCGCCCCGGATCTCCGCCCGACTCGGACTGCGCCCACCCGGCCACCGGACGGAGGCGGCGCCCCGGACCGAATCGGCGCCCCGGACGGAGGCGGCGCCCCGAACCGCTTCGCCGGACCCCGCGCCCGATCCCGCTTCGCCTGCCTCCGCTTCGGCTGACGTCGCGCCGCCCGAACCCGTTCCGGCCGATGCCGCCGCGACCGGCTCCGCCGCGACCCACCTGCCGACCGTCATGGACACCCGCCGGGTTCCGGTCCAGGTCGCCGGGCCGCGAGCGGGCGAGTCCGGCGCGGTACTGGTCGAATGCCGTGGCGTGGCCCGGTACTTCGGCGGGGTGCACGCGCTGGAGGACGTGACCCTGGAGATCCGGGAGGGTGAACTCGTCGGGCTCGTCGGCCCGAACGGATCCGGCAAGACCACCCTGGTCAACCTGCTCTCCGGGACGATCCGACCGACCAGGGGCACGATCCGGATCGGCGGGCGGGACACCACCCGGCTGGCGCCGCACCGCATCGCCCACGTCGGGATGGCCCGGACCTACCAGATCCCCCGGCCGTTCGACTCGATGACCGTCCGGGACAACGTGGCGATGGCCATCATGTTCGGGCGTACCCCGATGTCGCTGCGCCGGGCCCGGCCGATCGCCGAACGGCACCTGGAGACGGTCGCGCTCGGGCACCTGGCCGACGCGTACCCGAATGGTTTGAACCTGCACCAGCGGCAACTGCTGGAGATGGCCCGGGCGGTCGCCGCCAACCCCCGGGTGCTGCTGCTGGACGAGGCGCTGGCCGGGCTGAACCCGGCCGAGGTGGACAACGCGGTCCAGGTGGTCCGGCGCATCCACGACAGCGGGATCACCATCGTGATCGTCGAGCACCTGCTGCGGGTACTCAACCAGCTCGCCACCCGGCTCGTGGTGCTCGACCGGGGCAGTTGCCTGGCCGACGGCGACCCGCAGACCGTGCTGAACGATCCGGCCGTGGTCCGCGCCTACCTGGGGAGGCAAGCCCATGTCTGAGCCGCTGCTGCGGGTCCGCGACCTCGAGGTGCGCTACGGCGACGCGCAGGCCCTCTGGGACGTCACGCTGGACGTGCGCCAGGGGGAGACGGTCTGCGTCGTCGGCCCGAACGGGGCTGGCAAGTCCACTCTGGTCAACGCGGTGGCCGGGATCCATCCGGCGCACCGGGGGCAGATCAGCGTCGGCGGTACCGACATCACCCGGCTGCGGGGCCACCGGGTCTGCACGCACGGGGTCGCGGTCGTCCCGGAGGGACGGCGGATCTTCCCCCGGATGACGGTGCTGGACAACCTGATCCTCGGCGCCTACCGGCGGGAGGCCCGTCGGGAACACCGGGCCACCCTGGCCGAGGTCTACGAGATCTTCCCCCGGCTCGCCGAACGCGCCGGCCAGGGCGCCGGCAGCCTGAGCGGGGGAGAGCAGCAGATGCTGGCGATCGGCCGGGCGCTGATGGCCCGGCCGCGCCTGCTGCTGCTCGACGAGCCGTCGCTGGGGCTCGCGCCGGTCCGGGTCGACGAGGTGTACGACGCCATCGTGCGGATCAACGCGGGCGGGGTGAGCGTGCTCGTGGTGGAGCAGGACGTGCAGCGGGCCTTGGACGTGGCGAGTCGGGCGTACCTGCTCGGCGAGGGGCGGGTGGTGTTGACCGGCTCGGCCGACGAGTTGCGGGACAGCGCCGAGGTACGGCGCAGCGTACTGGGGTTGTGAGGCGGGGCCAGGCCCGGATCGGCGCCGCTCGGCACCGATCCCACGGCCGCCGGGTCATCCCACTCGCTCCACGGCATCTGCCGGAGTACGCCGGTACGCGAGCCAGCCCATCGCCACGAACCAGGCGTGCAGTTCGAGTATGCCGATCCGCTGTACGAGCCCGGCGACGCCCTGCTCGGCCCCGTCGGCGGTCGGCTGGAACGTGGCGAAGAAACCGACCAGCAGGATCAGCGTCAGCGGGCTGCCGAGCAGCAGCCAACTGCCGAACCGCCGCCAGCCGGGTACGCCCCGGAAGTAGTGACCGGCGACCAGGAAGCCGGCGACCGGTGCGCCGATGGCGAGGACGAAGCCGAAGGTGTGCGGCAGTACCGCCTCCAGGTTGAAGATCCCGCAGACGGCCTGCCCGATCCCGCTGCATCCGAGCAGTACCACCGACCAGCGGCGCAGGGCGGGCCGGCCGGTGGGAACCGCGCGGAACACCGCGACCACCCCGACGAGCAGGATCAGCCCCGTGACGACGAAGGCGCTGTTCATGTACGGCGCGGTCGCGCCCATGCCGAGCCCGCTGATCGGCTGGCTGACCGGCGAGTAGTCGGTGAACCGGTGGCCGAAGAGGGTGTACCCGTCGCTCACGGCGCCGAGGACGAGCCAGGCGAGGGTGAAGAGCGCCGGCCCGACGACGGCGCCCAGGGCGAGCCGCCGGGCGAGCGGGTGTCCGGGCTGGACGCTGGGCTCTGTCCCGGAACGAGTGGCAGGAACGGTACGAGGGGACGTGGTCATAAACTGACTATACATCTTATGGCTAATCCGAAGGTCTGGATAGGCTCGGTACGTGCCCGAATCACGCCGATCCGTCCTTGCGATGGCCGTGCTGTCGATGCTCACCGAGGAGCCGATGCACGCGTACCGGATGCAGCAGTTGATCAAAACGCGCCGCAAGGACGACGTGGTCAACGTCAGCCAGCGCAACAGCGTCTACCAGACGATCCAGCGGCTGGTCCGGGACGGGCTCGTCGCCGTCGCCGCGACCGAACGCGCCGAGAACCGGCCGGAGCGCACGACGTACCGGATCACCGATTCCGGACGGACGACCCTGGCCAACTGGCTCCGCACGATGCTCGCCAGCCCGACCGCGGAGTATCCCGAGTTCCCGGCCGCGCTGTCGTTCCTGCCGAACCTCTCCCCGGCCGACGCGGTCGAGGCGCTGACGCTGCGGGTGGCCCGGCTGGAGGAGCGGCTCGCCGCCCTGGACCGGGAGATCGCCGAGGTCGCCACGTTCCTGCCCCGACTCTTCGGGATCGAGACGGAATACCGGCGCCAGGTCGTCGACGCGGAACTGCGCTACGTGCGCGACCTGGTGGCCGACCTGCGGGCGGAGCGGATCACCTGGCCGTTCGTCGACGGCGCACCCGGCCGCTTCGGCTGAACCTCGGCGTTGCCGACCGGGTGCCCCTGCCGGCCGCCGCTGCCGCAGGGAAACCGCTCAGGACCGCTGGCGCAGGGAAAACCGGTCAGGACCGGCGGCCCCACTGTCCTCGGTGGATCACCTCGTCGCGGTCCCGGCGGCGTCCGGCGATGGTGGGATTCTGCGGCGGCAGGTCGTCGGCGCGGTAGCCGACACAGATGCCGCCGATCGGCGAGTACTCGTCGGGGATGCCGAACTCCGCCTTGAACGCGGCCGTGTGCGCGGGAACGTCCACCACGGGATCGAAGTCGTCGCCGGCCATCGGCATGATGCCGAAGAAGCAGGCGCCGAGCCCCTCGTCCACCGCGGTCAGCAGCATCATCAGGGTGGCCATCCCGGTGTCGACGTACCAGTACGGTGCCGACCAGCGTGCCTCGGAGCGGTCGGTCCAGCCCTTGTCGGCCTCGGCGTACCGGGCGAGGTACGCGGCCTTGTGTGCGAGCGGCACCACGACCAGCGGCGCGTCCTGCATGGTCGGGGTCTGGGCGACCCGGGTGGGGACGAAGGGCCAGAACCTGGCCCGGTCGGCCGGGTCGGTCAGCGCGAGGAAGGCCCAGCCCTGCGAGAATCCGGCCGACGGTGCGCGCAGCGCACTGGCCAGGATCCTGTCGACGACCTCGGGACTGAGCGGCCGGTCGGCATAGTGGCGCACCATCCGGCGGCGGCGGATCACCTCGGCGAACTCCATGGGCGTAGATCCTGCCACCCGTCGAGCGGTCAGGCCGAGTTGACCTGCGTCGAGTACGGGCCGGTGGGGTCGGAGGACTCCCGGCCTTCCCGAAGCGACAGTCGGCGGGCCAGGATGGTGGCGCCGGCGAGCGCGGCCAGCACGATGGCGATCTCCGTGATCACGACCTCGGGTGCCGTGCTGTAATCCGTCAACGAGGCGAACCACATGGTGAGCGGCGTGACGAGCAGACCGGCGACCGGCAGCAGCAGCCCCATCATCCGCGACGTCCTCCTGATCTGCGGCACGTCGGGCATCCCCAACCGGACCGCGACGACCGCGCCGGTCACCACGACAGCGGCCGGCACGCCGTAGAAGACGGCGACGGCGAGCTGGACCGGTATCTCGATCGAGCGGGGTATGTCCACCGCCTGCACGAACACCGGATGCAGCAGGGCCAGGACGGCGTAACCGAGCAGGCTGCCGAGCACCGCACCGATCAGCGCGGTGCCGAGCAGCGGGCCGTAGTGCGGGCGTACCCGTTGGACGCCGGCCTCGTCGGCGAGCCGCCGGGCGAACCCGGTCACGTCGCCGCCGAGCAACTGTGCCGGGTCGCCGCCGTCCGCGGCCGCGGCCTCCAGGTCGAGGCGGAGGTCGGCGGCGAGTGTGGCCCGATCGGCCGGGCCGACCCCGTAGGCCTGCCAGGCCCGCTCGGCTTCGGCCATGACGCTGTCGATGGTGTCCACGGTCAACTCCTGCTGGGGTCGTGGTCGGCTGGGCCGAGGAGGGCGCCGACGGTGTCGGCGAAGTGGTTCCACTGCTTCTGCCAGGCGTCCAGGTGTGCCCGGCCGAGGTCGGTCAGCGCGTAGACCTTCCGGGGCGGGCCGTTCGGGCTCGGCTGCTGCTCGTTGGCGACCAGGCCCAGTCGACGCATCCGGGTCAGCAGCGGATAGATGGTGCCGTAGCTGATCGCGCCGAGGTCGGCGGTCTCCATCCGGCGGACCAGCTCGTAGCCGTGGGCCGGTTGCCGGGCCAGGAGTGCCAGCAGGCACATGTCGAGCACCCCGCGCAGCAGTTGGGTGTGCCGGTCGTTGTCGTCGGTCGGCTGGTGCTCCGCCGCTATCATGCGGAACATAATACCAAGCTATTTGGTCGAGCGATATACCGAATCCGTGATCAGGGAGCGGCCGCCACCCGCCCGGCCCGCCAACAGGACCGGACCAGGAAGGGGTACGGGGATGAGCGGGTCTATCCGGCCCGCGCGACGTGACGGCGCAGCAGATAGGTGTCCATGATCCAGCCCTTGCGCTCCCGCGCGGCCCGGCGTACCTCGACGATCTCCGGGCCGACCTCGGCGAGCGGGCCGGCGACCAGGATCTCGTCGGCGGTACCGAGGTAGGCACCCCAGAAGATCTGCACGTCGGGCTCCTCCACCCGCAGGAACGTGCAGTGCGCGTCGAGCATCACCACCAGGTCGTCCACCCCGGCCGGCCAACCCTGGGCCAGCAGCCGGCCGGTGGTGACCTGGAACGGCCGCCCGACCCGGTTCAGCCCGATCCGGTGCCGGGCGGCCAACGTCGACACGCTGCTCACCCCCGGGATCACCGCGTAGTCGAACTCGACCGACCCGTCCGCCAGCATCTCCTCGATGACCCCGAGCGTGCTGTCGTAGAGCGCCGGATCGCCCCAGACCAGGAAGGCGCCGCAGCCGTCGACCGGCACCTCGTCGCGGACCAGCGCCCGCAACAGCTCGGCCCGGCGGCGACGCCACTCGTCCACCGCGTGCACATAGTCCGGTGCGCTCCGGTCCCGGTCCGGGTCGCGTACCTCGACCACCCGGTGTCCCGGTTTCGTCGGGTGCCGGCGCAGGATCTCCTGCCGCAGCCCGAGCAGGTCCTGCTTCGCGGCGCCCTTGTCCAGGACGAAGAAGACGTCGACCCCGGCGATCGCCCGGACCGCCTCCAGGGTCAACTGGGCGGGATCGCCCGCCCCGATGCCGATAACCAGGATCTTCCGCACGACCGGCCGCCCCCTAGCGCTTCGCCGACCGGTCACGGCCGGCGGAGTAGAGGTGGGAGTCCGGGAAACCCTCGGCGGCCAGCACCCGGCCCACCACGATCACGGCGGTCCGGCGTACCCCGGCCTGCTCGACCTGGTCGGCGATGTCGGCGAGGGTACCGCGCAGCACCAGCTCGTCGGGGCGGCTGGCCCGGGCCACCACCGCGACCGGACAGTCCGCGCCGTAGTGCGGAACAAGCTGCTCGGCCAGCTCTCGGGTCCGGCCGACCGCCAGATGCAGCACCAGGGTCGCCCGGCTGGCGCCGAGCACGGCGAGATCCTCGGTCTCCGGCATCACCGTCGACCGGGCGCGGACCCTGGTCAGCACCACCGTCTGACCCACCGTCGGCACGGTCAGCTCCCGGCCCAGCGTCGCGGCGGCGGCGGCGAAGGCCGGCACCCCGGGCACGATCTCGTACGGTACGCCCGCCTCGTCGAGCCGGCGCAACTGCTCGGCCACCGCGCTGTAGATCGACGGGTCGCCGGAGCAGAGCCGGGCCACCTCGTGGCCGGCCCGATGGGCGTCGACCATCCGGGCCACGATCTCGTCCAATGTGAGGTCGGCGGTGTCCACCAGTTCCGCGCCCGGCGGGCACGACTCCAGCAGTTCCGCCGGGACCAGGCTGCCGGCGTAGAGGCAGACCTGGACGCGGGCCAGCACCCGCTGACCGCGTACGGTGATCAGGTCGGCGGCGCCCGGTCCGGCGCCGATGAAGGTCACCGGCACGGCTTGACCACCGCCCACTGCACCAGGGAGCGGGCCGGCTTCCACGCGGTGAAACCGCCCAGCGGTGCGGCCCGCTCCACGCCGAGCCGGGTCAGGTCGCCGCCGAGGCGATCGGCACGGATGGTCAACTCGCGTTCCCCCTCGATCGTCACCGCGTGCGCGACCAGCCGGCCACCCGGGGCCAGCGCCGCCCAGCACGCGTCCAGGACACCGTCGGCGGAGAGTCCGCCGCCGACGAAGACCGCCGTCGGGGTGGGCAGCCCGGCCAGTACCGCCGGAGCCCGGCCGACCACCACCGCCAGCTCCGGTACCCCGAGCGCCGACGCGTTGCCGACGATCCGCTCGGCCCGGTCCGCCCGCGCCTCGACCGCCACCGCCCGAGCAGTCGGCTCGGCCCGCAGCCACTCGATGCCGATGCTGCCCGAACCGGCGCCGACATCCCAGAGCAGCTCGTCCGGGGCCGGGGCGAGCCGGGCCAGCGCGAGCGCCCTCGCCTCCCGCTTGGTCAACGCCCCGTCGTGCGCGTACGCCTCGTCGGGCAGCCCCGGCACCGTCGACCGGAGTACGGCGTCCGGTCCGGCCGTGGCGTGCACCGCCACCACGTTCAACGGATCAGCCGGCGGATGCGACCACTCCTCGGCCGTCCCGTCGAGCCGGTGCTCCTGCCCGGTGCCGAGAGACGAGAACACGACCAGTGGGCTCGTTCCGTAGCCGGCGTCGGTGAGCAGGGCGGCCAGGGCCGACGGCGTGGACGCGTCCGCGCTGAGTACCAGGATCCGCCGGCCGGGGGCGAGCACCCGGCGTACCCGGGCCAGGTCACGGCCGACCGCGCTGACCACGGCGACCCGCTCGACCGGCCAGCCGAGCCGGGCACAGGCCAGGCTGATCGACGACGGGTGCGGCAGCACCCGCACCCGGTCCGGGCCGACCAGTTCGACGATCCGCGCCCCGATCCCGAACCACATCGGATCGCCGCTGGCCAGGACGGCGAGCCGGCGTCCGGCGTACCCGTCGAGCAGGCCGGGCAGCGCCGGCAGCAGCGGACTCGGCCAGCTCACCCGCTGCGCCGGCAGCTCCGCCGGAAGCAGGTCGAGCTGCCGGCGTCCGCCGAGCACGACCTCGGCGTCGTGTAACGCGCGCCGGCCGGCCTCGCCGAGCCCGACCCAACCGTCCGCGCCGATGCCGACCACGGTCAGCCCAGGTCTGGCACTCGTCGCGGTCACGAGCCGGAACGTTAGCCGACCCGCCGCCGCCGGCGCGCCACCGGGTGAGCCGGGTCATCGCCGGACGCGCCCCGGCGTTCCCCCGTCGCCGACGCGCCACCGGGTGAGCCCGGTCATCGCCGGACCTGCCGGGTCCGGCTGCCGACCGTGCCCGGGCGGCCGGGCTGTGTCATCATCGGCGGCGACGGTGCGGCGAGGAACACCGGTGGGTCGGTCCGACAGGACCGGCGACTCCGGGGCGGTCCCGCCACTGTGACCGGCCGACGGCCGGGAGCCAGACACTCCGCCCCCGTCCCGGGTCGGCCCTCCGGGCGGCCCGGTACCGGACCGGTCGCGGGCGTGGACACCCGCGAGGCAGGAGGTTGGCCCCGTGCGGTCGTACCCGTTCTCCGCCGTCGTCGGAATGGACGACATGGCCCTCGCCCTCACCCTCAGCGCCGTCTCGCCGGCCATCGGCGGGGTGCTGATCCGGGGCGAGAAGGGGACCGCGAAGTCCACCATCGTCCGGGCGCTGACCGCACTGCTGCCACCGGTGACCGTCGTCACCGGCTGCCGCTTCTCCTGCGATCCGAGTGCACCGGACCCGGACTGCCCGGACGGGCCGCACGATCCGGCGGCACCGTCGACGACCCGACCGGCCCGGCTGGTCGAGCTGCCGGTCGGCGCCACCGAGGACCGGGTACTCGGCGCCCTGCACCTGGAACGGGCGCTGCGCGACGGCGTCACCGCGTACGAGCCGGGGCTGCTCGCCTCGGCGCACCGTGGACTGCTCTACGTCGACGAGGTCAACCTGCTGCACGACCACCTGGTCGACGTACTGCTGGACGCGGCGGCGATGGGCCGGGCCACGGTGGAACGGGAAGGCGTATCGATCGCCCACGCCGCCCGGTTCGTGCTGGTCGGCACGATGAACCCGGAGGAGGGGGAACTCCGCCCGCAGCTGCTGGACCGGTTCGGCCTGACCGTCGAGGTGGCGGCCAGCCGCGCCCCGGCGGTACGCGCCGAGGTGACCCGGCGGCGACTCGGCTACGAGGCCGACCCGGACGGGTTCGCCGGCCGGTACGCGGCGGTGGACGCCGAGCGCGCCGCCCGGATCGCCCGAGCCCGCCGACTCCTCCCCGAGGTACGGCTCGACGACGACACCCTGTACCGGATCGCGATGGTCTGCGCCTCGTTCGAGGTGGACGGGATGCGCGCCGACCTGGTGACCGCGCGGACCGCGATGGCGCACGCCGCGTGGTGCGGGCGTACCACCGTCACCGGGGTGGACATCCGCGCCGCCGCCCGGCTGGCGCTGCCGCACCGGCGTCGGCGGGACCCGTTCGACCCGCCCGGCATCGAGCAGGAGCGGCTCGACCAGGCGCTCGCCGACGCCGGGCTCGACCAGCCGGCCGAGCCGCCGCCGGACGGCGGCCCGCCGCCGCGGGGCCCCGGCCCGGACGAGCCCGACCCGGGTGGGCCGGGCGGTGCGCCGCCACCCGACGACGGCCCGGCGCCGGGGAGCCCGCCGGGCACCGGTCCCGCCCCGGAGGCCGGTGCCGCGCCGGACGGCACGGCCGAGGGCACCGGATCCGAGCGACCGGGCCGGGTCCCGGTGCCGGCCGCACCGCACGGCTCGGCGGCACCGGACGGACCGGCGGGCGGGGCGCCCGGTGGCAGCCGGACCCTCGCCGCCGGGCGGCCGTACCGGGCCCGGCTGCTGGTCGTACCGGGCGTCGGGGCGGGCGTCGCCGGGCGCCGCTCACCGGCGGTCACCACCGTCGGGCAGACCATCCGGACCACGCCGGCCGGAGCGGCTGCCGGCGGCCGGCCGCACCTGGTCGCCACGCTCTGGGCGGCCGCACCGCACCAGCGGGTACGCGGGCGGCGCGGCCCGGGGCTGGAGCTGCGGCCGCAGGACCTCCGGGTGCCGGTACGGCAGGGCCGGGAGGGGAACCTGATCCTGTTCTGCGTCGACGCCTCCGGCTCGATGGCGGCGCGGCAGCGGATGCGGGAGGTGAAGACCGCCGTACTGTCACTGCTGCTCGACGCCTACCAGCGGCGGGACAAGGTGGGCCTGGTGACCTTCCGGGGCAGCGCTGCCGAACTCGCGCTGCCACCGACCTCCAGTGTGGACGTCGCCGCCACCCGGCTGGCCGGGCTGCCGACCGGTGGCCGTACCCCGCTGGCCGAGGGACTGCTCCGGGCCGGTGCGGTGCTGCGGGTGGAACGGATCCGGGACCCGCGCCGCCGCCCGCTGCTGGTGGTGCTGACCGACGGCCGGGCCACCGCCGGCCCGGACGCGGTCGCCCGCTCCCGGTACGCCGCCCGGCTGCTCGCCGCCAGCGGTGTCCGCTCGGTGGTGGTCGACTGCGAGGCGGGACGGATCCGGCTCGGCCTCGCCGTCGAACTCGCCGAGGTGCTCGGTGCCGAACACCTGCCGCTGGAGCGGGTCGCCGCCGCCACCCTGACCGGTGCGGTACGCGACCGCACCGGTACGCGTACCCGAAACGACCTCGGCCCGGACCGCTCCGGCGGCGTCGGGAGCCGGTGGGGGAGGGCCGCCTGATGCCGCAGGGACAACCGGAGACGGTACCCGCCGACGGGCTGACCACCCGGCAGCGCCGCAACCGCCCACTGCTGATGGTGCACACCGGCGCGATGAAGGGTAAGTCGACGGCCGCCTTCGGGCTGGCCATGCGGGGCTGGCACCAGGGCTGGTCGATCGCGGTCTTCCAGTTCGTCAAGTCGGCCCGCTGGCGGGTCGGCGAGGAGTCCGCGCTGCTCGCGCTCGGCCGGCTGCACGAGCAGACCGGTGAGGGCGGCCCGGTGCAGTGGCACAAGATGGGCGCCGGCTGGAGCTGGAGCCGCCGGCCGGGCAGCGAGGCCGACCACGCCGCCGACGCCCTGGAGGGCTGGCGGGAGATCCGGCGCCGGATCGCCGAGGAACGGCACCAGCTCTACGTGCTCGACGAGTTCACCTATCCGATGAAGTGGGGCTGGGTGGACGTGGCCGAGGTGGTCGACACCCTGCGGAACCGACCCGGCCACCAGCACGTGGTCGTCACCGGCCGGGACGCCGACCCCCGGCTGGTCGAGGCGGCCGACCTGGTGGTCGAGATGACCAAGGTGAAGCACCCGATGGACACCGGCCAGAAGGGACAGCGGGGGATCGAGTGGTGACCCGGCTGCCCCGGGTGGTGATCGCCGCGCCCGCCTCCGGGCAGGGCAAGACCACGGTGGCGACCGGGCTGATGGCGGCGCTGCGCGCCCGGGGCCTGGCGGTCAGCGGTCACAAGGTCGGTCCCGACTACATCGACCCCGGCTACCACGCGGTGGCGGCCGGCCGGCCGGGCCGCAACCTCGACCCGCACCTACAGGGTGAGGAGCGGATCGTCCCGCTGCTGCGGCACGGCGCGAGCGTCCCGGTGCCGGCCGAGATCGCGGTGATCGAGGGCGTGATGGGGCTGCACGACGGCGCCATCGGCCGGGAGGGCTTCGCCTCCACCGCGCACGTCGCCCGGCTGACCCGCAGCCCGGTGCTGCTGGTGGTCGACGTCTCCGGCGCCTCCCGCAGCATCGGCGCGCTGGTGCACGGCTTCGCCGGCTACGACCCGGAGCTGACCGTCGCCGGGGTCATCCTGAACAAGGTCGGTTCGGAGACGCACGAGGCGGAGGTGCGGCAGGCGGTCGCCCGGACCGGCGTACCGGTGCTCGGGGCGCTGCGCCGGGACGCCGCCCTGGACACCCCGAGCCGACACCTCGGGCTCGTACCGGCCGCCGAGCGCGGGGCGGCGGCCCGGAGTACGGTCGACGCGCTCGCCGCCCGGCTGGCCGAAGCGGTGGACCTGGACGCCGTGCTCGCCGTGGCCCGCCAGGCACCGGAGCTGCCGGCCGGACAGTGGCGACCCGTCGAGGAGGTGCCCCGGCTGCCTCCGGTGACGGTCGCGGTCGCCGGTGGTTCGGCGTTCACCTTCCGGTACGCCGAGACCGACGAACTCCTGGCGGCTGCCGGCGTCCGGGTCGTACCCGTCGATCCGCTGCGGGACGAGGAGCTGCCGCCGGACTGCGCGGGCCTCTACCTCGGCGGCGGCTTTCCCGAGGTCTACGCGGCCGAGCTCTCCGCCAACGCCCGGCTGCGCGACGCGGTCGGCCGGGCGGCCCGGGCCGGGATGCCGGTGGTCGCCGAGTGCGCCGGGCTGCTCTACCTCTGCCGGGACCTCGACGGCCATCCGATGACCGGGGTGCTGGACGCCTCGGCCCGGATGACCGGCCGGCTCACCCTCGGCTACCGCGAGGCGGTCGCGGCCGGTGCCAGCCTGCTGGCCGGGGCGGGAACCGTGGTGACCGGGCACGAGTTCCACCGCACCCGGATCGATTACGCCGCCGGGCGGGTGCCGGCGTGGCGGTTCCGGCCCCGGCCCTCTCGCCCGCACGGGCTCGACGCGGCGGTCGAGGAGGGCGCGGTCGACGGTAACGTGCACGCCTCCTACCTGCACGTGCACTGGGCCGGACATCCGGCGCTGGCCGGCCGGTTCGGCGCGGCGGCGGCCCGGTACGCCGGAGCGCCGACCGGGCGGCCCGTCACCCGGTAGGCCCAGAGCGCGGTCCGGCCCCGGCTGATGTGCCATGAGCACGACGGCCACCCGCCTGCCGGACCGGCGACGGCAGCGAGCCGGAGCCTCTGGTGCCTACTCCCGCGCGTTCACGGGTTGAGGTAGGCGAGGACGGCGAGGACCCGGCGGTTGTCGTCGTCGGAGGGCGGCATCTCGAGTTTGGTGAGGATGTTGTTGATGTGCTTGCTCACGGCTTTCTCGGTGATCCGGAGTTTGGCCGCGATGGCGGCGTTGGAGCGGCCCTCGGCCATCACGCCGAGCACCTCGCGCTCCCGGGCGGTGAGCACCGCGAGTGGCTCCTGGCGGGCGAGTAGTTGCGAGATCACCTCCGGGTCCATGGCGGTGCCGCCTCCGGCGACCCGGCGGACGGCGTCGACGAACTCGCCGACGTTCGACACGCGGTCCTTGAGGAGGTAGCCGACACCGCCGTTCGGGGTGCCGAGCAGTTCGCGGGCGTAGAGGGGCTCGACGTGCTGGGAGAGCATGAGGATCGGCAGGCCGGGGATCTGGGCCCGAGCCGCGACCGCGGCCTGCAACCCTTCGTCGGTGAACGTCGGCGGCAGACGGACGTCGATGACCGCCACCTGCGGCCGGTGCGTGATCAGGGCGGGCAGCAGCGCCGGGCCGTTGTCGACCGCCGCGACCACCTCGAAGTCGAAGGCCTGTAGGAGGCGGGTCAGTCCGTCACGGAGGAGGGCATGGTCCTCGGCGATGACAACGCGCACGGCACCTCCATGGTGACGACGGTGGGCCCTCCGGGCGGGCTCGACAGCGTGATCGTGCCATCGAACGCGGCGAGGCGGCGTTCGATGCCGCGCAGACCCGTGCCGGAGGCCGGGTCGGCACCTCCCGCGCCGTCGTCCGTGACGACCATCGCCAGGAGACCGTCGGTGTGCCGTAACGATACCGATGCGGTGTGCGCGCGGCTGTGCCGGATCATGTTGGTCAGCGTCTCGGCAACCGCGAAGTACGCCGCGGACTCCACGGGTGTGTCGGGCCGGCCGGAGAGGTCGGCATCGACCGTGATCGGTATCGGAAGGCTGAGCGCCAACGCGCGGACCGCGCCGTCGAGGCCGCGTTCGGCGAGCACCGGCGGGTGAATGCCGCGGACCAGGTGCCGCAGTTCGACGAGGGCTGTTCCGCTGGACTCACGCGCTTCGGCGAGCAGTTGGTGAGCCGCCACCGGGTTGTGGTCGATCAACTCGTCGGCCAGGCCGATCATCATGCCCAGCGAGACCAGGCGCGCCTGGACGCCGTCGTGCAGGTCGCGTTCGATGCGGCGCAGCTCCGCCGCCTGGGCACCCACGGTGTCAGCACGCGTCTCCGTCAGCTGGGTGACGCGCAGCCGGAGCTCGGCAGCCCTGGTCGGTGCGAGGAAGAGTCGGGCGAAGTACGCGTCGACGCGGCCCAACCACGGCGCGGCCCACAGGCCGCCGGCGAAGATGACGGCGCCTTGCGGCAGGCAGAGCAGCGCCGCGCTGAGCGTGTCGACGGACCAGATGACGCCGTAGCCGTACCAGCCGGTGCCGAGCCAGATCCACAACGGCGTCAGTGTCAGGCCCACGAGCCCGTACAACGGCAGGACCACCCGGATCGTCCCGAGCGCGAAGCCGACGAGCGCGCCGGGCAGGAGCCAGGCAAGATCGCGCCAGGTGGCCGGGTCCGTGACGATCCACCGGAAGCGCCGCCAGCCACCGGCCAAGGCGCCGTCCGGAGGCGGATGGTACGGCCGCGTCACCAGGACACCGGTCCGTGAGGCACGTCTGCGCTCGAGATCGGCGCGCATCCGGACCAGCGTCATCGTCCAGGGCACCAGCGCCAGACCGAGGAACGGCACCGGAGTCAGGGCCAGCACGACGACGGAGACGGCGAGCAGCGGCACGTTGGTCAAGGCCAGCCCGGCCCCGGCCATGCCCGACAGCACGGAACGCAGCCCATCTCGGACCCATCGGCCCAACCGCTCGCCAGTCCCGGCCACGTCCACGGGTCCTATTGTGCCCGCGGATTCACAGCTCAATCGTGGTGCTAGCACCTCCGTGCTGGAGGACGTAGCGCTCCTGACTATCCGGACGCCGCACGGTTTGATAGAAGCATGACGATCACCATGACGCCGTCGCGGACAACGACCGGCAGCGACTTCGCCGTCCTGTCCCGGCGGATCAGCGGCGAAGGGCTGATGCAGCGCCGGCCCGCCTACTACATCGTCCGACTGACTGTCGTCGCGCTCATGCTCGTCGGCGGTTGGACCGCCTTCTTCGTCATCGGCTCCTCCTGGTGGCAGTTGCTGACGGCCGCGTTCCTCGCCGTCACGTTCACCCAGGTGGCGCTCGTGGCGCATGATCTGGCGCACCGCCAGGTGTTCCGCACCAAACGCCCCGGCGAATTCGCCGGACGGCTGGCCGGGAACCTCGCGGTCGGGATGAGTTACGGCTGGTGGATGGATAAGCACACCCGCCACCACAACAACCCCAACCACGACGATCTCGACCCGGACGTGGCGCCCGAGGTGCTCATCTGGGCCACGGAGTCGGCCATCGGCCGGCGCGGGCTGAAGGGCTTCATCACCCGGCACCAGGCCGCGCTGTTCTTCCCGCTCCTCACGCTGCTCGCCGTCGATCTGAAGGTGTCCAGCATCAAGGCGTTGCGCAACGGCACCGTGAAGCGCCCCGCCCTGGAAACCACGCTGCTGATCCTGCACGCCGTCGGCTATCTCGCGGCACTGCTGATCGTCCTCTCGCCGCTGCAGGCCGTCGCCTTCCTGCTGGTACACCAAGCACTGTTCGGCGTCTACCTCGGCATGACATTCGCACCCAACCACAAGGGCATGCCGCACCCGACCGGTGAGGAGGACTACCTCCGCAAGCAGGTGCTCACCTCCCGCAACGTCCGCGGCGGCTGGCTGACCGACGCGGCACTCGGTGGCCTGAACTACCAGATCGAGCACCACCTCTTCCCCGGCATGCCGACCCCCAACCTGCGCAAGGCCCAGCCGATCGTGCAGGCGTACTGCGCCGAGATCGGCGTCGGCTACGAACAGACCAGCCTCGTCACCTCCTACCGCCAGGCCCTGCGACACCTGCACGAGGTGGGCGCACCGGCCCGCGCCGAACACGCGGCACGTTGAGCCAGCCTCGGCAGAGAACCGGGCGCCGCAGCCGCCTGGCGGAGGACGGGTGCCAGTTCGCGTGACGGGAGCGCACCGCGAGGACGCGGTCGCCGGTTACCCGGGCCGCTCCGGCTCCGCGCCGAAGGGGGATTTTGGGTGTAACCTCGAGGTAGCCGCGCCGCACGGACGTGCGCAGCTTGTCGAGCCTGCAACGGCCACCGATTCCGACACAGGCGTTGCTTCCCGGCCCAGGGCCCAGCCCTCGCCCGCACTTCGAGCGATTCCTGCCTGTAGTTGATCTGAAGGAGCACCATGGCTCCCAATCTTTCGCCTGTGACCGCGCTCACCCGGCTATCCGTCGACACACGTTACCCGCAGCCAGCGACGGCCCGGGTCGGCGTGGCCGGAGAGATCGACCTGGCCACCGCGCCGGTACTCCGGGACAAGCTGCTCACCCTGCTGTGGGATCAGACTCCCACGGTTCTCCTCGTGGACTTCGCCGGGGTTGCCTTCCTGGACTGCGCCGGCATCGGCGCGCTCCTCGCGGTACGCAACGCCGCCGGCGAGGCCGGGTGCGAGATGCGGATCGTTGATCCGCAGCCCTTCGTCCGTCGCGTCCTGGAGGTGACCGAGTTGCTGGGGATCTTCACCGCTCCCATCGAGCAGCCGCAGCGCCTCCGCCCGAGATCGGCGTACCTGTCCGGGACGAGGGCCGCCCCGGCGATCGCGGCGGAGCCACCCGGCGTGGTGGCTGCCGCCTGACGGGCGCCTCCGCTGTCGGTGGCAAAGGCTCAGGGAATCACCCGGATTCCTCCAGGTCACCCTCGAGCTGGAGGTACGTCTCCCGCAGCGCCGCCATCGTCGCCGGGTCGGGCTTCGCCCACAGTCCCCGGTCGGCCGCCTCGGAGAGCCGCTCGATGATGTTCCGCAGCGCCCACGGGTTGGACCGGCGCAGGAACTCCTGGTTCTCCGCGTCGAGGGCGTACGTCCGCGCCAGGTCCTCGTACATCCAGTCGGCGACGACGCCGGCCGTGGCGTCGTACCCGAAGAGGTAGTCCACGGTGGCGGCCAGCTCGAACGCGCCCTTGTAGCCGTGCCGGCGCATCGCCGCCAGCCAGCGCGGGTTCACCACCCGGGCCCGGAACACCCGGGCGGTCTCCTCGGTCAGCGAGCGGGTCCGCACCGCGTCCGGGGTCGTGCTGTCCCCGATGTACGCCCGGGGCGCCTGCCCGGTCAGCGCCCGCACCGTGGCGATCATCCCGCCGTGGTACTGGAAGTAGTCGTCGGAGTCGGCGATGTCGTGCTCCCGGGTGTCGGTGTTCTTCGCCGCCACCGCGATCCGCCGGTACGCGTCCTCCATCTCCTCCCGGGCCGGCCGGCCGTCCAGCCCGCGCCCGTAGGCGAAGCCGCCCCAGACCGTGTAGACCTCGGCCAGGTCGGCGTCGTCCCGCCAGTTGCCGCTGTCGATCAGCGGCAGCAGTCCGGCACCGTACGCGCCCGGCTTGGAGCCGAAGATCCGGCTGGTTGCCCTGCGCTCGTCGCCGTGCCGGGCGGCGTCGGCCCGGACGTGTGCGCGGAGGAAGTTCTGCTCCTCCGGCTCGTCGAGCGCGGCCACCGCCCGGATCGCGTCGTCGAGCAGCAGCACCACGTGCGGGAAGGCGTCCCGGAAGAAGCCACTGATCCGTACCGTCACGTCGATGCGCGGCCGGCCCAGCTCGGCCAGCGGCACCACCTCGAAGCCGTTGACCCGGCGGGACGCCTCGTCCCAGGTCGGTGTCACGCCGATCAGCGCCAGCACCTCGGCCACGTCGTCCCCGGCGGTCCGCATCGCCGAGGTGCCCCAGGCGGAGAGCCCGACCGAACGCGGCCACTCCCCGGTGTCCCGCCGGTAGCGCTCGACCAGCGAGGTCGCCATCGCCTGCCCGGTGGCGTACGCCAGCCGGCTCGGGATCGCCTTCGGGTCCACGGTGTAGAAGTTCCGGCCGGTCGGCAGCACGTTGACCAGTCCGCGCAGCGGCGACCCGCTCGGCCCGGCCGGAACGTAGCCGCCGTCGAGGGCGTGCAGCAGGTGGGACAGTTCGTCGGTGGTCCGGGCCAGCCGGGGCACCACCTCGGTGGCGGCGAACTCCAGCACCGGGCGTACCGCCGAGGCGCGCGGGTCGTCGTCGCCGAGCACGTCGCGCAGCACCGCCGGTACCGCCCCGACCGCCCAGTCCCGGGCCTGGAGCGCCTCGACCAGCGCTCGGGCCACCGCCTCGACCCGGTCCACCTCGGCGGTGCCCTGCTCCTCGCCGCCCTCGGTCAGGCCGAGCGCGGCCCGCAGCCCGTCGACGGCACCGGCCCGCCCGCCCCAGACCTGCCGGGCGCGCAGGATCGACAGCACCAGGTTCAGTTGCGCCTCGCCGCTCGGCGGTTCGCCGAGCACGTGCAGGCCGTCGCGGATCTGCGCGTCCTTGACCTCGCAGAGCCAGCCGTCCACGTGCAGCAGGAACTCGTCGAACTCGGCGTCGTGCGGGCGCTGCTCCAGACCGAGGTCGTGGTCGAGCCGGGCGGCCTGGATCAGCGTCCAGATCTGTCCCCGGATCGCCGGCAGCTTGGCCGGGTCCATCGCGGCGATGTTGGCGTACTCGTCGAGGAGCTGCTCCAGCCGGGCGATGTCGCCGTAGCTCTCCGCCCGGGCCATCGGCGGCACCAGGTGGTCGACGATCACCGCGTGCGCCCGCCGCTTCGCCTGCGCTCCCTCGCCCGGATCGTTGACCAGGAACGGATAGACCAGCGGCAGCGAGCCGAGCACCGCGTCCGGGCCGCAGGAGGCGGAGAGCCCGACGGTCTTGCCGGGCAGCCACTCCAGCGAGCCGTGCTTGCCCAGGTGCACCACGGCGTCCGCGCCGAACTCCTCGTCCAGCCACCGGTACGCGGCCAGGTAGTGGTGCGTCGGCGGCAGGTCGGGGTCGTGGTAGATCGCGACGGGGTTCTCACCGAAGCCGCGCGGCGGCTGGATCATCAACACCACGTTGCCGGCCCGCAGGCAGGCGAGCACGATCTCGCCGTCCGGGTCCCGGGAGGTGTCGACGTAGAGCTGCCCGGGCGGCGGCCCCCAGTGTGCGACCATCGCCTCGCGCAGCTCCGCCGGCAGCGCGTCGAACCAGCGCCGGTACCGGGCCAGTGGGATCCGCGCCGGGTTGGCGGCGAGCTGCTCCTCGGTCAGGAACTCCTGGTCCTGGCCGCCGGCCGCGATCAGTGCGTGGATCAGCCGGTCACCGTCGGGCAGCCCGGCGTCGGGTGAGCCGGCGTCGGGTGAGCCGGCGTCGGGGGAGCCGACGTCGGACCGGGATTCGCCGGGCCGGGGCGGGACGAGTCCGGGCAGCGCGTCCGGGCCGTCGACCGGGCCGACGTCGTAGCCGAGGTCGCGCATCGTCCGGAGCAGGCGTACCGCGCTGGCCGGGGTGTCCAGCCCGACCGCGTTGCCGACCCGGGCGTGCTTGGTCGGATAGGCCGACAGCACCAGGGCGATCCGGCGCCGCTCGGCCGGGGTGTGCCGGAGTCGGGCCAACCGGACGGCGGTGCCGGCGACCCGGGCGGCCCGCTCCGGGTCGGCGACGTAGCGCGGCAGCCCGTCGGTGTCGGTCTCCTTGAACGAGAACGGCACCGTGATCAGCCGCCCGTCGAACTCCGGCACCGCCACCTGGGTCGCCGCGTCCAGCGGGGAGAGGCCGTCGTCACTGTCCGACCAGGCCGTCCGGGAGGAGGTGAGGCAGAGCGCCTGGAGGATCGGCACGTCCAGCGCGGCCAACGCCCCGACGTCCCAGGCCTCCTCGGTGCCGCCGGCGGCGGCGTCCGCCGGCCGGGTGCCGCCGGCAGCCAGCACCGTGACCAGCAGCGCGTCGGCCGCACCGAGCGTCGCCAGCAGCTCCGGTTCCGGGGTACGCAGGCTGGCGCAGAAGACCGGCAGCGCCCGGCCGCCCGCCTCCTCGACGGCGGCGGCGAGCGCGTCGACGAAACCGGTGTTCCCGCTGAGCTGGTGCGCCCGGTAGTAGAGGATCCCGACCACCGGCCCGGTCGCCGGGCCGGCCGGGCGGGGCCGGACGCCCCAGTTCGGCTGCGCGACCGGCGGGGCGAAGCCGTGCCCGGTCAGCAGCACCGTGTCGGAGAGGAAGGCGTGCAGTTCGCGCAGGTTCTCCGGCCCGCCCTGGGCCAGGTAGGCGTGCGCCTGCGCGGCGGTGCCGGCCGGCACCGTGGAGCGGGCCATCAGCTCCGCGTCCGGGGTCTGCTCGCCGCCGAGCGCCACCACCGGCCGGGTGCCGGCCCGCAGCGCCGCCAGCCCCTCGGCCCACATCCGGGCGCCGCCGAGGATCCGCACCACCACCAGGTCGACGCCGTCGACCAGGTCGGCCAGCTCGGCCGGGTCGATCCGGGCCGGGTTCGCCAGCCGGTACGCCGCACCGCTGGCCCGGGCGGAGAGCAGATCGGTGTCCGAAGTAGACAGGAGCAGGATGGTGGCAGCGTCCGCCGCAGGCATGGGTGGCTCCTCCCCGGGTCCGCGCCCGTGGTCGTGGTCCGTGTCGACGGTGCTCCGGAGTGTCTGGCTCCCGACCCGTACGCAGGTCGGTGACAGTGGCGGGACCGCCCCGGACTCGCACCGGGTTCCTCCGGGTCCACCGCGTGATGCTTTTCTCGCCGCCGGCCGGCGCCGAGGACCACGACTCTACGATGAGCCCGTGTCCGCCCTCGCCACCCCGTCCCCCCGGCCGCCCGAGGACCGCTGTCCCGGTGCGCTGCGGGCGCATCAGGCGGCCGACGGCCTGCTGGTGCGGGTACGGCTGCCCGGCGGTCAACTGCGCCCCGGCCAACTGCGGGTCCTCGCCGACCTCGCCCGGGTCGAGTCCGACGGCGCGCTGGAGCTGACCTCCCGGGCGAACCTCCAACTCCGCCGCCTCGCCGACGACGCCTCGGTACGCCGGGTCGCCGACCGGGTCGCCGAGGCCGGGCTGCTGCCCACCGCCACCCACGAACGGGTACGCAATCTGCTGGCCTCCCCGCTGAGCGGGCGGGACCGGGCCGGGCGGCTCGACGTACGCCCGATGGTGCGGGACCTCGACGCGGCGCTGCGTGGCGCCGCCGACCTGGCGTCGCTCAGCGGGCGGTTCCTGTTCGCCCTCGACGACGGCCGGCACGACGTCGCCACCCTCGGTGCGGACCTCTGCTGGACCGGCGGCTCGCAGGTTCTGTGGCTGGCCGGCACCGACACCGGGTTGCGGGCCGGCCCGGACGACGCCGTCGCGCTGCTGATCGCGGCCGCCCGCGCCTTCCTGCGGCTACGCGGCGACCGCCGGGACCTGTGGCGGCTGGCGGACCTGCCGGACGGGCCGGCCCGGGTGACGGCCGCGCTCGACCGCCCCACCGCCGCTGTGAACGGTTCGGACCTCCTGCACCGGACGGCGCAGGACGGGGCACCGGCCGAGCGGGCCCCGGTCGGGACATCCGATGTCGGCACCGTGCCGGGTCGTCGTCCCGAGGCGGGGGCACCGGTGGTCGGCCTCCACCCGAACGGCGTGCTGGTGGCCGGGACCCGGTTCGGCCGGTTGACCGCCGACCAGGCAGACCTGCTGGCCGATCTCGCCGGCACGGACGAGATCGTCGTCACGCCGTGGCGCAGCCTGGTGCTCGACGCCGAGGGACCCGATATCGTCGGCCGGCTGGCCACGGCCGGCCTGCTGGTCGACCCGGACTCGCCCTGGCTCGGCGTGACCGCCTGCACCGGCCGGCCCGGCTGCGCCAGCGCGCTCGCCGACGTACGGCGGGACGTCACCGAGGCGCTGGCCGACGCCGGTACGGCGGGCGGGGCGGCCCTTCCGGTGCACGTGGTGGGTTGCGAGCGGGGCTGCGGCCGACCGGCCGGACCGGCCGTACTGGCGGTCGCCACCGGCACCGGGTACCGGATCGAGGCCGGCGGCACCAGTCGACCGGGCACCCCGGCGGCGGCCCTGGCCGCACGGGCAGGAAGGCAGAAGTGAGCTACGAGTACATCCGCGACGGTGCGGAGATCTACCGGCGGTCGTTCGCGACCATCCGGGCCGAGGCCGACCTCTCCGCGCTGCTGCCGGAGCTCGCGCCGGTGGTGGTCCGGATGATCCACGCCAGTGGCAGCGTCGACCTGGTCGACGACGTCGAGGCCGCGCCCGACCTGGTCCGCGCCGGTCGGGCCGCGCTGCGGGCCGGTGCGCCGATCCTCTGCGACGCGGTGATGGTGGCCGCCGGCATCACCCGGGCCCGGCTGCCCCGCGACAACGAGGTGCTCTGCACGCTGCGCGACCCGGAGGTGCCCGAGCTGGCCCGCCGGCTCGGCACCACCCGCAGCGCCGCCGCCCTCGAACTGTGGCGGGACCGGCTCGACGGTGCCGTGGTGGCGATCGGCAACGCCCCCACCGCGCTGTTCCGGCTGCTGGAGATGATCGACGAGGGCGCCGCCCGGCCGGCGGCGGTCGTCGGGGTACCGGTGGGTTTCATCGGGGCGGCCGAGTCGAAGCAGGCGCTGGCCGGGCACGGCGCCGGCATCCCGTACCTGGTGGTGCACGGCCGGCGCGGCGGCAGCGCCGTCACCGCCGCCGCCGTCAACGCGATCGCGAGCGAGGTCGAATGAGCGCGACCGAGTTGGCCGGCGGGTCGACCGGGACCGGTGGCCGGGTGGGGACGCTCCGTGGCGTCGGCGTTGGTCCGGGCGACCCCGAACTGGTGACGGTGAAGGCGGCCCGGGTGATCGGCGCCGCCGACGTGGTCGCCTACTACTCGGCCCGGCACGGCCGGAGCATCGCCCGGTCCATCGCCGCGCCCTACCTCCGGGACGGCCAGCTGACCGAGCCACTCGTCTACCCGGTCACCACCGAGACCACGGACCATCCGGGCGGCTACGAGGCGGCGATCACCGAGTTCTACGACGCCAGCGCCGAGCGGCTCGCCGCGCACCTGTCGGCCGGTCGGGACGTGGTGGTGATCTGTGCCGGCGACCCGATGTTCTACGGCTCCTACATGTACCTGCACGAGCGGCTCGCGCACCGGTTCCCCGCCGAGGTGGTGCCGGGAGTCACCTCGATCAGCGCCGCCACCGCCGTACTGGGCCGGCCGCTGGTGGAGCGGGACGAGGTGCTCACCGTACTGCCCGGGACGTTGCCGGCCGACGAGCTGACCCGCCGGCTGGCCGACACCGACGCCGCCGCCGTACTCAAGCTGGGGCGGACGTTTCCGCAGGTACGGGCGGCGTTCGCCGATGCTGGGCGGCTGGCCGACGCCTGGTACGTCGAGCGGGCCACCACGCCGACCGGCCGGGAGCTGCCGCTGGCCGAGGTCGACCCGGACGGGGTGCCGTACTTCTCCCTGGCCGTGCTGACCAGCCCGACCGGCGACGCCGTGGCGGCCGGTCTCGGCGCGGAACCCGGCGCGGCGGCGGAGCCCGGCCCGATGGCGTCGACCGGCCCGACGGCGCAGCCCGGGGGCGGGGCACCGGCCGGCGGGGTGACCGTGGTCGGCCTCGGTCCCGCCGGCACCCGCTGGCTCACCCCGGAGACCAGCCAGGCGCTGCGCGAGGCGGAGCACCTGGTCGGCTACGGCCCGTACGTCGACCGGGTGCCGCACCGCCCCGGACAGCACCGGCACACCTCCGGCAACCAGGTCGAGATCGACCGGGCCCGGCACGCCCTGGAACTCGCCCTGGCCGGCGCCCGGGTGGCCGTGGTCTCCTCCGGTGACCCGGGAGTCTTCGCGATGGCCACGGCGGTGCTGGAGGTCGCCACCACCGACGAGCGGTTCGGCGCCGTACCGGTACGGGTGCTGCCCGGGTTGACCGCGGCGCAGGCGGCGGCGAGCCGGATCGGTGCCCCGCTCGGCCACGACTTCGCGGTGCTCTCGCTCTCGGACCGGTTGAAGCCGTGGGCCGTGATCGAGCAGCGGCTGGCCGGTGCGGCCGCCGCCGACCTGGTGCTGGCGCTCTACAACCCGGCCTCGGCCAGCCGGCGGTGGCAGGTCGAGGCGGCCCGGAAGGTCCTGCTGCGGCACCGGAGCGCCGACACGCCGGTGGTGATCGCCCGGGACGTGGGCCGGCCGGGGGAGCGGATCACCGTGGTACCGCTGGCCGAACTCGATCCGTCCGATGTGGACATGCGCTGCCTGCTGATCGTCGGCTCCTCCACCACCCGGACCGACCGGCGGGCGGACGGTTCGACCGTGGTCTGGACACCGCGGACCTACCCCGGCTGAGCACCGCCGGCCCGGCCAGGCTCCCGGCCCGCTCCGGGCCGGCTAGCCTGCCGGCAGCGCCCGCTCCAGCCAGGCCAGCGCGGTGGCCACCTCGCCGACCGTCGCCGGCAGGGCGACCGGCGCCGGCCGGTCCACCAGCACCACCGGCAGCCCCAGCTCGCGGGCGGCGGCCAGCTTCGCCATCGTGTACGTCCCGCCGCTGTCCTTGCTGACCAGCACGTCGATCCGGTGCGCGGTCAGCAGTTCCCGCTCCGTCGCCACCTGATAGGGCCCCCGGTCGCGGAGCAGGGTGACGTTGCCCGGCAACGGGACCGTCGGTTCGTCGACCACCCGGACCAGCAGCCAGGTGCCGGTCAGGTGCAGGAAGGCGCCGAGTCCCTGCCGGCCGGTGGTGACGAAGGCCCGGCGGCCCAGCCGGGGCAGCAGCTCGGCGGCGGCGGCGAGATCCGGTACCCGGTGCCACCGGTCCCCGGGGCCTTCCGTCCAACCCGGACGCTCCAGCCGCAGGTACGGCACCCCGGTCGCCTCGGCCGCCTGCACCGCCGACGACCTCATCCGGGCCGCGTACGGGTGCGTGGCGTCGACGAGTACGTCGATCCGGTGCTCTGTCAGCCAGCGGGCGAGTCCGGCCGGTCCACCGAACCCGCCGATCCGCACCTCGCCGACCGGCAGCCGGGGATCGGCGACCCGCCCGGCCAGCGAGGAGACCACCACGGTGTCGGGGCGGCCGGCCAGCGCGGCGGCCAGTTCGCGCGCCTCGGCGGTGCCGCCGAGCAGCAGCACCCGGGTCGTCACGGGCGCGACGGTATCGGCCGACCCTGGCCGGCACAACCGGACGGTGCTCCGGCGGTGACCTCCGACACCCGGAGCGGGCGGTACGCCGTACCGGCCGACCGTGGGCGGGCCGCCGCACCGGTGCCCCGGTTGACCGGCGGGTACCACCCGGTTACGGTCGACTGGCCATCTGCGGCGGTACGAGGGAAGCCGGTGAAAGTCCGGCGCGGTCGCGCCACTGTGAGCGGTCCCGACCCGGTCGGGGTCCCGCGAGCCAGGACGCTCGGTCGTCGCAGCCTGTCGACGGGGACGCGTCATCCCCGAGGAGGTTCTACGCGCATGTCCAGCCCTGTTCCGGCCCGTCCGCTCTCCCACCCGGTCGTCTCCGTCCGGCTACTGTGGACCGCCCTTGCCGTCGTCGCGCTGCTCGCCCTGCTGGTCTACCTGGTCGCCTTCGACCAGGGGGCCGTCTCACGCAGCGGCACGTACCTGCACGAGCTGATGCACGACGGTCGGCACCTGCTCGGCGTCCCCTGCCACTGATCGACTCGACGCCGTGCCGACGTTCCTGTCCGTACTGCTGCGTGGCCTGCTCGCAGGCCTGGTCGCCGGTCTGGTCGCCGGGACCTTCGCCTATTTCGTCGGCGAGCCGCGGATCGACGCCGCGATCGCGATCGAGGAAGCGGCGACCCACGGCACACCCGGGGTCGAGGCCGACCACCACGCCGAGGAACTGGTCGGCCGGGACGGTCAGCGCGCCGGGCTCTTCCTCGCCACCGGACTGTTCGGTGCCGCGATGGGCGGCCTGCTTGCCATCGGGTACGTCCTGCTGCGCCGTCGACTGCACAGCACCGACGACGGCCGGGCGGCACTGCTGCTGGCCGGCGCGGCACTGCTCGGGGCGGTCGTCGTGCCGTTCGGCAAGTATCCGGCGAACCCTCCGGCGGTCGGCAACCCGGACACCATCGACCAGCGGACCGGCAGTTACCTGCTGCTGGTGGTGCTCGGCCTGGTGGCCGTCTGGGCCGGTGCGCTCGCCCACCGTTCGGTCGCCCCGCACACCCCGTACGCGCTGCGGGCAGCGGCGGCGGTCGGCGGCTTCCTGCTGGTAACCGTGGTCGCCTACATCGTGCTGCCGTCGTACCCGGAGGTGCCGGACGGCTTCCCGGCGACCCTGTTGTGGGAGTTCCGGCTCGCCTCGCTGGGTACCCAGGTGGTGCTCTGGACCGGGATCGGCCTGCTCTTCGCCGTGCTGCTCGGCTGGCGGGGCCGGGAGCGGCGGCGGCCTGTCGATGGTGGGCCGGGGCAGTCCGCCGGGACGCCGGACGGTGCCGGGGTCCCGGCCGGACGGTGAGCCCGACCAGTCTGCACCTGGTGGCCCACGCGCACACCGCCGCCCTGCGCCGGACGGTCTTCGGCGGCGGCGACGAGAGCCTGGATCGCGCCGGTCTGGCGGCGGCCCGCGCCCTGGCCCACACCGGGTCGGGTCGGCGCGGGCCGTTCGGCCGGGTCGACGCCTGTCTCAGCACTCCGGCCGAGGCGGGCCGGCAGACCGGGTACGCGCTGGGCCTGCGGCCGACCGCCGTGCCCGAGCTGGCCGACTGCGACTACGGGCGGTGGACCGGGCTGTCCCTGGCCGAGGTCGCCGCCCGGGAGCCCGACGCGCTGCGGGACTGGCTCGATGTCACCGGGGCGGCCCCGCACGGCGGCGAGTCCGTCGAGGCGCTGCTCGACCGGGTCGGCCGCTGGCTGGCCGGAGAGCGCGACCGGGGTGGCCGGATCGTCGCCGTCACCCATCCGGTGGTGGTCCGGGCCGCGCTGGTCCGGGCACTGGGGCTGCCGGTCGCCACCTTCTGGCGGCTTGAGGTGGCGCCGCTGGCGGTGGTGCGGCTGACCGGGCGCGGCCCGGGGTGGCAGCTCCGGCTCACCGCGCCCGGCGTCGGGCCCGACGGTGCCGAGCCGGAGTAACCGGCGGGCCGACCCGGTTGCCCGGGTATACTTGACGCGTCAACGAGACGGGGGAGGGTCGTGCGGACACAGCGGGGTCTGATCCGTCGGCACGCTCCCGCCGTCGCCGCCGTGCCGGTGACGCGGCCGGAGCGCCCCCGTCGGGTGCCGGCGGCTCTCGCCGCGAGGACTTCCCGATCATGAACGGTTCGGCGCTGCCCCGGATCGCCGTACTCGGTGCCGGACACGTCGGCCCGGTGATCGCCCGGGTCGCGCTCGCGGCCGGCCATCGGGTGACGATCGCCGCCTCCGGTGACCCCGAGAGGATCGCCCTGATCACCCAGATCCTGGTGCCGGGCGTCGAGCCACGGTGGGCCGCCGACGCCGTACGCGACGCCGACCTCGTGGTACTGGCGATCCCGCTGCACCGGTTTCCGGACTTCGACCCGGGACTCGTCGCCGGCAAGCTGGTCGTGGACACGATGAACTACTGGCCGCCGACCGACGGCGTACAGGAGATGTTCGAAGACCCCCGGTACGGCAGCAGCGAGATCGTGGCCCGGCGGCTCGACCGCTCGACGGTGGTGAAGACGTTCAACCACGCCGGCTACCACCAGATCGAGGAGGAGCGCCGACCGGCGGGGGACCCGGACCGGCGCGCGCTCGGGGTCGCCGGCGACGACAGGGCGGCGACGAACCTGGTGGCCGGGGTCGTCGAGCGGATCGGCTACGACGCCGTACGGCTGGAGAGCCTCGCCGCCGGGCGGCTGCTCGAACCCGGCGGCCCCGTCTTCGGCGCCTCGCTGCGCCGCCCCGAGTTCGAACTGGCCGTCCGGGGCGTACTGCGGTAGGTCGCCCCCGCCGGGACTACGGGGCGTGCTCCGGCGACCGGCCGGTGTCGTCGGGAACCGCGATGGTCACCCGGTCGAGCCGGTCCCGGTCGCCGATCACGTCGACGGCGCAGATCCGCCCCGCCTCGACGGTCAGCCGCAGCACGGCGCTGAGCCGACCGCGCGGAGCGATCACGATCCCCGGGCTGCCGTCGACCCAGGCGGTACCACCGAGCCGGGCCCGCGCGGCGAAGTGCCGGGTCTCCTCCGCCACCGCCCGCGCCCCGCGCAGTTCGGTCGGCATCCCGGCGGGCAGCAGCACCGGATCGGCCCTGCGCACGACATCGGGTGCCAGCAGGTCGAGCAGGGTGTCCAGATCGCCGCCCCGGGACGCGGCGAGGAAGGCCGCCACGAGCGGGAGGTGCCGGGCGGCGAGCCGGCGCTGTCTGGGAGCCGGCCCGCGCACTCGCTCCCGCGCCCGGCTCGCCAGCTTCTTCGCTGTCGCCGGGGAGCGGTCCAGCACCCGGCCGACCTCCTCGAACGGTACCGAGAAGAGGTCGTGCAGCACGAAGGCGACCCGCTGCGCCGGTGAGAGCCGGTCCAGTACCACCAGCAGCGCCAGCCCCACCGACTCGGCGAGCAGCACCTCCTCCTCCGCGGTCCGTTCCGGGGCGGTCAGCGGGGTCGCGCCCGGTGCCGGGAACTCCGGGTCGGGGAGGGCGACCTCGGCCCGGCGGCTCCGGGCCCGCAGCATGTCCAGGCACTCCCGGGCGGTGACGGTGGTCAGCCAGCCGCTCAGGTTGCGTACCTCGCGCAGGTCGGCCTGGTCGGCCTTCAGCCAGGCCCGCTGTACGGCGTCCTCCGCGTCGGGCAGCGAACCGAGCAGGCGGTAGGCGACCGCCCGCAGGTGCTGCCGGTCGCGGGCGAACCGGTCGGCGAGGAATTCGTCGGGGCTCACGGGTCACCTTCTCCAGGCATCAGACGTCATGGGGGTGACCAGCCCGAGACGACCGTGTCCGTGAGAGCCGAGGGGAGCGACCCCGTGAGACTACCGATGGTGCCCCGCGCCAGCCGCCCGGCCCTGCCCGTCCACCGGCAGCCCGCAGGTGCGCCGTGCTGACCGCGTACGTCGTGGTGGCCCTGCTGACCATCGTGGCCTGTGCCTGGAGTGCCGCCGTCGACCTGGCCCGGACGGAGTTCGTGCTCGCCAACTCCGCCCGGGTGGGTGTGCCGCCGTCCTGGCTGCCGCCGCTCGCCGCGCTCAAGGCCGCCGGGGCGGCCGGGCTGCTGCTCGGCCTGCTCGGGGTGCCGGCGGTCGGGCTCGCCGCGGCGACCGGCCTGGTGCTGTTCTTCGTCGGGGCGGTGACCGTGCACCTGCGGGCCCGGGTCTTCGGCACCGTTGGTTACGCCGGCAGCTTCCTGGCGCTCGCCCTCGCCTGCCTGGTGCTGGAGATCGCGGTGTCCGGCTGAAACGCCGCCGTTCGGGGCGGGTGCGACCTTGACAAGCCGGCCCGGGATCCAGAATTCTCAGTGGGTTGTATCGTTTCAGCCCGGTCGCGTTCGTCCCACCGGCAGGATCGGGTCGGACCCACATTGGAGACCCATGAGATCTCGAACCAGGGGCGGCCGGAGATTCGCCTCGCTGTCGCGGGCGGCCGTCGCGGCCCTCTCGGTGACCGTGTTGCTGGTCGGCAGTCCGGCGGCGGTCTCCGCCGGCCAGGGCGGCGGCGGACACGGCGCCGGACCCCACCTCGAACGCCTCGACCGCGGGCTCGTCGCGGTCGCCACCCCCGACGGGGTGTTCCTCAGCTGGCGACTCCTCGGCGCCGAGGCGACCGGCCGGAGCCGTACCGGCCTGACCGGGGCCGACTTCGCCGTCTACCGGGACGGGCGGCGGATCGGCACCGTCACCGACAGCACCAACTATCTCGACCGGGCCGGCACCGGCACCGCCGCCTACCAGGTCGCGGCGGTGGTCCGGGGCCGGACGGGCGCCCGGAGCGCGGCCGTGACCCCGTGGGCCGAGGGCCACCGGGACCTGCCGCTGCGCAAGCCGGCCGACGGGGTGACCCCGACCGGTGAGGCGTACACCTACTCGGCGTCCGACCTGAGCGTCGGCGACGTCGACGGCGACGGGCAGTACGAGTACGTGGTCAAGTGGGATCCGTCGAACTCCAAGGACGTCTCCCAGGTCGGCTACACCGGCGAGGTCTACCTCGACACCTACGAACTCGACGGCACCCTGCTGCACCGCGTCTCGCTCGGGGTCAACATCCGGGCCGGGGCGCACTACACGCAGTTCCTGGTCTACGACTTCGACGGCGACAACCGGGCCGAGATGATGCTCAAGACGGCCCCCGGCACCAAGGTCACCCGGTACGACCGGCAGGGCCGGATCGTCTCGGAGCGGTACGTCACGATGCCCCGCGAGGACGTCCGGGCCGGGTACGCGCACACCGACGACTACCGGCTGACCCCGGAGAAGTACCGGCAGAAGCTCGTCGACCTCTTCCTCGGCTGGCACCGGCACCCCGAGGTGGTCGCCGGGCGGTGGCCGGCCACCCTGGAGCAGGCCTTCGGACTCGCCCCGACCTACACCTACCCGCTCTCCCGGCCGGACGCCGAGGCGCTGGTCGACCACTTCCTCGACGTCTACGCCCCGGCGCGCAGCGCCCGCAACGCGCTGCGGGCGTTCCAGGGCTTCATCGTGGACGGGCCGGAATACCTGACCGTCTTCGACGGGGGGACCGGCCGCGAGCTGCAGACCATCCACTACAAGCCCGGCCGGCACGACGACGGGCTGATGTGGGGCGACTACGCGATGAGCCGGATCGAGCCGGGCAACCGGGTGGACCGGTTCCTCGCCGGAGTGGCCTACCTGGACGGCCGGCACCCGTCGGCGGTCTTCGCCCGGGGCTACTACACCCGGGCCACGCTGGTCGCCTACCGCTGGGACGGCCGGCGGCTGCGCGAGGGCTGGTACGTCGACAGCGGCTGGGTACCGATGAGCAACCCGTTCAACGACGGCCCGCACGGCCGGGAGGGCACCGACCCGGAGTACGGCACCCTGACCACCCAGGGCGCGCACTCGCTCAGCGTCGCCGACGTGGACGCCGACGGCAAGCAGGAGATCGTCTACGGCGGCGCCACCATCGACCACGACGGCAGCCTGCTCTACAGCTCCTACGGCATCCTGCCCCCGGGCAGCGCCAACCCGGGTGCCCGGGCCAAGGTCGGGCACGGCGACGCCCTGCACGTCACCGACATCGACCCGGCCCGTCCCGGGCTGGAGATCTTCATGGTGCACGAGGGCGCGACCGGTGCGCCGTACGGCTACGCGCTGCGGGACGCCCGTACCGGTGAGGTGATATACGGCGGTTACACCGGCGTGGACACCGGACGTGGCATGGTCGGCGACGTCGTACCCGCCGAGCCGGGCCTGGAGACCTGGGCGACCGTGGTCGGCGGCCAGCCGGACGGGCCCGGTCTGCGTACCGCCGACGGCGACCTGCTCGGCACCGTCATCCCGGGCACCAACCAGAGCATCCGATGGGCGGCCGACATGACCACCCAGATCGTCAACGGTGCCCAGGAGGTGACCCCGACCATCGACGACTGGCAGCGGGGCCGGCTGCTCACCGCCGAGGGAACCCGGACCAACAACGGGACGAAGGGCAACCCGGGCCTGGTCGCCGACGTCCTCGGGGACTGGCGTGAGGAGCTGCTCGTCCGCACGGTGGACAGTTCGGCGATCCGGATCTACCTGAGCACCGAGCTGACCGACCGCAAGCTCTACACGCTGATGCACGATCCGCAGTACCGGGTCGAAGTGGCCCGGCAGCAGACGACGTACAACCAGCCGTCGTATCCGAGCTTCTATCTGGGCTCGGACATCGACTGGTCCCGGGTGCCGCTGCCCGGCCGCTGACCGGCGGCGGGACCACCGCGCGACGCCGGACGGACCCGGCGCTCCACCCGGAGTGCCGGGTCCGTCGGCGTCCGGGGACTTTCCGGCGTACCGGCGGGGCCGGGAACCGGGCGGCGGGGACGCGGCTCGTCCTCGGTGGAGGTGGTCAACGATGCGCACCCGTCGCATGCTCGCCGCCGTCGCCGCGACCCTGGTCGCGCTGGCCGGCACCCTACTGCTCGCCCCGACGCCCGCTCAGGCCGGCAACTGGGCGGCCACCCTGCTGGACCCGCTGCCGGAGCGGCTGGAACCGGGCCGGGGCTACACGATCGGGCTCTGGGTGCTCCAGCACGGTTTCCACCCCTACGAGGGTGATCTCGGCCGGGTGGCGTTGCGGCTGGAGGACGGAAAGGGCGCCTCACTGTCGTTCCCGGCTACGGCACTGCCGGAGCCGGCGCACTACGCGGCGGCCGTCGCGGTACCGCACGCCGGTGCCTGGACGGTGACCGCCGTACAGGGCCGGTTCACCGACTACCGGATCGGCACCCTCACCGTGCCCGGCGGGCTGGCGCTGCTCGGCGTGCCGGCGCCGCTCCAGGCGGCCGAGACCGAGAAGTACTGGCCCGGCGCGATCCGGCCGCCGACGGTCCCGGTCGACCCGGACCGGAACCCGTTCGAGGTGGCGGCCGCCCCGGCACCGGTCGACGACCGGAGTGCCGCGGCCGGGCCGGCCGGCTCGGAAGCGGCGCCGGATCAGGCGACGAGCACGTCCCGGCGGGCGTTGCTGGTCGCCGGCACGCTGCTGGTCGTGGCGCTCGCCGGGCTCGGACTCGTCGCCGGATACCGGTGGCGGCGGCCCCGCCGTGCCGACCGACCCAGCACCGTCTGAGCGGATCCGGACGATCCCGCGCCCGCTCCGGGTCCGGGTGCGTCCGGTGCGACGGACGGTCGGCCCCCGCGCGGCTCAGTCCGGGTCGGGGAGCAGGCCCTGCTCGCGCAGTTGCTGGCAGTGCAGCTCCGGCGGCGGCTCCGGATCCCAGTCGGAGGGTCGGGGACCCTCCGGGCCGTCCGGGCCGACCCGGACGAACCGCTCGACCCGGGTCACCCGGCAGCGGACGCCCCGGATCTCGAACTCGTCCGTACGGGGTGCCTCGAACTCCTCCAGCGCCCGGGTGTACGCGGCCCGGATCTCCTCCAGCGACGCGTCCTCGTGCGGGACGATGTCGCTGAACCGGAAGGCGGCCGAGTCGCGGGCGGCCTGCGGTGTCGGGTACGTGCTGAACGACCGGGGTTGCCAGCTCCCGCGCACGTACTCGCCGATGGTGAAGCCGACCGGCAGCAGCACCACGTTCGGGTGGGTGACCAGCGCCCGGCGGGAGTCGGCCCGGACGTCGTCGGGGACGATGCCGGCCTTGTAGAACGCGGGGACCATCTCTATCCGCAGTAGCCCGTCGGAGAGCCCGGTGCTCGCGGTCGGGTCGATGACGAAGCCCTCCTCCTGGGACCGGACGCCGCGCGTCTTGCCCGGCGGGTACGGGTCCGGGTCGGTGGGTCGGGGCGGTTCGGGCCCGTCCGGCCCCATCCGGATGAACGGCTGGGCGCGGATGATCCGGTAACGCCGCCCGTGCACGGTGAGATCGTCGACCACCTCCCAGTCGAGCAGCCGGATCGCCTCCCGGTACTCGCGGCGTCGCGTCGCGTGTCCGGCGGTCTCCGGCGTCTCGCTGAGCAGCCGGCGGAAGTGCGAGCCGAGCCCGTCCCGGCTGCCCTGCGGCTGGTCGCCGCCGAGGCTGAGGATCCGCCACCGGCCGGCCACCTCCTCGGCGTACCCGAAGACCGGTGCTCCCCACATCAGCTTCGGATAGGCGAGCGACCGGCGCCGGGCGTCGTCCTCGGAGACCGCCGATACCGGATCGTTCCGTTGGGTGATCCGGATCAGCAGATGATCCGGCACCTGCCTACCGTGATGAGTCATGCACGCAGTGTGCCCCGGTCGTACCTGATCCGCAGCCCACCGCGCTCGTACCGTTCTGGTACAGATGCCGGCGGCGCCGGGTGGGAGCGCGACCCGTCGACACGGCGGGCGGAGGGCCAGCCGAGCGGACCTTCGCCGTACCCGCGACCGTCCACCAAGGTTGTCCTAGGATGCTTTACGGGGAGTGCGACACGCCATCCTGCTGGCTCGGCCACCTGCCCGAGCCGGGGACATCCCTTCGGGGCGAACACCGATGTGGACACATCGACCGGCTTCCTAGGGTGGGGCCAGGTGGTCGGAGGGGGAGGAGACCAACGTGTCCAGAAAGCTCGGTCGAGGCACTCGGCGCCTGACGGTCGCGGTGTTGGTGACCGCGATGCTCGGCGTCGCCGTCGCGCCACCGGCGTCCGCGTCCGTATCCGTCAACAGTGGACGGTGGTTGCGGGTCGGCGTGACCGACCTGCACGCCCTCGGCATCGCCGGGGTGCAAGGGCTGGCCCGGGACGGCGTACGCGACAGCTATGCCCGGGCCGGAACGGCAGACCTGGCCACGGGTGCGCCGGTACCCCGGGACGGGTATTTCCGGATCGGCAGCAACACCAAGACCTTCGCCGCGGTGATAGTGCTGCAACTGGTCGGCGAGGGTCGGCTCCGGCTCGACGACACCGTCGACCGCTGGCTGCCCGGCGTGGTGGCGGGCAACGGCAACGACGGCCGGCGGATCACCGTCCGGCAGCTCCTCCAGCACACCAGCGGCCTCTACAACTACACCCGGGATCTGCCCGGACTCGCCTCCGCCGAGGGGTACGCCCGGCACCGGTTCGACCACCACGAGCCCGAGGAACTGGTCGCGCTGGCCATGGCGCACCCGCCGATGTTCGCCCCCGGCACAAGCTGGGACTACTCGAACACCAACTACATCCTCGCCGGGATGCTGATCGAGCGGGTGACCGGCCGGAGCTGGGCGGCCGAACTGCGGGACCGCATCCTGCGGCCGCTGCGGCTGACCGAGACCTCCACGCCGGGGGACCGGGTGCACCTGCCGGGGCCGCACGCCAGGGGTTACCAGCAGTGGGAGCCGGGCGGGCCGCTGGACGACACCACCCTGTTCAACACCACCATGGCCTACACGGCCGGTGACCTGGTCAGCACCCCATCCGACCTGGTCCGATTCTGGCAGGCCCTGCAACAGGGCCGGCTGCTCGCCCCGGCCCAGCTGGCCGAGATGCGCCGCACCGTGCTCGCCGAAACCGTCCAGGACTACCTGCCGGGCGCCCGTTACGGGCTCGGCATCATGTGGAGTCCGAACGCCTGCGGCGGCTACTGGAGCCACGGCGGCGACGTGCCCGGGATGAGCACGATCAACGGCGTCACCACGGATGGCCGGCGGGCGATCGTGCTCTCCCTGACCACCCAGTTGGCCGGGGACGAGGCCGCAACGGCGGTGCTGCGCCGCGCGGACGGGATCGTGGCGGAGGCGCTCTGCGGCAGCGCCGGGTAGCCGCGCCGCGATCGCGCCGGTAGCCGGCGTACCCCACCCGCCCCGTGACCGCCGGTCGCGGGGCGGGTGGCTGTGTGTCGGGCCGGTGGCCTTTCCCGGTACCGGCATCGATCGGGGTGGAAGCGTTGACGCGCCGGTAGCACGCCGGTAACCTTTGGCCAACCTCCTGCAAGAACAGAACAGATAGCTGCTCTGTTTAACACTGACAGGCGGAACTTTCATACAGGCCGCTCCTCCTGCTGGTGGTCCGGCAGCACTTCACCCCCACCTCCACCGCGCTGACCCGGCAAACCGATCCGGCCGCCACCGACCCCGACGCGGCCGGACCGCCGCCCACCCCCGCCGCCGCGACCGTGGCCCCCGCCACCCGTGGCACCGTCCCTCAGCGAAAAGGACAGTGATGAGACGCTCCGATCTGGTCCCGGCGACGGCGACGACGGTCGCCGCCGCCGTGATCGCCACCCTCGCGTTGTGGGTGCCCGCCGCGCACGCGGCCGGCCCGGCGCAGCTCACCCACCAACCGACCGTCGCGGCCGACCCAGTGGCCCGGCCGAACCCGGCCGCCGCCCCGGCCGAGGGGAACCTCGCGCAGGGCCGCCCCACCCAGGAAAGCGGCCACGCCGATGTCTACGACTCGTCCCGGGCCGTCGACGGCAACCAGGGCAGCTACTGGGAGAGCGTCAACAACGCCTTCCCGGAGTGGCTCCAGGTCGACCTCGGCTCGGCCGTCCCGGTCGACCGGGTCGTACTGAAGCTGCCGACCGCCGGCTGGGGCACCCGTACCCAGACGCTGAGCGTGCAGGGAAGTACCAACGGCTCGTCCTTCGGCGACCTGGCCGCGTCCCGGGCGTACACCTTCAACCCGGCGGTCGACGGCAATTCCGTGACGATCACCTTCGGGCAGACCAGCACCCGCTACGTCCGGATCACCATCACCGCGAACAGCGGCTGGCCGGCCGGGCAGATCTCCGAGCTGGAGGTCTACGGCCCGGACGGCGGCGGCACCGACACCACCCCGCCGGGCGTGCCCGGCACGCTCTCCTACACCCAGTCCGGTACGACGATCGCGCTGAGCTGGGGTGCCGCCACCGACAACCCCGGCGGCAGCGGCCTGGCCGGCTACAACGTCTACCGCAACGGCGCACAGGTCGCCTCGCTCGGCAACGTGACCAGCTTCAACGACACCCAGCCGACCGACACCACCGTCTCGTACTTCGTCCGGGCCCGCGACGTGGCCGGCAACCTCTCCGGCAACAGCAACACCGTCACCCGGACCGGCAGCCAACCGCCCGGCTGCGTCAACGTGGCCCGGGGCAGGCCGGCCACCGCCAGCGGCTCCACCTTCACCTTCGTGCCGGCGAACGCCGTCGACGGGTCGCTCGGCACGTACTGGGAGGGGGCGCCCGGATATCCGCAGCACCTGACGGTGGCGCTCGGCGCCAACCACGCGATCACGGCGGTGCGGGTGAAGCTGAACCCGGATCCCGCCTGGGGCACCCGTACCCAGAACTTCCAGGTGCTCGGCCGGGACCAGGCGGCGACGACCTACACCAGCCTGGTGCCGGCGGCGAACCACCAGTTCGTGGCGGGCAGCAACGCGGTGGTGATCCCGGTCAGCGCGACCACGGCGGACGTGCAGCTCCGGTTCAACTCCAACACCGGTGCCCCGTCCGGCCAGGTCGCCGAGCTGGAGGTCTGCGGCACCCCCGCGCCCAACCCGGACCTGGTGGTCACCTCGACCGGTTGGACGCCGGCCGCGCCGAGCGAGACCACCCCGGTCACCCTCTCGGCCACGGTCCGCAACAACGGCTCGGCGGCGGCCGCCGCGACCACGGTCAACATCAGCCTCGGCGGCACGGTCGCCGGCAGCGCCCCGGTGCCCGCGCTGGCCGCCGGTGCCTCGACGACCGTCACGGTGAACGCCGGCACCCGGCCGATGGGCAGCTACCCGGTCGTCGCGGTGGTCGACCCGACCAACACGATCGTCGAGCAGAACGACGCCAACAACAGCTTCACCGCGCCGTCGCCGCTGGTCGTGGGCCAGGCACCCGGCCCGGACCTCCAGGTGACCGGCATCGCCTCGAACCCGCCGAACCCGGCGGTCGGGGCCGCGGTGACCTTCACGGTGTCGGTGCAGAACAGGGGTACCGCCGCGACCGGCGCGACCACGGTCACCCGGGTCACGGTCGGCGGCACCACGCTGAACACCAACACCCCGTCGATCGCGGCGGGTGCGACCAGCACCGTGGCGATCAGCGGAAGCTGGACCGCCACCAGTGGCGGGGCCACCATCACCGCCACCGCCGACGCGACCGGTGTGGTCGCGGAGACGAACGAGGGCAACAACGTACGCACCCAGTCGATCGTCGTCGGGCGCGGTGCGGCGGTGCCGTACGTGTCGTACGAGGCGGAGGCCGGTCGCTACCAGGGCACCCTGCTGGAGGCCGACCCGCTGCGTACCTTCGGGCACACCAACTTCGGCACCGAGTCCTCGGGGCGCAGGTCGGTCCGGCTGAACAGCACCGGCCAGTTCGTCGAGTTCACCTCGACCAACGCGGCGAACTCGATCGTGGTGCGCAACTCCATCCCGGACGCGCCGGGCGGCGGCGGCATCGAGGCCACCATCAGCCTGTACGTCAACGACACCTTCCTGCGGAAGCTGACCCTCTCCTCCCGGCACAGCTGGCTGTACGGCAACACCGACGACCCGGAGGGGTTGTCGAACAGCCCGGGTGGCGACGCGCGGCGGCTCTTCGACGAGGCGAACGCGCTGCTGGCCCAGTCGTACCCGGCCGGCACCCGGTTCCGGCTCCAGCGGGACGCGGGCGACACGGCCGCGTTCTACATCATCGACCTGGTCGACCTGGAGCAGGTTGCCCCGGCGGCGAGCCAGCCGGCCGGCTGCACGTCGATCACGCAGTACGGCGCGGTGCCGAACGACGGTCTCGACGACACCGCCGCGATCCAGCGGGCGGTCACCGACGACCAGAACGGTGTGATCGGCTGTGTCTGGATCCCGCCGGGCCAGTGGCGCCAGGAGCAGAAGATCCTCACCGACGACCCGCTGAACCGGGGCCAGTGGAACCAGGTCGGGATCAGCAACGTCACCATCCGGGGTGCCGGGATGTGGCACTCGCAGCTCTACACGCTGACCGAACCGCACCTGGTGGTCGGCGGGATCAACCACCCGCACGAAGGCAACTTCGGCTTCGACATCGACGCCAACACCCAGATCTCGGACATCGCCATCTTCGGCTCGGGCCGGATCCGGGGCGGGCCGGGCGGTGCCGAGGGTGGCGTCGGGCTCAACGGCCGGTTCGGTGTCGGCACCCGGATCAGCAACGTCTGGATCGAGCACGCCAACGTCGGCGTCTGGGTGGGCCGGGACTACGAGAACATCCCGGCGCTCTGGGGTCCCGGTGACGGGCTGGAGTTCACCGGGATGCGGATCCGCAACACGTACGCCGACGGGATCAACTTCACCAACGGCACCCGGAACTCGCGGGTCTTCAACTCGTCGTTCCGGAACACCGGTGACGACGCCCTGGCGGTCTGGGCCAGCCGCTACGTCCGGGACACCTCGGTCGACATCGGCCACTCCAACGCCTTCGTCAACAACACGATCCAGCTGCCGTGGCGGGCCAACGGCATCGCCGTCTACGGCGGGTACGGCAACCGGATCGAGAACAACCTGATCTACGACACGATGAACTACCCCGGGATCATGCTCGCCACCGACCACGACCCGCTGCCGTTCTCCGGGCAGACGCTGATCGCGAACAACGGGCTCTACCGCACCGGCGGCGCCTTCTGGGGCGAGCAGCAGAAGTTCGGAGCGATCACGCTCTTCCCGGCGACCCGGGACATCGTCGGGGTCACCATCCGGGACACCGAGATCGTCGACTCGACGTACGACGGCATCCAGTTCAAGACCGGTGGCGGCAACATGCCGGGCGTCGTGATCAGCAACGTCCGGATCGACCGGTCCAACAACGGCGCCGGCATCCTGGCGATGAACGGGGCGCGCGGCAGCGCGACGCTGTCGAACGTGACCATCACCAACTCGGCCACCGGCAACATCGTGGTCGAGCCGGGGTCGAGTTTCACCATCACCGGTGGGCAGCCGGCCCTCCGGCAACCGCGCAAACCGGCCGTCGACTGAACCTGCGCCGAGGTATCGGCTCCGGGCCTGACCGGCCACGGGCGTACCTCCCGGGCACCGGGAGCCGCCCGTGGCCGGTCGGCGCATCTCCTCCGGCCGGCGGCGGGGCGGTGTCCGCGCCCCGGGCCGGTCGGCGGAGCCGTAACCTGGGCGGGTGATCCGCACCCTGGCCGTGCAGAACTACCGGTCGCTGCGCAGCCTGGTCGTGGAGTTGGGCCGGCTGACGGTGGTGACCGGGGCGAACGGCACCGGCAAGTCGAGCCTCTACCGGGCGTTGCGGCTGCTGGCCGATTCGGCCCGCAACGGGGCGGTCGCGGCGCTGGCCCGGGAGGGCGGGTTGCCGTCGACGCTCTGGGCGGGGCCGGAGACGATCGGCCGGGCGGTCCGGGCCGGTGAGCATCCGGTGCAGGGTACGGTCCGGCGCGGCCCGGTCAGCCTGCGCCTCGGCTTCGCCGGGGACGATTTCGGCTACGCCGTCGACTTCGGGCTGCCTCCGCCGTCGCAGAACTCGGCCTTCACCCGGGATCCGGAGGTCAAGCGGGAGGCGGTCTGGTCCGGGCCGCTGCTGCGCCCGTCGACGCTGCTCGCCGAACGCGCCGGGACCGCGCTGCGGCTCCGCGACGGCGGCTCGTGGCTGGCGGTGCCGGACGCGGTGCACCCGTTCGACAGCATGCTCAGCGAGTACACCGATCCGCAGCGCGCTCCGGAGCTGCTCACCGTACGCGAGCGGATTCGCTCCTGGCGCTTCTACGACCATCTGCGTACCGACGTGGCCGCACCGGCCCGGCAGCCGCAGGTCGGTACCCGGACCCCGGTGCTCGGCCCGGACGGCGCCGACCTGGCCGCCGCGTTGCAGACGATCCGGGAGACCGGTGACGCCTCGGCGCTGGCGTCCGCCGTGGACACGGCGTTTCCCGGCACCGAGCTGGCGATCGGGGTCGAGTCCGGGCGGTTCGAGGTGCGGCTGCACCAGCCGGGCCTGCTGCGCCCGCTCGGCGGTGCGGAACTCTCCGACGGCACGCTGCGGTACCTGCTCTGGGTCGCCGCGCTGCTCAGTCCGCGACCTCCGGCGCTGCTGGTACTCAACGAGCCGGAGACGAGCCTGCATCCGGAGCTGCTGCGGCCGCTGGCCGGGCTGATCCTGGCGGGCTCGGCACGTACCCAGGTGGTGGTGGTCAGCCACTCCCGGGCGTTGACCGGCGCGCTGGAGCACGACGCGGCCGAACTGAGCACGATCGAGCTGGTGAAGGAGTTCGGCGAGACCCGGGTGGCCGGGCGGGGGCGTCTGGACGAACCGGCATGGCAGTGGCCGAAGCGCTAGGCAGCGGGCGTTTTCCCGCAGGGGTGGGGAGGTGACGACGTGTCGAGGCGCGGCACCGCGAGCTATGCCGGGGTGACCGGGCTGCCGCCGATCGTGTCGGCGGCGGTGGCGCTCGCCGAGGAGCTGGGGTTCGGGTGCTCGTGCCGGCTGGAACAGGGGCGGTTGCTCTCCGCGCTGGCGGCCGGCGCGACCACCGTCATCGGCGAGACCGGTACGGGCTGCGGCGTCGGGTTGGCCTGGCTGGTCGCCGGCCGGCGGCCCGGGGTCCGGGTGGTCAGCGTCGAGCGGGATGCCGAGCGGGCCGAACGCGTGGCCGGGCTCTTCGCCGACGTCCCGGAGGTCGAGGTGGTCTCCGGTGACTGGACCCGCATCGAGGCGTACGGCCCGTTCGACCTGCTGGTCCTCGACGGTGGTGGCAACGGCAAGCAGGGTGTGGCGGCGGATCCCGAGCGGCTGCTCCGGCCGGCCGGGTCGGTGGTGGTCGACGACTTCACGCCGCTGACCGGGTGGCCGCCGATGCTCGGTCCCGCGCCGGACGCGGCCCGGCTGGGCTGGCTCGACCATCCGGCGCTGCTCGCCACCGAGGTCCGGCTGGCGCCGGATCTCTCGACGGTGATCGGCACCCGCCGCCCCTGACCGGCCTCCGCCGACCGGCTGTGTGGGGGGCCGGCGCCATCCGGTCCGGGCACGCCGACCCTGGCGCGACCACTATCTCGTCTGCTTATCATAAGAGTTAGTCGATGTCTTCGACGAGCATCAGCCGCCGCCGGGTCCGCCGGGATGCCGGCCACGAAGGGTCTAGAGTTTCGCCGTGAAGCGCACCTCCAGGGACATCCGGATCGCCAACCGTTTCGAGGTGCTGCGCCGGATCATCGGCGTACCGATGGTGTCGCGGCAGCAGATCGCCCAGGACACCGGGCTCAGCCTCGCCACCGCGGCCAACCTGATCGGCGAGTTGCTGGAGCTGGGGCTGCTGGTCGAGGTGGGCTACCAGGACTCCGGCGGAGGGCGGCCCCGGGGTGTGGTCTCGGTCAACCCGGCCGGCGGCGCGCTGGTCGGCGTCGACGTGGCCGAGACGTACGTGCACGTCGACCTCTTCGACGCCGGGCTGGGAGTGCTGGCCAGCGTCGAGGAGGAGTTGCACCCGACGGAGAATCGGCCCGAGCAGGTGGTGACGCACATCGCCTCGGCGGTCGGCGCGGCGTTCGCCGAGGGCGGCGTCGACCCGGATCGGGTACTCGGGGTCGGGGTCAGCGTGCCCGGCCAGGTCGACCGCGAGGGCGGGGTCTCGGTGTACGCCCCGAACTGGGACTGGCACGACGTACCGCTGCGCGACCTGCTCGCCGGTTCGCTGGACCTGCCGCTCTATCTGGACAACCCGCTGCGCGCCTGCGTGGTCGCCGAGCTGTGGTTCGGGGCCGGCCGGGGGCGCGACGACGTGGTGGTGGTCAACCTCGGCACCGGGGTCGGCGCCGGCCTGGCCTTCGGCGGGACGCTCTACCGGGGCGCCACCAACAGTGCGGGGGAGTGGGGGCACACCACGCTGGTGGTCGACGGGCGGCTCTGCCACTGCGGCAGCCGTGGCTGCGTCGAGACGTACGTCGGGGCACCCGGCATCATGCAGACGCTGCGCGACCTGGCGCCGGACAGCGCGCTGCTGCACCCCGAGGACCAGACCTCGACCATCGAGGCGCTCGCCGCCGGGGTCGCCGCCGGAGATCCGGTGGCCGCCAAGGTGGTCACCGAGACCGCCCGCTATCTCGGCGTCGCCGTCGCCGACCTGGTCAACCTGGTCAACCCGGAGGTGATCGTGCTCAGCAGCTGGGTCGCGGCCCGGCTCGGCGAGGCGTTGCTGCCGGAGGTACGGGCGGTGGTGACCCAGCACGCGCTGAGCCGCCCGCTGGCGGCGACCGAGATCACGCTCTGCCGGATCCCCGGCAACCCGGTCAGTCTCGGGGCGGCGACCTTCGCCCTCAAACGGTTCCTCGCCGGCATCGGCACCACCGCCGGCGGCCTCATCCGGCAACGCTGACGTCCCGGCGGCGGATCTGCGCGCCCGATTGCTCGCCGCGTTCGACCGGGTCGACGCCACTACCTGCCACAGAGCCGCGTCCGTATATTCCCTGGGGTGACCTCACCCCTTCCCAGCACCGGCAACCAGCCTCCCCCGTTCGACCCACGCCGCGATGTCGGCCCGGTCTGGCTGCTGATCGGGCCGGCACTCGCCGCGTCGCTGGGTGCCTTCATGCTCGCCGTCATCATCGGGCCGGCATGGATCGCGATCCAGCGGGACATGGATCTGCCGGCGTCGGTACCACTCTGGATCTTCGTCGCCTACCTGCTGCCGGCGGTGCTGGCGGTTCCGGTCGGTGCCCTGGTCGGCCGGCGCTGGCCGACCGCCGTCACGTTGCCCGCGATCGTGCTGCTGACTTCCGGATCGCTGCTGACGGCGCTGGCCCCGGGGAGCGGTCCGCTGCTGGTCGGCCGCGCGGTGACCGGGTTCGGGGCCGCTCTGGCCTGGGGTGTCACGGCCGCACTGGTTGCGCGGGTGCGGGCACGGCGGGCGTGGACGGTGCCACTCGTCGCCGGCGCGGTGGTGGTGGGGCTGGCTCTCGGACCCGTGGCTGGGGCGCTGCTGGGCCAGACGCTCGGTTGGCGGTGGCCTGTCATGTTGGCCGTGCCGTTCGGGGCGGCGGCGTTGCTGGCCACCGCGGTGAGCGGGATCGTCGTGCTGGTGCGGCACGCGTCCCCGCCGGCTCAGCCGCCGGCCGTACCGTTGGCATGACGAAACGGGCGGTGTAGGGCAGTCCGGCCAGACCGATGGAACCGCTCGATCCGGCGATGCAACCGGCGCCGCTCGGCGGGCCACCGCTCAACGTCGACATTCGCCACCGGCTGTCCGAGGCACCCGAGCACCACTCGACGCGCCCGGTGCCGTCGCGGCGCTAGCCGGCCCGGAGCACGGCGAAGCCGCGCGGGGGGATCCGGACGCCGCCCGGCACCGGCTCGGCGCCGCGCAGCACCCGGCCGTCGACGGTCACCTCGACCGGGCCGTCGGTGTCGTTGGCCAGAAAGGTGTAGCGGCGGCCGTCGGGATGCCGGCGCTGGACCGCCTCGACCCCGGCCGGCGGGGCGGCCAGCACCGGCACCACGCCGGCCCGGCCGGCGAGCCGGGTCAGCAGCCGCCCGAGGTCGGCGTCGGCGAGGTGGGTACCGAGGTAGTGGGCGGTGCCCAGGCCGTGCCGCCGCCGGGTCAGCGCCGGAGCGCCGGCCAGCGGTCCGGCGGCGTACGTCAACAGCACCTCGGCGGTCTGCGCGGTGGCCAGCTCCGTCCAGAGTCGACCGTACGTGCCGTCGTCGAGCGGTACCCGCTGGCCGTCGTCGAGCGGGAAGAACTCCTCGACCCGTACGCCGAGCAGTTCAGCCCAGGCGCCGTACCCGCCGAGCCGGATCCGGTCGTCGGGGTCCACCACCCCGGCGTACGGGCCGATGAGCACGGTGCCGCCGTCGGCGACGTACCGGGCCAGGTTGTCGGCGTCGGCGTCGCTGACCAGGTGCAGCGCCGGGACCAGCACCAGCCGGTACCGGCGCAGGTCGCCGCCGGGCCGGGCGAAGTCGCAGGTGACGGTGGCGGTACGCAGCACCCGGTGCCACTGCTCCAGCAGCGCCACCGGTTCGGCGTCCACGCTGGGCTGGCTGGGATGCTGCTGGGCCCAGATACTCGACCAGTCGAGCAGTATGGCGACGTCGGCGACGACCTCGCTGCCGACGATCTCGGCCAGCTCGTCGAGTTCGGTGCCGAGCGCGACCACCTCGCGCCAGACCTTGGTGTCGGTGCCGGCGTGCGGCACCATGCCGGAGTGCCACTTCTCGGCCCCTGACCGGGAGGCCCGCCACTGGAAGTAGAGCACCGAGTCGGCGCCCCGGGCCACGTGTGCCAGCGAGTCCCGGCGCAGCCGTCCGGGCGGCTTGGCGAGGTTGCGCGGCTGCCAGTTGACGGCACTGGCGGCGTGCTCCATCAGCGCCCAGGGCCGGCCGCCGGCCAGCGACCGGGCCAGGTCGGCGATGAAGGCGAGATCGGCGTACGGGTCGGCGCGGTCGGCGCTCAGGTAGTGGTCCATGGCGACCACGTCGACCTCGCCGGCCCAGGCCCAGAAGTCCACACTCCAGCGGTCGACGAGGAAGTTCGTCGTCACCGGTACGCCCGGACTGAGCCGGCGCAGGACGTCGCGTTCGGCCCGGTAGCAGGACAGCAGTTCGGCCGAGGAGAAGCGGTGGAAGTCGAGCTGCTGGGTGGGGTTGGTGAAGCTCGGGGTCTGCCGGGGCGGGAGGATCTGCGCCCAGTCGGTGTAGCGCTGCGACCAGAACGCGGTACCCCAGGCGGTGTTGAGCGCGTCCAGGGTGGCGTACCGGTCGCGCAGCCAGCTCCGGAACGCCTCGGCCGAGGTGTCGCACCAGCAGCGGGCGACGTGGCAGCCGTACTCGTTGTTGACGTGCCACATGGCCAGTGCGGGGTGGTCGGCGTAGCGGGTGGCGAGCCGCTCGACCAGCGCCACCGCCGCCGCCCGGTACGCCGGTGAGCTGGGGCAGAACGCCTGCCGGCTGCCCCACCAGAGCCGACTGCCGTCCGGGCCGACCGGCAGCGACTCCGGGTGGGCGTGGCTGAACCAGGGCGGCGGGGCGGCGGTGGCGGTGGCCAGGTCGGCGGCGATGCCGTGCCGGGCGAGCAGGTCGAGCAGGCGGTCGAGCCAGTCGAAGTCGTAGCGGCCGGGCTCGGTCTCCAGCATCGCCCAGGCGAAGACGCCGACGGTGACCAGGCCGACCCGGGCGTCCTTCATCAGCCGGACGTCGGTGGCCCAGACCTGCTCCGGCCACTGCTCGGCGTTGTAGTCGCCGCCGAAGGCGAAGCCGGGCAGGGCCGGGAGATCGAAGGCCATGGCTAGATCGTCCGACCTGGACGCCGGGGCCGTCAACCGACCACAGAGGCTTATTCTTTGTCCTTGACGAAGTAGTTGCAGAAGCCTAGGCTACGGCTCACCCCAGCGACGCCATCCACCAGCTCCAATGCCCGCGCCGTTGCCGCGCGAGAAGGAGGGCGCACCATGAGCGGTACCCGTTCCGGCCTGTCCCGACGGCGCTTCCTCGGCGGCTCGCTGCTGGTCGTCGGCGGCGCCGTACTGCCGGCCTGCCAGTCCGACCCGACCGGCGGCGGGGGGTCGGCCAAGGTCACCCTCAACCACTGGTACCACGAGTACGGCGAGCAGGGCACCCGGGAGGCCGCGCTGCGCTACGCCGCCGACTACACCAAGCAGAACCCGGACGTCGCGGTCAAGGTGACCTGGGTGCCGGGCGACTACAAGACGAAGTGGCAGTCGTCGGTGCTCACCCCGGAGGGCCCCGACGTGTACGAGATCAACGAGGTCACCCCGGACATGGTGGCGCAGCAGCAGGTCGCCGTCCTCGACGACATCCTCGGCCCGGCCAAGGCGGAACTCAACCCGCACGCGCTCAGCCCGCTCACCCACGGCGGCAAGGCGTACGGCGTACCGATGATCATCGACGTGATGCTGCTCTACTACCGCAAGAGCCTGCTCGCCGGGGCCGGTCTCGCGGCACCGGCCACCCTCACCGACCTGGTCGCCGCGGCGAAGGCGCTCACCAAGGGCAAGACCAAGGGCATCTTCGTCGGCAACGACGGCCTCGCCGGGATGCGCGGGGTGCTGCCGTTCTCGGTCGGCCAGGCCGTGCTCACCGACCGGAAGGTCAGCTACGCCACCCCGGAGATCGCCGACGCCTTCGCCGTCGCCCGCCGGATGTTCACCGAGAAGTCGATGCTGCTCGGCTACGCCACCGAGTGGTACGACCCCGGCGCCCTGATCACCGGCGCCACCGCGATCGCCTGGGGCGGGCTCTGGGCGCTGCCCCGGATCAGCAAGGAACTCGGCGACGACTTCGACCTCGTCCCGTGGCCGGCGCACGGCCCGACCGGCAAGCCGGTGGTGATCCTCGGCGGCTGGTCCCAGGTGGTCAACGGCAAGAGCAAGCACGTCGACGAGGCCAAGAAGTACGTGCAGTGGCTCTGGTTGCAGAACAACGAGGTGCAGCAGGACTGGGCGCTGAGCTACGGCTTCCACGTGCCGCCCCGGGCCGGCCTGGCCGCCCAGGCCGAGCCGTTGCGGACCGGGCCGGCGAAGAAGGTGGTGGACCTGCTCAACCAGTACGGCACCCGGACCACCGCGCTCTGGGCGCCGACGGTCAGCAAGCCGTACGACGATGCCGCCTCCGACATCATCCGCAAGAACGCCGACCCGCTGGCGACGCTGACCGCCGCGGCGGGCCGCTCCCAGGAGGCGCTCGACAAGCTGCCCACGGTCTGAGGCCCGGTGTCCGTGCGTACCGGTCCACTCCAGACCGACACCGGGCCGGCGGCCCGGCCGGCGCCCGCGCCGGCCGGGCGCCGCCGGGTCGACTGGTCGGCCTGGCGGGCCTTCGTGCTGCTGACCGCGCCACTGGTGGTCGGGCTGCTGCTCTTCAGGTACGTCGCGATGGGCTGGGGACTGCTGCTCAGCTTCAGCAACGCCCGGGGCACCATCGCGCTCGGCGACTGGGCCGGGCTGGCGAACTACCGGACCCTCTTCGGCGATCCGCGGTTCCGCACCTCGCTGTCGATGATCGTGGTCTTCACCCTGGTGATCGTGCCGCTGACCTTCGCGATCGCGCTCGGGCTGGCCGTACTGGTCAACCGGCTGCGCCGGGGTCGGGCACTGTTCCGGACCACCTTCTTCCTGCCGGCCGCCGTCTCCTACGTGGTCGCCTCGCTGATCTGGAAGATGAGCCTGTTCAGCGGCGTACCGTCCAGCGCGGCCAACTCGCTGGCCGCCCTCTTCGGCCAGGAGCCGACCGCGTGGATCGCCACCGTCGACCCGCCGCTGTACTGGATCGTGCTGATCACCGTCCGGCTCTGGTTGCAGATCGGCCTCTACATGATCCTGTTCCTGGCCGGCATGCAGGAGATCCCCGGCGAGCTGTACGAGGCGGCCCGGGTCGACGGCGCGGCGGGCGAGTGGCGGCTGTTCCGGCACATCACCTTCCCGCTGCTGCGCAACACCTCGGTCGCGGTGACCCTGCTGCTGGTGATCGCGGCATTCCAGGCGTTCGACGAGTTCTACAACCTGCTCAGTACCGGCCTGGCCGGCGCGCCCGGTCCGGACGGCCGCCCGCCGCTGGTCTACCTCTACGACGTCTCGCTGGTGCAGCAGGACTACGGCCTGGGCTCGGCCGGCGCGTTCGTGGTCACCCTGCTGATCGTGCTGGTGACCCTGGTGCAGGGCCGGCTGGTCGGCTTCGGCCGGAGGGACGGATGATGAGCGACGACCGCCTCCCGCGCCGCCGTACCGCCCGTCCGATCGGCCGGGCCCGGATCGGCAGTTACCTGGCGGCCGTCGTCTTCGCGGTGCCGTTCCTGCTGCCGTTCTATCTGCTGCTGCGCAACTCGTTGATGACGCAGGCCGAACTCGGCGCCCTGGAGTGGCGCTGGTGGCCGGAGCGGATCGACCTGACCGGCTTCACCGACGCGTTCACCAACAGCAGCGCCCCGCTGGGCCGGGCACTGCTCAACTCGGCAGTGGTCGCGATCGTCTCGGCGCCGATCTCCACGCTGTTCGCCTCGATGGCCGGCTACGCGGTGGCCCGGATCCGGGTCGCCGCGGCAAGACCGGTCTTCCTGCTGGTCGTGGCAACCATGATGGTGCCCGGCGCGGCCACCTTCGTGCCGACCTTCGTGGTGGTCGGTTCGCTGGGCGGGGTGAACACGCTGTGGGGACTGATCGTGCCGGGGCTGTTCAACGCCCTCGCCGTGCTGCTCTTCCGCGGCTTCTACCTGCGTTTCCCACAGGAGATCGAGGACGCCGGCCGGATCGACGGGCTCGGCCACCTCGGCGTCTACCTGCGGCTGGCGCTGCCCAACTCGGCGGGGCTGCTCGCCGCGCTCGGCGTACTCTCCTTCATCGAGCACTGGAACTCGTTCCTCTGGCCGCTGGTGATCGGGCAGGACCCGGCACTCTGGACCGTCCAGGTGGCGATGTCGACCAACCTGACCGCCCAGGCGATCAACCTGCCGGCGCTCTTCGCCAGCGCGGTCGTCTCGGTCGTCCCGCTGGCCCTGGTCTTCCTGGTCGCCCAACGCTGGATCGTGCGCGGGATCATGGCGACCGGGATCAAGGGCTGACCGACGCCCGGCCCACCAACTCCCGGGGCATGGGGATCGGCATCACTTCGATGTCGGGAAATGTGTGACGGCAGGCCATGTCGGCGGATCGTCTGCGGGTCGTAACGTCGCGGCAACTTCCACCGTGATCCAGCCCACACCGCCGCCGGAGGTCCACCATGCGCCACAGATCCCGTCCTCGCCGCAGACCTCTCCTGGCCCGCCTGGTGCGGGCCGCCCTGGTGCCCGTACTGGCCGCGGTCGGCGTACTCGCCGCCACCGGACCCGCCCAGGCCGCCACCTTCGGCCAGGTGACCGGCTTCGGCTCCAACCCCGGCAACCTCACCATGTACGCGTACCGGCCGGACAACCTGCCCGGCAACGCTCCCGCGGTGGTGCTGCTGCACGGCTGCGCGCAGAACGCCAACGGCTACTTCGGCAACTCGGGCTGGCGCAAGTACGCCGACCAGTGGGGATTCGCGCTGATCGTGCCGGAGCAGAAATCGGCGAACAACTCGACCTCCTGCTTCAACTGGTTCGAGCCGGGTGACACCGCCCGGGGCCAGGGCGAGGCGCTCTCCATCAAGCAGATGGTCGAGCACGCCCGGAGCAGCTTCGGCATCGCCGCCAACCGGGTCTACGTCAGCGGGCTCTCCGCCGGTGGGGCGATGGCGGCGACGATGCTCGCCACCTACCCGGACACCTTCGCGGCCGGGTCGATCGTCGCCGGCATCCCCTACCGCTGCGCCACCAGCATGGTCAACGCGTTCAGCTGCATGAACCCGGGCGTCGACCGGAGCCCGGCCCAGTGGGGCGACCTGGTCCGGCAGGCGTACCCGGGCTACTCCGGCGCCCGGCCGAAGGTGGCGATCTGGCACGGCACCGCCGACTACACGGTCGGCACCGCCAACGCCACCGAGTCCCGGGACCAGTGGACCAACGTACTCGGCCTCCCGCAGACCCCGACCGGCACCTCGACCCTGCCCGGCGGCACCACCCTGGAGACGTACGGCGCCGACCAGGTACGCCTCTACCGGGTCGCCGGCATGGGGCACGGCACCCCGGTCGACCCGGGCTCCGGGGCCGAGCAGTGCGGCACCGCCGCCGCGTACTTCCTGGACACCATCTGCTCGGCATACCGGGACGCGCTCTTCTTCGGCCTCGGCACCGGTACCGACCCCGGCGACCCGGGGGATCCGGGAGATCCCGGTGACCCGGGCGAGGACCCGGTCTGCGTCACCGCCAGCAACTACGCGCACGTCCAGGCGGGGCGCGCCTACCAGTCCGGCGGGTACGCCTACGCGCTCGGCTCGGGCGCCCGGATGGGCCTCTACAACGTCTTCGCCACCACGACCCTGCGGCAGACCGGTCCCGCCCACTGGGTGATCGGCTGCTGAACGGACCCGTCCGGCGTCCTCCCCTGGCGGCGCCGGACAGCCGGTGGACTCCGGCCGGTCGGACACCTCGGCCGGAGCCACCGGGCCGGCGACTCAGCCCGCCGGGTCGGTCTCGCCCAGCTCCTGGGTCAGGTTGACCATGTTGCCGTCCGGGTCGTGCAGGTGGACCACCCGCTGGCCCCACGGCATGTCGTTCGGCGGACCCAGCACCCGCCCGCCGAGCGGCGCCACCTCGTCCAGCAGCCCGTCGACGTCCGGCACGGCCACGCTGAGGGCGATCCTCGACGGGGTCGAAAGGTCGACCTCCGCCTCGCTGACCACCCCGAGGTCGGAGTCGCCCAGTCGCAGGGAGACGTAGAAGACCGGCCCCTCGTCCGGGAACCGGCGTACCTCCACCGCGCCGAGCAACCCCTGGTAGAAACGCAGCAGGCGGGGCAGGTCGGGGGTGACGACGATCGGCTGCACGGTGGTCATGTCAGTCTCCTCGGGATCCGTCGTAGCACTCTCATCGAGAGGTACGGGGCGGAACGCCGGAACTCATCGGTCGACCGGCGGCACCTCGGCCGGCTGCCCGAAGAGGGTCACCAGCCGATCGGCGTCGAGGAACGTGGTCACACCCGTCACCAGCCCGTCGGCCACGTCGAGCAGGACCAGCCCGAACGGCCGGTACCCGCCCTCGGGAGCCGGCCGGAGCTGCCAGAACGCCGGGGAGCCGTTCGCCGCGACCGGGACGAGCCGGGCACCCGCGCACGACGCGGCCGGATCCAGCAGGGCCAGCCGGATCTGGTCCCGGCCCCGCAACCAGAACCGGACCGGCGGCATCGACATCGTGGCGTCCTCGTGCAGCAACGCCACCATCGCCTCGACGTCGTGGCGCTCGAACGCGTCGCAGTACCGGGCGAGCAGGTCCCGCTGGCCCGGGTCGGCCGGCCGGAACGGTTCGCCGGGGGCCCGGTCCACGGTCCGCAGCGTCGCCCTCGCCCGCTGCAACGCACTGGTCACCGACGCGACCGTGCTCTCCAGCAGTTGGGCGACCTCCTCGGCCCGCCAGCAGAGCACGTCGCGCAGGATCAGTACCGCCCGCTGCCGGGGCGGCAGGTGCTGCAACGCGGCCACGAACGCCAGCCGGATCGTCTCCCGGCGTAGCGCCAGATCGGCGGGATCGCCCTGCATCGACAGCGCGACACCGTCCGGGACCGGCTGGACGAAGACCCGCTCCGGTGCCGGTGCGCCGATGCCCGGCCCGTCGGCGGCCGGCCCGAGGTCCATGGCCAGCGCCCGGCGTTGCGGGCTGCGCAGCATGTCGAGGCAGATGTTCGTCGCGATGCGGTAGAGCCAGGTCCGCAGCGAACCGCGCCGCTCGTCGTACCGGTCGAACGACCGCCAGGCCCGCAGCATGGTCTCCTGGACGGCGTCCTCGGCCTCGAACCCCGAGCCGAGCATCCGGTAGCAGTAACCGGTCAGCTCCGTCCGGAACGGCTCCAGCCGGGACGTCTGCGCGTCCAGCCGGGATGTGCCCACCGGCGTCGTCTCCACCACCGGTCCGACCATACCCACCCCGGCCCGCACGGCCACCCGGAGGAACTGCCCGGGGACCGATGAGTTTCCCGCGCCCACCTCGTATCACCGGTAGGAGCGCCGGGGCGATGCGGCCGGACTGGAGGAGAGTTGATGAGTGAAGATCATTTGTGGGCCGAGGTACGGGCGGAACGCCAGGAACAGGTGGAACTGCTCGCCACGCTCCGCCCGGAGCAGTGGGACGCCTCCACGCTCTGCGCCGGCTGGCGGGTACGCGAGGTCGTCGCACACACCACGTTGCCGTTCCGGAACTCGTTCGGGCGTTTCGTCGTGGACCTGGTCAGGGCCCGGGGAAGCTTCGACCGGATGGCCGACCGGCGCGCCCGGCGCGACGCCGCCGAACTACCCGCCGAGCACCTGCTCGGATCGCTGCGGGACAACGTCGCGCACACCTGGACACCACCCGGCGGCGGCGTGCACGGCGCGCTGTCGCACGACGTGATCCACGGACTCGACATCACCGTCGGACTCGGGCTGGACCGCCGGGTACCACCGGACCGGGTCGGCCTGGTGCTGTCCCGGATGCGGCCGAGAAACATCCGGTACTTCGGAGTGGACCTGCGCGGGGTGGCGCTGCACGCCACCGACCTGGACTGGAGCTACGGCACCGGCAGCCCGCTCCGGGGTCTCGCCCAGGATCTGCTGCTGGTGATCTGCGGGCGTCGGCTGCCACCCGGCCGGCTCGACGGCGAGCACGCGGCCCGGTTCTCCGCGCAGCCCACACCCCACTGACCCGCCCCCCGCCGGGACGGTGCCGCCGTCGACCAGGGCCACCGGTGCTGGATTGGCCCGGCCGGCAACCGGTCGACCGTCGGTAGCATCGGGCCTCCCGCCGGTGGCGCGAGATCACCACCGAACCGCATCCGACCAGGGAGGAAACCCTCGTGCGTGACGCCTTCGCCGAGCTGTCAACGCCGTTGGTCGCCGACGCCTGCGTACGCCTCGGTGTGCCGCTGCGGATCGCCCCGCCCGGCATCGCCGCCGTCGTACCCGGGCAGCGGCTCGCCGGACGCGTACTGCCGGCCCGGCACTACGGCAGCGTCGACGTGTTCCTGGAGGCTCTGGAGGCTGCCGACCGGGACGACGTCCTGGTCGTCGACAACGGCGGACGGGCCGACGAGGCGTGTGTCGGTGACCTGGTGGTGCTGGAGGCCCGGGCGGCCGGGCTGGCCGGTCTGGTGGTCTGGGGCCTGCACCGCGACACGCCGGACCTGGTGGAGATCGGTCTGCCCGTCTTCAGCTACGGCAGCTACCCGGCCGGTCCGGTACGCCTCGACGAACCCGAGCCGGCGGCCCTGGCCAGCGCGCGCTTCGGTGCGCACTCCGTCGGCGCGGCCGATGCCGTCTTCGCCGACGACGACGGGGTGCTCTTCGTCGCCGTCGACCGGACCGAGGAGGTGCTGACGACCGCGCGGCAGATCCGGCGGACCGAACGCGACCAGGCCGCGCGGATCCGGGCCGGGCGGTCCCTGCGCGAGCAGACCCGCTTTGCCGACTATCTGGCCCGGCGGGCCGCCGATCCGGCGTACAGCTTCCGCCGGCACCTGCGCCGGATCGGCGGCGCCATCGAGGAGTAGGTCGATGGGGGAGTGGGCCCACCAGGGTCGGGGTCGGTCGGCGAGCCGGACGGCCCGAGGGGTCGGACCCCGCCAGGCGGTCGCTGTTGCGACGGGTTGGCACCTGCTGCGTTGTCGCGTGCGTACATGAGCACGTAATCTCGGCGGAGACGCCCGTACCGGGCCGCCACCGCAACCGGCCAGCCCGGCCGACAGGGAGGCAGCGGCGGATGACCGACAGCCACGACCACGGTCGCGACCACCTCCAAAGCCACCGCCACCATCCCGACCACGGCCACGGCCACGGCCACGGAGGCCGGTGGCGGGGGCTGTGGCACCGCCTCGGTCACCTCCTCACCCCGCACGCGCACGACACCGCGGACAAGGTCGACGGCGCCCTGGAGACCTCCCGGGCCGGCCTGCGGGCACTGTGGATCTCGCTGGCCGTCCTCGGCGTGACCGCCGGGTTGCAGGCGCTCGTCGTGGCGATGTCAGATTCGGTGGCGCTGCTCGGCGACACCCTGCACAACGTCGCCGACGCGCTCACCGCCGTACCCCTGGGCATCGCCTTCCTCCTCGGCCGACGCGCCGCGACCCGCGCCTACACCTACGGCTACGGCCGGGCCGAGGACCTCGCCGGAATCGCCATCGTCGCGACCATCGCCGCCTCCGCCGCCTTCGCCGGGTACGAGGCCGTCCGTCGGCTGCTGGATCCGCAGGACGTCCGGCACCTGCCGTACGTCGCCGCCGCCGCGCTCGTCGGCTTCCTCGGCAACGAGCTGGTCGCCCGCTACCGGATGGCCGTCGGTCGGCGGATCGGCTCCGCCGCGCTGGTCGCGGACGGGTTGCACGCCCGCGCCGACGGCTTCACCTCGCTGGCCGTGTTGCTCGGCGCCGGTGGTGCCGCGCTCGGCTGGCGGTGGGCGGACCCGGTGGTCGGACTGCTGATCACCGCCGCGATCCTGCTGGTGCTCAAGGACGCCGCGCGGGAGGTCTACCGGCGGCTGATGGATGCCGTCGACCCGGTTCTGGTCGACCGGGCCGAGGCGACCCTGCGGGCCGTGCCGGGCGTCCGGCAGGTGACAGCGGTACGGATGCGCTGGATCGGCCATCGGCTGCACGCCGAGGCGACCCTCGTGGTCGACGCCGACCTGACCCTGTTGCAGGCCCACGAGGTCGCCGCCGACGCCGAACACCAGCTCGGACACGCCGTACCACGGCTCGGTGGTGCCACCGTGCACACCGACCCGGCCAGCCACCCCGGCGACCATCACCATGCCGAGCTGTCACACCGGCGGCGCGGTCAGGACGGCCGCCCGAGCATGGCCAGCCGATCCGGGGACCCGGCCGCCTCGGGCACCCCGAGCATCCGGTAGAGGGCGTGGGCGGCATCCCAGTGCGTCTCGGCCCGCCCGTCGTCACCGGCCGTCCGGTACGCCCGGCTGAGTCCGGCGTGCGCCCGGGCCTGCTCGTACGCGTCCCCGATCTCGGTGGCCAGGCTGAGCGCGCTGCTGTGCTGCACCCGCGCCGGGTCGGGCCGGCCCAGCCGGTGCAGGATCTCGCCGAGACTGTTCGTGGACGAGGCCTCGCCGGCCCGCTCACCGACCCGACGCAGCAACGTGAGCGCCTGCTCGACCAGCTCCAGTGCGGACTCGTGGTCTCCCTGCCACAGGCGTACCCGGCCGAGCCCGTCCAGCGCGAGCGCCCTGCCGGCCTGGTCGCCGACCGCCTCGAACAACGCCAGTGCCCGCCGGTGCCGGCCGGCGGCGGTGAGCAGCCGTCCGGCGCGCAGGTGCAGCTCGCCGAGACTGGTCAGCGCGTACGCCTCGCCGGTCGCGTCGGCGATCCGCCGGCAGAGCACGGCGGCGGTACGCAGGTGCACCCCCGCCTCCCGGTAGTTGCCCTGGCGCAGCAGTACGTGCCCCAGGTTGCCGCCGGCCCGGGCTTCGCCGGCCGGGTCGGCGGCCCGTCGGCAGAGCGGCAGCGCGGCGCGCAGTGCCTCGGCCGCCTCGTCGTACCGGCCCTGCCGCTGCTGGACGTGGCCGAGGTTGCCCAGCGCCCGCGCCTCACCCGCACTGTCGCCGTTCTCCCGGCTCAGCGCCACCGCCTCACGTAGCCGGGCGATCGAGGGCGCGTACCGGCCCTGCTGGGCGTACATCACGGCGAGCCCGGTCAGCAGGTGCGCCTCGGTGACCCGGTCACCGTCCTGCCGGGCCGCCGCCAGGGCGTGCGTGTGCATCCGTTCGGCGTCGGCGAAGTATCCGCCGCTCTCCAGATAGCGCAGCAGGGTCAGGGTCAGCCGTACCGCGTGGGCCGACCGGCCGCGTTCGGCGGCCCGGACCGCCGTCGCCACCAGGGTGGGCCGTTCCGCGTCCAGCCAATCCCGGGCCGCCTGCGGGTCCGGCATCGGCGGTGGCGGGACCGGCGGCCGGTGCACCGGTGCCCGGCGGTGCCGTTCCGCCGGATAGAGCGTGTCGATCGCCGCCGTCGCGGCGGCCAGTTCGTAGTCGAAGAGGCGGTCGGCGGCGGCGTCGGCCGCCGAGGCCGGCTCGTCGGCGGCACAGCGTTCGGTCGCGTACGCCCGGAGCAGGTCGTGGAAGGTGTACCGGTGGTTGCCCGCCGTCTGCACGAGGTTCGCCCGGGCGAGCGTGTCGAGCAGGTGCCGGGCCTGCTCCGGCTCGGTGTCGAAGAGCGCCGCCGCGGCGTACCGGTCGACGTCCGGTCCGGGATGCGGCCCGAGCATCCGGAAGGCCCGGGCGGCGGCGGACGGCAGTTGCTGGTACGACCAGGAGAGCACCGCTCGGACGCCGGTACGCGGGTCGCCGCCGGCGTCGAGCAGCCGGAGCCGGTGCTGCTGGTCGGCCAGCTCGGCGACGAGGACCGCCAGCGGTGCGGTCGGCCGGGTGAGCACGAGTTCGGCGGCGACCCGCAGCGCCAGTGGCAGGTGGGCGCAGCGCTCGGCGAGCGCTGCGGCGGCCGCCGGTTCCCGGGCGACCCGCTCGCCGAGGGTGCGCCAGAGCAGCTCGACCGAGTCGGCGCTGGAGAGCAGGCCGAGTTCGATTCGCTCGGCGCCGTCCCGGGCGACCAGCCCGGCCAGGGTGTCCCGGCTGGTGACCAGCACCGCGCAGGAGGCGCTGCCGGGCAGCAGCGGCCGGGCCTGCGCCACCGAGGCGGCGTTGTCCAGCACGATCAGCATCCGCCGGCCGTCCAGCGCGCTGCGGTAGCGCGCCGCGCACTCGTCGAGCTCGAACGGCACCTCGGTGCCGGGCACCCCCAGCGCGCGGAGGAACCCGGCCAGCGCCTCCTGCGGCGGCATCGGCCGGTCGACGTCGTAGCCGCGCAGGTTGACGTAGAGCTGCCCGTCGGGGAACCGGTGCCGGGCGTGGTGCCCCCAGCGCAGTGCGAGGGCGGTCTTGCCGACTCCGGCGGTGCCGGCGAGCACGACGACGGGGACGGTCGACGGGTCCGGCCGGGTGTGGTGATCGGAGCGCACCAGCAGCCTGTCCAGCCTGGCGAGTTCGGCCGAGCGGCCGCAGAACCCGGGTACGTCGGCGGGGAGCTGCGCGGGAACGGCCGGCGACTCGTCCGGCGCGCCGCCGGTACCGGTCGGGATCGCCGGTGCCGCTGTCTCGGCGGCCCGCAGCGCGTCCCGGTAGGCGCCGGCCAGCTCGGGGCCGGGTTCGACTCCCAATTCCTCGACGAGTCGCCGACGGGCCGTGCGGTAGACCGTGACGGCCCGGTCCCGGCGTCCGAGCGCGTGGTAGGCCCGGATCAGCAGTGCCTGGGCGGTCTCGTCCAGCGGGTTGCCGGCAGCGAGTTCCTCCAGCGCCGGGAGCACGTCGGCGGCCCCGCCGGCAGCGATCATGACCTCGCCGTACCTGCGTACCGCCGCGCGGCGTTCCTCGGCCAGCGCGACGACCTTGGGGTGCCGGGCGAGTGAGGGGACGTCGACCAGCGGTTCGGCCCGCCACAGCGCGAGCGCCCGCTGCCAGAGCCGGACCGAACCGGCCAGGTCGTCCCGGCGGTACGCGTCGGACGCCGCGCCGGCGAGTTCCCGGAACACGCAGAGGTCGAGGTTGCGGGCGGGTACGCCGACCGCGTACCCGTCGCCGACCCGGGGCAGGACGGCGCTGGCGGTGTGCGTGCGCCGGTCGGGTTCGAGCAGTCGGCGAAGGTTCTTGACGTGCGTCTGGATCACGTTGGTGGCCGTCGCGGGCGGCGCGCTGTCGTCCCAGAGCACGTCGATGATCTCGGATCGGGTCATCGGCCGGCCGGCGGCGAGCGCGAGCAGGCCGAGCACGGCCCGCTGCCCGGGTGAGGAGAAGGCGATCTGTTGCCCACCGCGCCAGGCCCGCACCGAGCCGAGGATCTCCAGCCGTACCGTGTCGACGCCGCCGTCGCCGGACTCCCCGAAAGCGCTGACACCGTATGCGCTTTCGTGAGCTACGACCATGCCGCCCCCATGTCTAACAGGGTGGCGTGCGGACGAAACCCAGGCAAGGGCCCGAATGCCTGAAGCGGTGATCCGACACGGGAGGTGAACCGCGGAGTGGCCGGTCCGCCGTACCGGCCATCCGATGTTCAGCGGTAGACGCGTACGTAGTCGACGAGCATCCGGGACGGGAACGGCGTACTCGAGTCGACCGGTCCGGGGAAGTCACCGCCGACGGCGAGGTTGAGGATCAGGTAGAAGGGGTGGTCGAAGACCCACGGGCCGCGGGTCGTCTCCACCGTCTCCTTGCTGGCGTAGAAGACCGTCTGGCCGTCCACCTTGAACGTGATGCCCCGGCTGTCCCACTCCGCCGCCCAGACGTGGAAGCCGGCGGCGAAGTCGACCCCGCCCGGCGCGGGATACTTCTGCCCGTAGCCGCCACCGCCGTTGTACTGCGGTGCGTGCAGCGTCGAGTATCCCTCCAGGGTGTTCCGGCCGAGCACCTCCATGATGTCGATCTCCCCGTTGTACGGCCACGGCCGCCCGGCGAGGAAGTCGGCGCCCATCATCCAGAACGCCGGCCAGAGGCCGTTGCCCTTCGGCACCTGGATCCGAGCCTCGATCCGGCCGTACTGGACGTGGAACTTGTTGCCGGTGTTCATTCGGTGCGAGGTGTAGTCGCGTCCGCCGGCCGTCTCCCGACGTGCCTCGATCACCAGGGCGCCGGTGCCGTTCATCGAGGCGTTGTTGTTGTTCGTGTAGTACTGGATCTCGTTGTTCTGCCCGGTGCCCGGGTCGATCGTCCACTTCGCCGGATCCGGCTTGCTGCCGGCGGCGCCGTTGAACTCGTCGCTCCAGACGAGGTTGTTGGCCGGGAAGGTCGGGTCGGGCGGCATCGCCGGTGGCGCCGTCGGGTTGCCCCCGGTGCCGTAGACCTTGAACTCGTAGAGCGAGTAGCCGTACGGGCCGACCCGGGCGGTGCCGTACATCCGGACGTACCGGCCGGTGCCGGTGACGTTCAGCGTCTCCTTGAAACCCCGGCCACTGGTGGTGGAGTAGATCGGGGTCCAGGTGCTGGCGTTCGCGGAGACCTGGATCTGGTAGGCGGTCGCGTAGGCCGGGTCCCACTGCAACACCACCTGGGTGATGCTGGCGGTGGCGCCGAGGTCGACGTAGATCCAGCCGGGGTCGACCCATCCGGTGGTGGTGCTGGTCGCCCACCGGCTGGCCGGGTCGTTGTCGAAGGCGCGAGCGGGCAGGCACTCGAAGCAGGTGCCGTCGTTCTGGTTGCTGGAGGCGACCGCCGGCTTCTGGTAGGAGAGCAGCACGCTGCCGCCGGGCGGCGGGGTGGTGGTGGGCGGGGGAGTGGTGGTCGGCGGGGTGGTCGGGCCGCTGCCGGTCCGCACCGCCAGTTCCCAGAGCGAGTAGCCCCACCCGGTCGCCCGGGCGGTGCCGTACATCCGGACGTACCGGCCGGTGCCGCTGACGGTCAGGTTCTGCGTTCCGCCCGTGCCGGTGGTGCTGGTGTGCACGGTGGTCCAGGTCGAGCCGTCGGTCGAGGTCTGGATCTGGAACGCGGTGGCGTAGGCGGCCTCCCAGACCAGGGTGATCCCGCAGATCGACCGGGTGCTGCCGAGGTCGACCCGGAGCCACTGCGGGTCGGCGGCGGCGCTGGCCCAGCGGGTACCGCTGTTGCCGTCGACCGCGGCCGAGGCCGGGTAGGCGGCGGATTCGGTGGAGGAGGCGGTCGCCGGCCGGCCCTGGGCGGCGTTTCCGGTGTCGCAGGCGGTGGTGCCGGTCTCGCCGTACACCTGGAACTCCCAGAGCGACACCCCGTACGCGGTGCCCCGCTGGGTGGCGTGCAGCCGGACGTACCGCCCGGTGCCGGTGACGCCGATCTCCTGGTTGCCGCCGGTGCCGGTGGTGCTGGTGTGCACGGTGGTCCAGGTCGAGCCGTTGGCGGAGGTCTCGATGGTGAAGGCGCGGGCGTAGGCGCCCTCCCAGTTCAGCACGATCCGGCTGACCGGGGTGACGGCGCCGAGGTCGACCTGTATCCACTGCGGGTCGGCGGCGGCGCTGGACCAGCGGGTGCCGGTGTTGCCGTCGACCGCGGCCGAGGCCGGGTAGCTGGCGGACTGGGTCGAGGAGGCGGTGGCGGGCCGGCCCTGCGAGAGCAGGGTCTCGGCGGCGCCGGCCGACGTACCGGAGATGGCGAGATAGCCGGCGAGCAGCGCCGGGATCGCGACGGCCGAGCCGGCCAGGACGCGCCAGCGGCGGGCCCGGGATGGTCGGCGGCGGGGTGGGGACAGAGCGCTGTCCATCAGTGCTCCCTGAGGTGAGGCCCGCGACGGTTTCGGGCCGGTTGCGGGCGGGTGACGATCGGATGAGAGAGCGCTCTCCCGATACTGTGAATCAATCAGCGAGAGCTGTCAATGTCGCCCGGATCGCCGGCTCCGTCGCGGGTCTGTCGCGATCCGGCGGCGCCTGAAGTGTAAGGACTCTTTACAGTTGTGCTCTCCGGTCCCTATCATTCGGCGGACGCACCTTCGTCGATGACCCTGATCCGTGGCGATCGCCCGCCGTCCGCGCCCGCACCGCCCCGGGCCACCGGGGACGAGCCGGTGCCCGGCGGGCGCCCGCCCCAGCCGCAGCAGGAGGGCGTGACAATGCAGAGGCCGGACCCGTCGACACCACCACCCCGCGACAGGCGTACCGCAGCCAGGGGCCGGGCCCGGCTCGGCCGGGCCGCCCTCGGGATAACCCTCGTGGCCCAGAGCCTCGTGCTGGCGGGTCTCGGCACCCCGGCCGCCCGAGCGACCGCCGCGCCGAGTGAGGCCGCCCAGGTCCCGGTGGCCGGCCAGGTCGTCCCGGTACCGGTCAGCGCGGTCCCGGTGCCGGGGGAGACCTTCACGCTCGGCCGGGAGAGCCGGATCGTCGTCGCCCCGGGCGGCGGCGCCGAGACCAGCTCGGTGGCCGACGGACTGGCCGCGCTGTTGCGGCCACCCACCGGCTATCCGATGCCCGTCAGCGTCGCCGCGCCACGCGTCGGCGACATCGAACTGCGGCTGGTGGCCGCCGCCGAACTCGGCGCCGAGGGCTACCGGCTCGACGTCACCACCGCCGGGGTACGCCTGGCGGCGGCCCGACCGGCCGGGCTCTTCTACGGGGTACAGACGCTGCGGCAGTTGCTCCCACCGTGGATCGAGAGCCGGACCCTCCGACCCGGACCGTGGACGGTGCCGGGGGTGCGGATCGAGGACGTCCCCCGGTACGGCTACCGGGGCGTGATGCTCGACATCGCCCGGCACTTCCAGTCGCCGGCCGTGGTCAAGCGGCTCATCGACCAGGCCGCGGCATACAAAATCAACACGCTGCACCTGCACGTCGGCGATGACCAGGGCTTCCGGATCGCCATCGACGGCCGCCCCGAACTCACCGAGATCGGGGCGCAGTTCTCCATCAACAACGACCCGGGCGGCCACTGGACCCAGGCCGAGTACGTCGACGTCGTCGACTACGCGGCGGAACGCTTCGTGACCGTCATCCCCGAGGTCGACACGCCCGGCCACACCAACGCGATCATCATGTCGTACGCCGGCCCGGAGGCGGACCCGGTGCTGCCGGACGTCAACTGCAGCAACCGTACGCCGCCGGTGTGGAACCTCAGCACGGACGTCGGCTACAGCGCGCTCTGCCCGGAGAGCCCGAACACCTGGGCGATCCTCACCGACATCGTCGCGCAGCTCAGCGCACTGACCCCCGGCCCGTACTACCACTTCGGCGGCGACGAGGTGCCGGCCTCCATCCTCTCGCACGAGCGCTTCGTCGACTTCGTCGACCGCAAGGCCGACCTCGTCGCGGCGCACGGCAAGACCGCGATCGGCTGGGCCGAGATCTCCCAGGCGAACTTCGACCGGCCCGGTGCCGCCCCGGCCATCGCCCAGTTCTGGAACAACGGCAACCCGGCCGGTGCCGGCGGCGACACCGCCCGGCGGGCCGTGCAGAAGGGCATGAAGGTCGTGATGTCCCCGGCCAACCACACCTACCTGGACATGCGGCAGTGGCCAGGCAGCCCGCTCGGGCTCGGCTGGGCCGGCATCCTGGACGTGTCGCACTTCTACCACTGGTCCGGCACCAGCAGCGACCCGGGCAGCTACATCCCGGCCCGTACGCTCAACGGCGAGACCCTGCCGGCGGTGACCGACGAGCACATCCTCGGGGTCGAGGCGCCGATGTGGTCGGAGACGCTGCTCACCGGCGCCGACATCGAGTTCCAGGCGTTCCCCCGGATGCCGGCGACGGCGGAGATCGGCTGGTCGCCGAACGTCCACCCGGAACGCAGTCTCGACTCCTTCGTGCACCGGCTGGCCGGGCACGGCCTGCGCTGGCAGCTTCGGGGACAGAACTTCCACGCCTCGCCGCAGGTGCCGTGGCGGGTCGACGTGACGGCCCCGGACGTCGCCCGCGACACGCGTACCGTCGACGGCGCGCTCGCCACGATCTCCGCGCCGGGTGTCGCCCCCGATCAGGTGACCGCGACCGTCGACTGGGGCGACGGCACCACCTCCCCGGCCACCGTCAGCGGCACGGCCGGCAGCGTCACCAGGATCAACGGCCTCTACACCGCCACCGCCAGCCACCGGTACGCCCGGGACGGCGTCTACCGGGCCACCGTCACCGCGACCCGGCCGGGCGGTGTCACCAGCAGCGCCGAGTTCACCGTCACCGTCGACACCTGCACCACCCGGGTCTCCGGCCAGCACCGGGGCGCCCTGGTGGTCGGGGCCGGCGTGACCTGCCTGGCCGGCGCCACCGTCACCGGCCCGGTCACCGTACGGCCCGGCGGCTCGCTGATCGCCACGGCGGCCTCGGTGCGCGGGCCGGTACAGGCCACCGGTGCGGCCACCGTGGAACTGCTCGGTGGTTCGGTCGCCGGCCCGGTGAGCCTGACCGGCACCACCGGACAGCTCGTCGTCGAGGGCGTACGGGTCGGCGGCCCGCTCGTGGTCACCGGCACCGGTACCGCCCCGGCACCGGTGATCGCCGGCAACACCGTCGGCGGCCCGCTGGTCTGCACCGGCAACACCCCGGCACCGGTCGACAACGGCGTACCGAACACGGTGCGGGGCCCGGCCACCGGGCAGTGCCGGGGACTCTGACCCGCGAAGCCGGCCCCCGGGCGTGTCCCGGGGGCCGGTGACGTCGACCGGTCGGGCGGCGATCTCCGACATACCGCCCAGCGGACGCGATCCGGCCGTGCCTGGCCCGGACGTCCCGGCCGCCCCGGACGGGCGGAGCGCGCCCACGGACGACAGGGTGGTCGTCCGGTACCAGTCCGGCCGGTTCAGCCCGCCGGGCCCGGCCGACCTGCGGCGCCGGCTCGGCATGAGCCGGGTACGCCGGGGTAGGTCAACAGTCGGGACGTCGAGAGGAGACCGCGATGAGCAACATCCAGCAGCCGGAGATGCGCCGCAGCGGCGAGACGGCGACGACCAAGCAGCGGATTCAGGACGCCAACCCGACCGACCCGCCGGGCGGCAGCCACGACAAGACGGCGAAGCGTCCGGTACCGAAGGGGCAGACCTCACCGTACGGGCCGGGCGGCAAGGTGGCCGACGACGAGTCCTGACGACGACGCGCGCCGGGGAGGGCCGCTTCCGGCAGCGACAGCTTCGAGTCGCGCCGGAGGGGCCCTCCCCGGCACCAGATGGGTCGTCCGGCGGGGTCGTCGGAGGCAGACGGGCCGGCTCGGCCGCTCCGCTACCCGCCGCCAGGGCTGACCAGGCCGGTCTCGTAGGCGACGACGACGGCCTGAACCCGGTCCCGGAGCCCGAGTTTGCCGAGGATGCGGGCGACATGGGTCTTGACGGTCGCCTCGGAGAGGTGGAGGCGGGCGGCGAGTTCGGCGTTGCTCAGCCCCTGGGCCAGCAGTCGCAGCACCTCGAGTTCACGTGGCGTCAACGTGGACAGGTCGCGGTGCGGTGCGGCCGGGTCGGCGCTGCGGCTGGCGAACCGCTCGACGAGCCGCCGGGTGATGGCCGGGGCCAACAGCGCGTCGCCGGACCGGACCATCCGGACGGCGGCGACCAGATGCTCCGGAGTGACGTCCTTGAGCAGGAAGCCGCTGGCACCGGCGGAGAGCGCCGCGTAGACGTAGTGGTCCAGGTCGAACGTGGTCAGGATGATCACCTGTGGATCGCCGGTGGCACCGGTGAGGATGCGCCGGGTGGCCTCCAACCCGTCCATCTCCGGCATCCGGACATCCATCAGTACGACGTCCGGCAGGGTACGCCGGACCGCGTCGACGGCCTCGGTCCCGTTGGTCGCCTCGGCCACCACGTCGATGCCGTCGGCAGTCAGAATCATCCGGAAACCGGTACGGACCAGCGCCTGGTCGTCGGCGACGACGACCCGCAGCGGTGCGGTCATGGCGCCTCCAGCGGAATCCGCGCGGTGACCGAATAGCCCCCGCTGAGTCGTCGTCCGGCCTGCAGGGTGCCACCGTAGACGGCCAGCCGCTCGCGTAGACCGATCAGACCGTGCCCGTCGCCGGTCGCCGCGGCGACGCCGGGGGTGCCGCCGGTGTCGGTCGCCTCGACCCGCAGCTCGTCGGTGCCGTACTCGACGAGGACCCGGGCGGTCGCCCCGGTGGCGTGTTTGACCGTGTTCGTCAGCGCCTCCTGGATCACCCGGTAGGCGGTCAGCTCGATTCCGGAGAGCAGGGGGCGGGGCTCGCCGGTCACGGCCAGCTCGACCGGTATCCCGGTGTCGCGTACCCGCTGCACCAGCGCCTCGACCCGGTCGAGGCCCGGCTGCGGGGTCAGTCCGCTGGTGGCCGCCGGGTCGGCGCCGTCGCTGTCCATGGTCAGCAGCCCCATGACGTGCCGGAGTTCGGCCATCGCGGCCCGGCCACCGGCCTCGACGGAGAGCAGCGCGTCCCGGGCCTGGTCGGGATCGGCCCGCATCACCTTACGGGCGGCGCCGGCCTGGATGACCATGACGCTCACGTTGTGCGTCACCACGTCGTGCAGTTCGCGGGCGATGCGGGCGCGTTCGTGCTCGGCGGCCCGGCGCAGCGCCTCGGCCTGCTCGTGTTCCAGCGCGGCCAGCCGGGCCCGGTCCTCGTCGGCACGCCGTTTCCACCGCCGCAGTCCGTTGGCGGCGAGGACGATCGGGATGAGGATCAGGAACGGGACGGCGTTGTCCGGCACGGTGGGCACCGCCGGCTCCCGGAGCTGGGTGTAGATGAACGCCGCCACCGGCAGGCTGGCCAGCGCGGGCAACCGGTACGGGCTGTAGACGGCGGCCGTGTAGGCGGCGATGACGCAGGCGTAGAAGGAGACCCGCAACGCGGCGTTGAAGTCGCTGGCCAGCGGAGCCGTGGCGAGGACGACCCAGAGTACGGCGAGCGGGTACCGGCGGCGGAGGACCAGCGGCACCACCACCACGAGGAGCATGAGGATCGTCCCGGCGATCTCGTAGTCCTCGATCGGCAGGAAGGGCTCGGGCACTTCCCGGCGCCGGAACGGATCGGGCGGGATCGGCGGCAGATCCGGCTCGGGTGGCGTCGGGGGTGGAAACGGCTCGGAGCGGTCCCGGTGGTCGAACCCGACGACCGACGCCTGCCCGCCCCGGTCCTGACTGTCACCCTCGACGATCGCGGCGAGGAGGAGGCCCAGCGCCAGCAACCCGTCGAAGATCTGGCCGCGCCAGGAGAGGGTCGGCAGCGGACCGGACGGCTGTAGCAGCAGCCTGACCCGGGCCCAGAGCCGGCTGGGCAGCGCTCCGCTCCTCACCGGGTCATTCTCACCCACCGTCTCCGGCCCGCGATATCCGCCGAGCTGACCACCCGGCTACCTCCGTCGACTACGTCGCAGGGATGACCCCGGGTCCGCTCATCCCGGGGCGGTACCGGATTTGCCTCCGGCGGCCGACGCCCGCGATCCCGGGCCGGACCTAGCGTCGACCGGCCAGAGGCGCAACGAGCAGGAGAGGATTCACCATGACGGCACCGGTGATCGAGCTGAACGACGTGAGCCGCAGGTACGACGAGGGTCCGCCGGCCCTGGACGCCGTGTCGCTGCGGATCGCGGCCGGGGAGGCGGTCGCGATCCTCGGTCCGTCCGGCAGTGGCAAGTCCACCCTGCTGAACCTCGTCGCCGGGCTGGACCGGCCGAGCAGCGGCACGGTGACCGTGGACGGTGTCCGGGTCGACGAGTTGGGTGAGGCGGGCTCCGCCCGCTACCGACGGGCGAAGATCGGCATGGTCTTCCAGTTCTTCAACCTGCTCGACGACCTGACCGTGGTGGACAACGTCATGTTGCCGGCGCAACTGGTCGGCACGGCCCGTACCGCCGCGCGGCGTCGCGCGATGGACCTGCTCGGCCTGCTCGGCATCGACCGGCACGCCGCCGCCTACCCCGGCCGGCTCTCCGGCGGTGAGCGGCAGCGGGTCGCGGTGGCCAGAGCGCTGATGAACCGACCGGCGCTGCTGCTCGCCGACGAACCGACCGGCGCGCTGGACACCGCCTCCGGAGAGGAGGTCCGGCACCTGCTCACCGCCCTGCACGCCGAGGGCCAGACCATCGTCCTGGTCACCCACGACCTGACCCTGGCGCAGTCCTGCGCCACCCGCACGGTCCAGCTCGTCGACGGCCGGATCGCCGCCGACAGCAGGATGGAGCCGGTCCGATGAGTGCGCTGGGCGGGGTGATCCGGTCCGGGGTGGGGCGTCGGCGGGTACAGACGGTGGTGATCGGGCTGGTGGTGATGATCGCGGTGACCGCCGCCGTGCTCGGCGGATCGCTGATGGTGGCCTCCACGGCACCGTTCGAGCGGGCCTTCACCCAGCAGCGCGGCGCGCACCTGACCGCACAGTTCGACGGGACCCGGAGCACGGCGGCGCAACTGTCGGCGTCCGCGCAAGCGGCCGGGGTGACCGCTGCCGCCGGCCCGTTCCCGACCACGACGATCACGCCGGCCGAGGACCGGGGACCGGTACGACCGATCACGGTGGTCGGGCGGGACGATCCCGGCGGACCCGTGGACGCCGTCACGCTGACCGCGGGGCGGTGGGTGACCGGCCCCGGCGAGATCGTGGTGCAGGGCGACATCCGGCGTCCGCCCAGCATGCAGCCGCGGGTCGGTGACGTGCTGTCGCTGCCGGACCTGCCCGGTGGCCCGACCCTGACCGTGGTGGGGGTGGCCCGCTCGGTCAGCGAGACCGCCGGCGGCTGGGTGGTCCCGGAACAGATCGCGGCGTTGACCGCGCCGGGCGCGACCGCCGACTACCAGATGCTCTACCGGTTCGCGGCGAGCGGCACCGCCGCGCAGGTCGACGCCGGCCGGGCGGCGGTGCAGGCGAGCGTGCCCGCCGAGGCGCTGACCGGAGCCCGGTCCTGGCTCACCACCAGGACCAACAGCGCCGGCAGCACCGTGCTGTTCGTACCGTTCCTGCTCGCGTTCGGGGTGCTCGGCGTACTCATGGCGGTGCTGATCATCGGCAACGTCATCGCCGGGGCGGTCGGCACCGGTACGCACCGGATCGGCATCCTCAAGGCGCTCGGGTTCACCCCGGGCCAGGTGGTCCGGGCGTACACGGTCCAGGCGCTGGTTCCCGCCGTGGCCGGTGCCGTTCTCGGCGTCGCCGCCGGCAACCTCCTGGTCCTTCCGGTGCTGGCGCAGACCAACGAGGTCTACGGCACGACCGACAGCGGGGTCTCCCCGTGGGTCGACGCCGTGGTGCTCGCCGGGGCGCTGGCCCTGGTCGCCGGGACCGCGTGGGCGGCGGCGTCCCGGGCCGGACGGCTGCGCACCGTCGAGGTGCTGGCCGTCGGCCGTACCCCGGGGCCGGGGCGGGGTCAGTGGGCGGCCCGGCTGGCCGCCCGGCTGCCACTGCCCCGGCCGGTGACCCTCGGTCTGGCCCAGCCGTTCGCCCGCGCCCTCCGGTCGGCGACCGTGGTCGCGGCGATCGCGTTCGGCGCCGCCGCCGCGACCTTCGCCGTCGGCCTGGGTGCCTCCCTGAACGAGGTCCGGGCCACCGAGAAGCACGGCGACGTCGTCATCCATCCGGGTCACGCGATGTCCGGGCCGCCGCCCGAGGGTGGGCGACCGGCAGAGGGCGGGCCGAGGGTCGCGCCGGGGCCGCCGCCCGCACCGGACCCGGTCGCGGTCGTCAACGCGATCACCGCACAGGCCGGTACCGACGGTTACAGCGGTGTCGCGCAGACGGAGGTGACCACCCCGGGGCTGACCAGCTCCCTGGAGATCCTCGCCTTCACCGGCGACGGCTCCGCGCAGAGCTATCAGATGATCTCCGGTAGCTGGTTCAGCGGGCCCGGGGAGATCGTGGTGGCCACACCGTTCCTGACCGCCACCGGCACCCGGGTCGGCGACAGCATCGTGCTGACCGACCACGGTACGCAGATCCCGGTCCGCATCGTCGGTGAGGTCTTCAACATCGAGTCCAGAGGCATGCAGGTGCTCACCGCCGCCGCGACCCTCGCGGCCGCCCAGCCGGACCTGCGGGCCCTCGAGTACCACATCACGCTCACCCCCGGCACCGACCCGGCGGCGTACGTCGAGGCGCTGAACACCGCGCTGGGGTCGGTGGAGGCGACCGCGGAGGTCGTCGAGCAGGAGGCCGAGGAGGTGATCATCGTGATCAACACGCTCACCACCCTGCTCACCCTGATGCTGGTCACGGTGGCCGCACTGGGCGTACTCAACATGGTCGTGCTGGAGACCCGGGAACGCGTGCACGACCTCGGCGTGCACAAGGCGCTGGGCATGACCCCACGGCAGACCGTCATGATGGTCATCGCCTCGGTCGTCGTGACGGGGCTGATCGGCGGCGCCGTCGGCGTACCCGTCGGCGTGCTCATGCAGAGGGTGATCGTCGGTGAGATGGGCCGGGTCACGGGCTTCACCATGCCGGCCTCGGTCCTGGACATCTACCACCCCGCCGAGCTGGTGCTCTTCGGCCTCGGCGGCCTGCTCATCGCCGTGCTCGGCGCGCTGCTGCCGGCCGGCTGGGCCGCCCGTACCCGTACCGCCACCGCACTGCGCACCGAATAGTCTGCAAGGAAGGGCCCCCTCTTATCGCTTTTTGTATAAGAGGGGGCCCTTCCTTGCACCTGTGGCGGGGTCAGCCGGGGGCTGGGCCGGTCGAGTCGCGGATCACCAGCGCGTGTCCCGTCGGCCGGCGCCGTGGTCGCTTCGACCTGGGCCTGAGGGCCAACTCCAGGGCCATCCGACCCATGTCGGTCATCGGCAGTCGGACCGTGGTGAGGCCGGGCGCCAGGTCCGCGGCGACCGAGACGTCGTTGAAACCGACCACCGAGACCCGCTCCGGTACGCCGACCCGGTGCGCCCGCAGCGTCGAGAGCACTCCGATCGCCATCGAGTCGTTCAGCGCCACGATGGCCGTGCTGTCCGGGTGGTCCCGCAGGATCCGTTCGGCGGCGATCCGGCCGCCGTCGCGGGTGAAGTCGGTGTGTACGACCGGCAGATCGTCGAGGGCCAGCCCGTGCCGGCGCAGTGCCGCCGCCACCCCGGCGAGCCGGTCGATGACGGTGGTGAGCCCGCCGGTGGCGGCGACGACCGAGATCCGGCGGTGCCCCAGCGCCAGCAGGTGTTCGCCGAGGGCCCGCCCGCCGGCCTGGTTGTCCGGCAGCACCGCGTCCACCCCGAGGGGATGCCGGCCGATCACCGCGACCCGGCCGCCGAGGCTCTGGTATGCCGCCAGTTCCCGCCGCGCCTCGGCCTGCACGCGCGGGTCGTCGTAGCCGGAGCCGGCGATCAGGATGATGCCGACCCGCTGGGCGATGAGGTGCCGCAGTTGCCGCAGCTCGTGCTCGGGGTCGCGGCCGGAGTGGCAGATCTGCACCAGCAGGCCCTGTTCGTCGGCGACCCCGATGACCCCGCCGGCTATCTCGGAGAAGTACGGGTCGTCGACCTGGTGCACGACGAGTCCGACGGTCGAGCTGACGCCCCCGGCCAGGGTGCGGGCGTACGGGTTGGCCACGTAGCCGAGTTCCCGGGAGACCTGCCGGACCCGGTCGGCGACGGCTGGGCTGACCCCGTCGCGGCCGGCGAGTGCCCGGGAGGCGGTCGCCAGCGACACACCGGCCTGTTCGGCGACGTCGACGAGGCGCAACCGCCCGCCAGGCTTCGGCATCGACAACTCCCGGAACAACATCAACTACCGCGGCGGTACCTATTGCGAGTGACGCAGGACACAGCCTATGGTACGAAAGCGCTTACGAAAGCGCTTTCCTCACCCTCTGCAGAGGAGCGTCAGGAATGACATCCCGAGCGACACGTGCACGACGGGCAACGGCCCTCGGTGCGGCGGTGGCACTTCTGCTGGCGGGCTGCGGCGACGACGGCGGGTCGGGCTCCTCCGACGATCCGATCGTCGTCGGGATCTCGCTCCCGCTGACCGGGGACTTCTCCGAGCCCGGCAAGGGTGTGCAACGCGGCTACGAGGCCTGGGCCAAGATCACCAATGACAACGGCGGACTGCTCGGCCGGCAGGTCGAGCTGAAGATTCTCGACGACCAGTCCAGCGCCGACCGGGTGGTCGCCGACTACGAGCAGTTGATCGGCAAGGACAACGTGGACATCGTGGTGGGTCCCTTCTCGACCCGCCTCGTCGTCCCGGCCGCCCGGGTGGCCGAGGAGTACGGCATGCTCTTCGTCGAGCCGGCCGGCGCGGCGAAGGAGGTCTTCGCACAGGGCTTCAAGAACCTCTTCTACGCGGCACCGGCGGTCGCCGACGACCACTACAACCACCTCGCCGAATACCTGCTGGCCCTGCCACCCGGCCAACGGCCGACGACCGTCGCGTACGCCGCGATGGACGACCCGTTCGCCCAGGGCACCGCGTACGGGCTCAAGGCGAAGCTGGAGGCGGGCGGGGTGCGTACCGTCGTCGACGAGGTGTACCCGCCGAACACCACCGACTTCGGCACCATCGCCGCCAAGATCGCGGCCTCCAGGGCGGACATGGTGGTGGGCGGCTCGCAGTACCAGGACGGCGTGAACCTGATCGTCGCGCTGCAACAGCTCAGGTACCAGCCCAAGCTGGCGGCCTTCTCGACCGCGCCGACCAGCCCCGAGTTCGCCGCCGCGATCGGCAACAAGACCGAGGGCATCCTCGCGCCGACCGGCTACACCCAGAAGGCGCCCTACCCGAGCAACGTCGAGTTCGTGCAGAAGTACACCGCCCAGTTCGGCTCGCCACCGGAGGAGGACGAGGCGAACGCGTACACGACCGGCCAGGTGGTGGCCGCCGCCGTCACCGCGGTCGGCTGCGCCGAGCAGGGGGAGTGCCAGCAGAAGCTGGTCGACTGGATCCGCGGCAACAAGGTGGAGACCGTCGTCGGGCCGCTCACCTGGGACGCCACCGGCAAGCCGCAGGGCGCGCACATGATCCAGCAGTGGGTCGGCGGGCAGATCCAGATCGTCCTGCCCACCGAGGCGAAGGAAGTCGACCTCGTCTACCCGAAGCCGGCGTGGTGAGGTAGCGGATGCCGTCCGGCGCCCTGCTCTTCCAGAGCGTCATCCTGGGCCTGCTGCTGGGTGGGCTGTACGCCCTCCTGGCGGCGGGCCTGACCCTCTACTTCGGCATCATGCGGGTGGTGATGATCGCCCACTCGGCGTTCCTCATCCTCGCCGCCTACCTCGCCTGGTGGTCGCACGCCAGGCTGGGCGTCGACCCGCTGCTGTCGATGGTCGTCACCGTCCCGCTCTTCTTCGGCCTCGGCGTGCTGCTGCAACGGCTGCTGCTGGCCCGGCTGCGCCCGGTGACCCTCACCATGATGTCGGTACTGCTCACCTTCGCGATCGCCGTACTCATCGAGGGGCTGCTCGGCTACGCCTTCACCGGTACCCAGCGGCGGATCCAGCTCGGCTACGGCTCGGCCAGCCTCGGCCTCTTCGGCGCCCGGATCGCGGTGGTCAAACTGATCGCCTTCGGGCTCGCCGCGGTCGCGCTGCTCACGCTCTACCTGCTGCTCAAGCGGACCAGGTTCGGCTGGGCGCTGCGGGCGACGATCCAGCACCCCGACGCCGCCCGGCTGCTCGGGATCGATACCGACCGGGTCGCCGGCTTCGGCTTCGGTGTCGGGCTGGCCACCGCCGCCGTCGGCGGTACGGCGCTGGCCCTGGACACCACCATCTACCCGTCGCTGCACTGGCACTGGATCGGCCCACTGATGGCGATCATCGTGGTCGGCGGGCTGGGCAGCGTACCGGGGGCGGCCGTCGCCGCGATGCTGCTCGGGCTGGTGCAGAGCCTGTTGCAGATCCCGCTCGGCACCACCTGGGCACAGACGACCTTCTATCTGGCCCTTTTCGCGACGCTGGCGTTCCGCCCGCAGGGATTCTTCGGAGGCCGGCTTGCCCAGCGCTTCTGAGCTTTCACCGGCACCGGCACCGGCCCCGGCCCCGGCCCCGGCCCCGGCACCGGCTACGGCTACGGCCCCGGCACAGCGGTTCGCCGGGCCGCTCCGGGTGGTCGTGATCGTGGCCCTCGCCGCCGCCGTACTCTCCTTCCCGTCCTGGGCGCCGAACCCGTACATCCTCTCTGCCGGCATCGTGGTGCTGAACTACGCGGTGCTCTCGACGGCGTGGAACTTCGTCGGCGGCTTCACCGGGTACATCTCGCTCGGGCACGGCGCGCTGGCCGGGCTCGGCGGCTACGCCACCGGCCTGCTGGTGGTCCGGGCCGGACTGCCGAGCTTCGTCGCGCTCGCCGTGGCGACGCTGCTGGTCGCGGCGTTCGCGGTCCCGGTCGGGTACGCGGCGCTGCGGGTGCGCGGTGCGTCGTTCGTGATCGTGTCGATCGCCCTGGTGCTGATCCTGCTGCTGGTCTTCCAGAGCTGGGCGTCGTTCACCGGCGGGTCGCGCGGGCTGGTCGTGCCGCGCCCGTTCCCGGGACTGCTCCGGCCGGAGCACCACCGGGTCTTCTTCTATCTGTTCGCCGCCCTGCTCGCGGTCGCGCTGCTGGTCTGGTGGCTGGTCGACCGGTCCCGTTTCGGGCTCGGCCTCAAGGCGATCCGGGAGGACGAGGACAAGGCGGAGTCGCTCGGCACCCCGACCTTCGGGTACAAGCTGGTGGTCTTCGTGGTCTCGGCCGGCTTCACCGGCCTGGCCGGCGGCCTCTACGCGCTCTGGTTCGGCGACCTCGACCCGGTCTTCCAGTTCTCCATCCTGACCGGCGCCTACCTGGTGCTGATGGCGCTGCTCGGCGGGGTACGCCACCTCTTCGGCCCGCTGGCCGGCGCACTGATCGTCGGCATCGGACTGGAGTACTTCAAGGTGGAGTTCGGCAACACCCCGCTGCACCTGGTCGCCACCGGACTGCTGCTGGCCCTGGTGGTGATGTTCATGCCCGACGGGGTGCTGCCGGCGGTGGGCGCCCTGCTCGACCGGTTCCTGCGGCCGGCGCAGAGTTCGATCCGCGAGGTGACGGCTGCCGAGTTGCGCGACCGCGCCACCAGCGGCCCGGGCGGTGGCCCGGCGACGGACCCGCCGGCCACGGTTCCGGTCGGTGCCCCCGACGACCGGGCGAGGGAGGAGCGGCCGTGACCGGAGAGCAGACCGGGCCGACGGGTCCCGCGACGAGCGGCACGTCGAGGGCGGAGCGGGCGGGCGGCCCGGAGAGCCTGGCCACCGTCGGGCTGACCAAGGCGTTCGGCGGGGTCACCGCGCTGGACGCGGCCACCGTGGCGTTCCGGCACGGGCAGGTCAACGCGCTGATCGGGCCGAACGGCTCCGGCAAGACGACCTTCTTCAACTGCGTCACCGGGATGATCCGGCCGGACAGCGGGCGGACGTCGTACCGGGGCGAGGAGATCACCCGGCGGAGCCCGCACGCGATAGCCCGGGCCGGCATCGGTCGTACCTTCCAGCTCTGCCGGGTCTTCCCCCGGATGTCGGCGCTGGACAACGTCCTCGCGGCGGCCCGCCCGGTCGGGTTCCTCGGCCAGCTGCGGGGGGCCCGGCGCCGGGCCGAACTGGACCGGGCCCGGGGCTGGCTGACCCGGCTCGGCATCGAGCACCTGGCCGACGTCGAGGCCCGGAACATGTCCTGGGGGCAGCAGAAACTCCTGGAACTCGCCGGGGTGCTGATGAGCGGCCCGGAGACCGTGCTCCTCGACGAGCCGGCCGGCGGGGTCAACCCGGCACTGCTGGACCGGATCGGCGCGCTCGTGCGCGAGCTCAACGCCGAGGGGAGGACCTTCGTGATCGTCGAGCACAACATGGACCTGGTGATGGGCATCAGCGACCACATCGTGGTCTTCGACCGGGGACGGCCGATCGCCGAGGGACCGCCGTCGGTGATCCGCTCCGACGAGCGGGTGCTGGGGGCGTACCTTGGCGTCTGAGATCGAACTCGTCGACGTCCAGGCCGGGTACGGGCGGGCGGCCCCGGTGCTGCGCGGGCTCTCCGTCTCGGTCGAAGCCGGCTCGATCGTCTGCCTCGTCGGTCCCAACGGCGCCGGCAAGTCCACGGTGCTCAAGGTGGCCAGCGGGCTGCTCAAGCCCCGGTCCGGCCGGATCCTCGTCGGCGGGGTCGACGTCACCGGCCAGGGGCCGCAGCGGATGCTCGCCGCCGGGGTGGCGCACGTGCTCCAGGGGCACAGCGTGTTCCGGGAGATGACGGTGGCCGAGAACGTGCTGCTCGGCGGCTACACCCTGCGGGACAAGGCGCTGCTGGCGCGGCGGGCCGACTTCGTCCGGGACGTCTTCCCGGTGGTCGCGCAGCGCTGGGGCAGCCTCGCCGGACTGCTCTCCGGCGGGCAGCAGAAGCAGGTCGAGTTCGCCCGGTCGCTGATGGTCGAACCCCGGGTGGTGCTTCTCGACGAGCCGTCGATGGGGCTGGACCCGAAGGCGACCAGCACGGTCTTCGAGCAGGTCATCCGGATGCGCGACGCCGGCACGGCGGTGCTGCTGGTCGAGCAGAACGCCCGGCGGGCGCTGGAGGCCGCCGACCTCGGCTGCGTGCTCGACCTCGGCCGGGTGCACATCGCCGGCCCGGCGGCCGAGCTGCTGGCCGACCCGCAGCTCGGCGACCTCTACCTCGGCGGCCGGCCCGGCGAGTCGCCACCCGCCGTCGGCACGGCGGCCCGCAGCTCCACCGACCAGGCGGGTGACGACGGCACCGGCGACCCCACCGGTTAGGGCTGGCGCGGAACCGACCCGCCGGCGTCAGCTCGCCGCGACGCACAGAGAGGTGTACGCGATGTCGAGACCGAAACGTACCGTCGTGGCCGGCACCGCCGCCGTCCTGGCCGCGCTGCTGGTGGCGACCGGCACGGCGACACCGGCCCACGGGTACGGCGACCGCCACCGCGCCGTCCACCCCGAACTGCGGCACCGGCTCGTCGCGCACTACGACTTCGACCACCCGCTGCGCGGCGACCCGGCCCGGGAACGCGACCTCGGCCGTTCCGGCACCACCCTCGACCTGGTCAACGGGGGCGCCGCGATGCGGGTGCCGGACCGGGCCCACCGGGGCAGCGGCCGGGCGGTGCAGACCCGGCAGGTCGCTCCGGCGGTGGCCGGCAACGACGACTGGAAGGCCGGCGTCTACGCGCCGACCGGGCTGCCCAGCCTGCACGCCTTCAACGGCGCCGCCGGGGCGAGCGTGCTGGGCTGGTTCAAGATGCTCGGCGACGGGCCGGCGCCGAACTCCAACACCGCCGACCCCGGCGACCGGTTCAACGCCGTCGGGCTGGCCGGGATACTCACCGGCGACTCGGACGGGCACGCCGTCCGGGCGCTGCTCGAACTCATCACCGTCGACGGTGAACTGCGGCTGGTCGCCCTCGGCCGGCGGCTCGACGGGGGCGAGTCGCAGACCTTCGCGGCGGCCGCGGACTGGCGGACCCTGCTACCGGTCGGCGAGTGGGTCTTCCTCGCCGCCACCTTCGACTTCACCGACGGCAGCATGGCGCTCTATCGCAACGGCCGACCGCTCGACGGCTTCTACACCCGTACCGACGACCCGTGGCAGGTCGCCGGCCCGGGGCGGCACCGCAGCACCGCCACCGACCCCCGGGGCATCAAGATCGGCGGCAGTTTCCCGCAGGACACCCGGGAGCAGAACCCCTGCGACTGCCGGATGGACTCGCTGATGTTCCTCGACCGCGTCGTCCCGGCGCGCCAGGTCGAGAAGCAGTACCGCCACGTGACCGGAGGACGTTGACCCCCATCCGCCGAAGTTCCCTCCCGAGAACGGAGTGACCCCGCGTGCGTACTTCCACCCGTCGGCTCCGCAGGCCGCTCGGCACCGCCTCGCTCGCCACCGCCGCGCTCGTACTCTCCACCCTGGTCGGTGCGGCACCGGCCCGGGCCGCCGACGCGGTCTACGATCCCGTACCCGAACAGCAGATCCAGTCGCGGCTCGGGCTGGTCCTGACCGAGTACGCGGCGTTCCCGAAGTCGGAGCCGACGCCGGCACCCACCGATCCGCGGTTGATGCGGCAGGCCCGGATCAACACCATCATGGAGCTGCCGGACGGGTCGGGCCGGCGGGCGGTACCCGACCTCAACGGCAGCCTCTATCTGGTCTCCGACGGCGTGCCGCACGTCTACCTCGACGTGGCCGGCACCTTCGCGCCGCGCTTCTTCTCCGGTCAGGGCCTCGGGCAGGGCTTCGGATACGTCGCCTTCCACCCTGACTTCGGGCGCAACGGCCGGTTCTACACGGTGCACACGGAGTCGGCTCCGTCGACGACGGTGGTGCCGGACTACAGCCAGCCCGACACCGTCTTCCACGGGATCATCACCGAGTGGACCGCCGTCGACCCGGCCGCCGACACCTTCGCCGGCAGCCGGCGCGAGGTGCTGCGGATCGGTTTCGGCGGTCGGGTACACGGCATCCAGGAGATCAACTTCAACCCGACCGCCCGGCGCGGCGACGCCGACTACGGCCTGCTCTACATCGCGGCCGGCGACGGCGGCGTCGGGGTGCGCAACACCGACCCGCAGAACCTGGCGATGCCGCACGGCAAGCTGCTCCGGATCGACCCGGCCGGCAGCAACGCCCCGAACGGCCGGTACGGCATCCCGCCGTCGAACCCCTTCGTCGGCCGGGCCGGCGCGCTCGGCGAGATCTACGCGGTCGGCATGCGGGATCCGCACCGGTTCAGTTGGGACCGGGCCACCGGCAGGATGTATCTCGGGCACATCGGCGAGCACGCCATCGAGGCGATCTACGAGGTGCGGGCCGGCGACAACTTCGGCTGGAGCGAGCGCGAGGGCGCCTTCGTCTTCGACCGGACGCCGGCCGACCCGTGTGACCGGATCTTCCCGCTGCCGCCGGACGACGCCAGCTACGGCTACACGTACCCGGTCGCCGCCTACGACCACGAACCGGCACCAGGCTGGAACTGCACCTCGGACATCGGCGTCGCAGTGGCCGGCGGTTTCGTCTACCGGGGCCGGGACGTACCGGCGCTGCGCGGCAAGTACGTCTTCGGCGACCTCGTCGACGGCCGGGTGCTCTACACCGAGGTCGACCAGATGCGGCGGGGTGCCGACCTGGCGCCGATCCACCGGCTCGCCCTCTTCGACGCGGCCGGCACCCCGGTGCGGATGCAGGACCTGTCCGGTCCCGGTGCGCCCGGTGACCCGAACCGGGTGGACCTGCGGTTCGGCACCGACACACAGGGCGAGTTGTACGTCCTGGCCAAGGCCAACGGGAAGATCTGGAAGGTCACCGGCACCCGGGAGTACGCCGGTGGACCGGTCGGCACCACCAGGGTCCGGGACACCATGCGGCCGACCAACTGGGCTCCGGTCACTCCGGAGAAGTGGCGGTTCACCGGCAGCCAGGTGATCCTGGCCGAGGCGGGTGCCCAGCGCCCCGGCCCGCGCCGCCCGTACGAGTACGCGGTGCTGACCGCCGGGCCCGAGTTCGGCGCGGTGGAGGTCAACGCGGAGGTACGCCTCGACACGCCGGTCGAGGAGCCCAACCGGGACGTGATCATCGTCTTCGGCTGGCGGTCGGACGCGGAGTTCTACTACGCGCACCTCTCCACCGACAACACGATCTATCCACACAACGGCATCTTCAAGGTGGACAACGCCGACCGGGAGCGGATCGACCACCAGTGGAACGGGCGCTCCGAAGGGGCTGCCCCGGCGATCACCGACGACCGCTGGCACCGGGTCCGTCTGGTCCACCGGCCGGCGACCGGTGAGATCGCGGTCTATCTCGACGGTTCCCGGGATCCGCTGATGACCGCTGCGGACCGCACCTTCGGCTCCGGCCGGGTCGGCTTCGGCTCGTTCGACAACGTCGGCCGGCTGCGCGACCTGACCGTACGCGGCACGCCCCGCTGATCCGCCCGGCGAACCCCCTCCGGCCGTTCCGGTAGCGCGGGAGGGGGTCCGCCGGCCGGCGGACCGGGCATGGTCGCCGGCCGAACCGGTCCGCCGGATCAGCCCCGAGGGCCTAGACTGCCGGGATGACCGAGCCTTGGACGCCGTCCGACCCGGGTGTGCTGCGCCTCCCGTCGGGTCGGCTGGTGCGCGGGCGCGGCCTGCGCCGGCCCCTGCCGCCCGGACCCGTGCCGACGTTCGGGGTGTACCTGCTGGGCGACACCCCGCCGGAGACCCCGTGGCAGAGCCGCTGGGTGCGCTGGCCGGACTTCTGGCTGCCCCGCGACGGCGCGGGGTTCCAGGCCACTCTCCGGGAGGCGTGGGAGCGGGCGGCGGACGAGCGGGTGGAGTTCGCCTGTGGTGGCGGCAAGGGCCGGACCGGCACCGCGCTGGCCTGCCTCGCCGTGCTCGACGGCGTACCGGCCGAGCAGGCGGTCGCCTTCGTGCGCCAGCACTACGCCCGGGGCGCGGTCGAGACGCCGTGGCAGCGCCGCTACGTCGCCCGGTTCGCCCCGATCCCGGCCTGACCGGGCTCGCCGAGGAGCGGACCGCCGCCGACGTCAGCCGCTCTGCCTCCGGCACCGGGCCGCGGATCCTGCTGGCGGTGGCGATCCTCGGCGCCACCGGCAACGCCTGAGCCGCCCTGGAGCCGGGCCCGCACCGAGGGCTCGGCTCCCGGGCATGTGAACGCTAACGAAGCAGAGGACGCGATCGCCGCATGGTTGACAGCCAATAACGATCTATCTATGTTAACGCTCATCCATGTCGGCCGCCGCCTTGACGCGGCGGGCGGCTACCGGGCCGACCGGCAGCGGACGGAGGAGCGATGTCCCGATCCCGCCCGACCCGTGCGCTCGCGGGCGCCCTGGCGCTGACCGGTGTGCTCGGCACCGTCCCCGCCGCCGCCTCCACCGCCTCGGCCGCACCCGGCACCGGCTACACCGTCGAGGTCGACGCCGCGGGGACCGGCCCGGCGATCTCCGACACCATGTACGGGGTGTTCTTCGAGGACATCAACCGGGCCGCCGACGGCGGGCTCTACGCCGAACTCGTACAGAACCGGTCCTTCGAGTACGACCCGGCGGACAACGCCGCCTACACCGGCATGACCTCCTGGGCCCCGACCGCGCCGGACGGGGTCCGGGGCACCGTGGCGGTGGTCGACGACACCGGACGGCTCAACGAGCGCAACCGCCGCTACCTGCGGCTGGAGCTGCCGGCGGGCGGCCAGAGCTACGGCGTGGTCAACGCGGGATACAACTCCGGCATCCGGCTCGACCGGCAGCGGTACTACGACTTCTCGCTCTGGGCCCGTACCAGCGCCGCCGCCGGCACCCCGCTGACCGTCCGGCTCACCGACCCGGGCGGCGCCGACCTCGCGGCACCGCTGCGGATCGTGGTCCGGGGCGACGGCTGGACGAAGTACACCGGCAGCTTCCGGGCCAGCGTGACCAGCGGCACCGGCCGGCTGGCGGTGACCGGGACCGGCGGCGGCACCGTACGCCTCGACATGGTCTCGCTCTTCCCCCGGGACACCTTCAAGGGCCGGCCGAACGGGATGCGCCGCGACCTGGCCGAGAAGGTCGCCGCGCTGCGCCCGGGATTCCTGCGCTTCCCCGGCGGCTGCCTGGTCAACACCGGCAGCCACTACGGCTACACCGCGCCGGACTACGAGCGGCGCCGCTCCTACCAGTGGAAGGACACCGTCGGGCCGGTCGAGGAACGGGCCACCAACGCCAACTTCTGGGGCTACAACCAGTCCTACGGCCTCGGCTACTACGAGTACTTCCAGTTCGCCGAGGACATCGGCGCGATGCCGCTGCCGGTGGTGCCGGCGCTGGTCACCGGCTGCGGGCAGAACCGGGCCACCGAGGACCCGGAACTGCTGCGCCGGCACATCCAGGACACCCTGGACCTGATCGAGTTCGCCAACGGCCCGGCGACCTCGCGGTGGGGCGGCCTGCGGGCCCGGATGGGTCACCCGGCGCCGTTCGGGCTGACCCACCTCGGGGTCGGCAACGAGGAGAACCTGCCGGACGAGTTCTTCATCCGCTTCCAGCAGTTCCGGGCGGCGATCGAGGCCGCGTACCCGGAGATCACCGTGATCAGCAACTCGGGGCCGGACGACGCGGGCGGCACCTTCGACCGGCTCTGGCAGCTCAACCGGGATGCCGGGGTCGAGATGGTCGACGAGCACTACTACAACAGCCCCGAGTGGTTCCTCCAGCACAACGACCGGTACGACTCCTACGACCGCAACGGTCCGAAGGTCTTCCTCGGCGAGTACGCCTCGCAGGACAACCGGTTCTACAACGCGCTCGCCGAGGCGGCGTACATGACCGGGCTGGAGCGCAACGCCGACGTGGTGAGACTGGCGTCGTACGCGCCGCTGCTGGCGAACGAGGACTACGTGCAGTGGCGGCCGGACCTGATCTGGTTCAACAACAACACCTCCTGGCCGTCGGCGAGCTACCAGGTGCAGAAGCTGTTCATGACCAACGTCGGCGACGAGGTGGTGCCGAGCCGCGCCTCCGGGACACCGGGCACCACGGTCCCGATCACCGGTGCGGTGGGTCTGTCGACCTGGGCCACCAGTGCGGCGTACGACGACGTCACGGTCACCTCCGCCGACGGCACCACCCTGCTCCGGGACGACTTCTCGGGCGGCGCCGGGCAGTGGAGCCACCCCACCGGGCGGGGCTCGTGGTCTGTCGTGGACGGCGCGTACGTGCAGTCCGACGAGGTCGCCGAGGACACCATGGTGACGGCCGGCGACCCGGGCTGGCGCGACTACGACCTGCGGGTCACCGCCACCAAGCGGTCCGGCCGCGAGGGCTTCCTGGTCGCCTTCGGGGTGCGGGACACCGGCAACTTCTACTGGTGGAACGTCGGCGGCTGGAACAACACCCAGACGGCGGTGGAGAAGGCCAGCGGCGGCGGCAAGCAGACGATGATCGCCAAGCCCGGCAGCGTCGAGACCGGCCGCGCCTACGACCTGCGGATCTCGGTCCGGAACCGGACGGTGACCCTCTATCTGGACGGTCAGGAGTGGGGCAGCTTCACCGACGACCGGGTCGCCGAGCCGTTCCGTCAGGTGGTCACCCGGGACCGGTCCACCGGCGAACTGGTGCTGAAGGTGGTCAACGCGCAGGCGTCCGCGGCGGCGACCCGGATCGACCTCGGTGACCGGGTGCGGGTCGCCGGCACCGCCCGGGTGACGACCCTGACCGGCGGGCCGGACGACGTCAACACCGCCTCGTTCACGCCGATCCAGCCCCGCGAGTCCCGGCTGACCGGCGTCCGGAACACCTTCGCGTACACCTTCCCGGCGTACTCGGTGACGTTCATCCGGCTCGGCGTCGCGGAAGCAGGAACCGGAAGCGGAGCGGTGGAGAGGACAGCGCGGTGAGCACTGACGGAGTCAGCCGGCGTGGACTGCTGCACGCCGCCGGGAGCGGCCTGGTCGTCGCCGGAGCGGCCGGTGCACTGCCGCTGGCCGCCGGGGACGCGGCCTGGGCGGCGCCCGACACCGGCCCGGCACCCGGCACCGACCGGCGGGCCGAGTCGGCCGGCCTGACCACCCGGAACCCGCTGGTCGCCCAGCGCGCCGACCCGTTCATCACCCGACCGGTACGCGGCATGTACTACCTGACCGGCTCGGTGCCGGAGTACGACCGGATCGTGGTGCGCGGCGCGTCGACGCTGGACGGGCTGGCCGACGCGCGGGAGCGTACCGTCTGGCGGCGCCCGGCCGCCGGCCCGATGGGTGGCTACATCTGGGCGCCGGAGCTGCACCACATCGACGGGCGCTGGTACATCTACTTCGCCGCCGGAGACTCCGACAACCCGTTCCGGATCCGTACCTACGTGCTGGAGTCCGCCGAGCCCGACCCCCGCACGGCGGCCGGCTGGGTGCTGCGCGGCCAACTCGTCACCGCCTGGGACACCTTCACCCTGGACGCCACCACCTTCGCGCACCGTGGGGTCCGCTACCTCCTCTGGGCGCAGAGCGAGCCGGGGATCGCCACCAACAGCAACCTCTACATCGCCGCGATGGCCTCCCCGCTGGCGATCCAGGGCGACCCGGTGCGGATAGCCGTGCCGACGCTGCCCTGGGAGGTGCAGGGTTTCCGGGTGAACGAGGGTCCGGCGGTGCTGGTCCGCAACGGCCGGGTCTTCGTCACCTTCTCGGCCAGCGCCACCGACGCCCGCTACTGCATGGGGCTGCTCACCGCCGACGAGAACGCCGACCTGCTCGACGCCCGCTCGTGGACCAAGTCGGCGCAGCCGGTCTTCGCCACCAACGAGAACACCCGCCGGTACGGCCCGGGGCACAACTCGTTCACCGTCGCCGAGGACGGCGAGACGGACGTGCTCGTCTACCATGCCCGGGACTACCGCGACATCACCGGCGACCCGCTCTTCGACCCGAACCGGCACACCCGGGTGCAGCGGCTGTACTGGAACACCGACGGTACGCCCAGCTTCGGGGTACCGGTCGGGGACGGCGGGCCGGTGCTCCGGTTCTCCCCGCTCGACGCGCCGGAGGCGTACGTCCGGCACTTCGGCTATCTGCTCCGGGTCGAGGGCGGGGTGCGGGACGTCGCCGACACACAGTTCCGGCTCGTGCCCGGGTTCACCGGTCCGGACCGGGTGGCGGTGCAGTCGGTCAACTTCCCCGACCGGTACGCCCGGCTCGACGGCACCGTGCTGCGGATCGACCCGTACGAGGACAGCGACGCGTACGCCGCCGCGGCGAGCTTCGTCAGAGTGCGTGGGCTCGCCGACCGGGGGGCGGTGTCGCTGCGGCTCGCCGAGGACCCCGACCGGTACGTCACGCACGACGGCAACGGGCGGCTGACCGTCGGCCGGCCCGGCAACCGCCGCGCCGACCGGGAACGGGCCACGTTCCGGATCAGGTGACCGGCGGTGACGGCTGCGGTTGCCCGCCGCCGCGAGGCGACGAGGTCCGGGTGCTCCGCTCCGACCGCCACCCGGCCGCTCAGCCGACCAGCAGCGGCAGCAGGTTCAGCGAGTTGACCGCCGTGTGCAGTGCGACGATGGCCCAGACGTTGCGGTGGCGGGCCCACAGATAGCCGGCGAGAAGGCCGAATCCGCCGTTCCAGGCGAGCATCACCGCGACCATCTCCCACAGTGGACCGTCACCGATCCGGTGCACGTGCATCGCGGCGAAGAGTAGCGAGGTGGCGACGATCGCGGGCCAGCGTCCGTACAGCGCCTCCAGGCGGGTCTGCAACAGCGCCCGGTAGAAGATCTCCTCGGCGAGGCTCGCGGTGACGAAGGTCAGCAGGGTGGCGGCGAGCAGGTAGATCCGGTCGTACTGGCGGTAGCCCGACATGTCCTGGCTGCCGGCGAGCGGGCTGTAGTAGAGCAGGTACGCCCAGCCGACCAGGGCGGGCAGCGGTCCGAGCCAGTACCAGCGGCTCGGCAGGACGCGTCGGTGTGCCCGGCCGCCCCGCCACTCGGTCGGCCAGCACCTCAGCACCAGCGCGGCGCCGCCGAAGAAGAGGAGGAGCTTGATCGGCGCGTACCAGATGCCGGGGTCGACGGCGAGCACCACGGCGGGGAGCAGCAGGGCGATCCCGACCAGTCCGATCGCCTGCCGGCCGAGTGCGGGCCGCTCGGCGGCCCCGGCGGCCGGCATGGCCGGTAGCCGGAGCGGGACGAGCCGGACCAGCAGCAGGCCGACCAGGGTGGCGGCGACGATCCCGGCCAGCGGCTTGGCCGGGGCCTCGGCGTCGGCGGAGGTCCGCACCTCCGCCCCGCTGAACAGGGCCAGTGCCACCGGGGCGGCGATCAGCAGTGCGACACCGACGCCGGTGAGGATCCGTCTGGGCATGGTGCCAGCGTGCCGACCGGCTCGGTCTTTCTCCTCGCCCGCCATGACGATTCGTCGCTACATCCTTTGATCCATGCTGTCGCCCGCGCCGCGCTCGCCGGGCGTTCCGCCGTGCGCGCTGTCACCTCGACGTCGCGCGGTCATCCGGACGCCGGCGATCATCCAGACGGCGTGCGGCCTGCTCAGCGGCGTCCCGGCCGGGGACAGCGGGCTGGGCGCCGCCGTTCGGCCCGGGAAATGTCGGAGGTGCCGACGACAATGGCGCAGGGCTCCCGGTCAGGGGACCCAGGCTGGTCCGCCGACCCTGGGCTGGTCCGCCGACCCGGGGCTGGTCCGCCGACCCGGACGGTGACGGGGCCGGCGGGTTCGGGCAGTGACATCATCGAGCGGTCGTGACACGAGGGGGACGGGGATGGACGGCGCCACGGGGGAGAGCCAACCGGGCTGGCTGCGCGGGCCGCTGCGCCCGTTCCGCAACGGGCAGTACCAGCTCCTCGCCGGTGCCCTGACGATGTCGCTCTTCGCCGCCGGGGTGTGGATGATCGCCGTCGTCTGGCAGGTCATCGAGATGGACGGCGGGCCGGGCGAACTCTCCTTCGTCTCCGCCGCGATGGCGGCCGGCATGCTGGTCACCACGCTACTCGGCGGGGTACTGGCGGACCGCGTCCCGCAGCGCCGCATCCTGCTGGCGGTGGCCGGCGGCCGTACCGTCGCGATCGGCCTGGTCTCGGTGCTGGCCGTGACCGATCAGCTCCGGCTGTGGCAGCTCGCGGCGGTGGCGCTGCTGATCGGGGTCGGGAACGGCTTCCACTTTCCGGCATATTCGGCACTGCTGCCCTCGATCCTGCCGCCCGAGGACCTGATGCCGGCCAACGGTGTCGAGGGGATGCTGCGGCCGACGATCATGCAGGCCGCCGGGCCCGCCCTGGCGAGCGTGCTGATCGCCGCCTGGTCACCCGGTGCCGCGCTGCTGGTGGTGACCGTGCTGGAGGTCGTCGGTGTGGCGTTCCTGCTGGCGTTGCGTCCGGTGCCGCTGCGGCACCACCAGGCCGCACCGGCGGCCCATCCGGTCCGCTCGACGCTGATCGACCTGCGCGACGGCTTCGCCTACATGGGCCGTACTCCCTGGCTGCTCGCCACGCTCCTCTACGCCTCCATCCTGATCCTGCTGATCATGGGGCCGATCGAGGTGCTGATCCCGTTCGTGATCAAGGACCGGGCCGGTGGCGGCCCCGGCGACCACGCGTTGGTGATGGCCGCGTTCGGCATCGGCGGCGCGATCGGCTCACTGGGGATGGCCGCGTTCCGGATGCCCCGGCGGTACCTGACCATCATGAACCTCCTCTGGGGGCTGGGCTGCCTGCCGCTGGCCGTGGTCGGCGTCGCCGGCCAGGTCTGGGTGATCGCCGTGGCGGTCTTCGCCGTCGGGATCTGCTTCTCCGCCCCGATGGTCATCTGGGGCACCCTGCTCCAGCGCCGGGTTCCGCCGCACATGCTCGGTCGGGTCTCCAGCCTCGACTTCTTCGTCTCGCTGGTCTTCATGCCGCTGTCGATGGCCGTCGCCGGCCCGGTCAGCACCGGCATCGGCCTCGGTACGACATTCGCGCTCGCCGGCCTGCTGCCCGCCGCGCTCGCCGGGCTGGCGATCGTGCTGGCCCGGATGCCGCAGGACGAACTGGCGCACCCACTCGACGTACCGACGGAGCCGGTCGACGTACCGGCAGAGTCGCTCGACGTACCAGCGGAGCCAACCGGTGCGGCGACGGGGCCGGCCGACCCCGCCATCCCGGAGCCGGTCGTCCGGGTCTGACCAGCCCTGCCCCGCCGTCGTCCCGCGCTGGCCTGTCGCCGCGCCCCGCCCCGGGTGCCCCGGCCCGGCCCCGGGGCGGCGCGTCACCCGGACCAGATCCCGGTCGCGGCGGCCCGCCGGGCGAAGTCGCGGAAGTCCCGGGGCTCGCGGCCGAGCGCCCGCCGCACCCCGTCGCCCAGCCGCGCGTTGCGCCCGTCCAGCACCTCCACGAAGAGGTACGTCAACAGTGCTGCCACCTCCGCCGGCAGCTTCTGCTCCGCCAGCATTGCGGCGTACTCCTCGACGGGGATCGTCCGGAACCGGATCTCCCGGCCGGCCGCCTCGGCGATCTCGGCGACGGCCTCGGCGAAGGTCAACAGCCGGGGGCGGCCAGCTCGTAGAGCTGGCCCACGTGACCGTCCCCGGTCAGCGCCGCCTCGGCCACCTCGGCGATGTCGTCGGCGTCGACGAAGGGCTCTCCGACGTCACCGACCGGCAGCAGGAGTTCGCCGTCGCGCAGCGGCGCCAGCAACTCGCCTTCGTCGAAGCTCTGGTTGAACCACACGCCTGCGGCGGTCGGCCGTCAGCGGTCGTCGAGCTGGTCGTCGAACGGGTCGTGCCCGAGGAGTTCGAGGAACGCCTCCCGGACGTCGATCCGGGTCGACTCGCCGCGCGCGGCATGGTCGCGGAGGCGCTGGAACAGCGGCATCAACTGGCGGATCTCGTCGGCCGAGACGACCGTCACCAGCGGAGCGAGGTGCTCCGCGCGGTCGATCTCGATGCTGACGATGCCGGTCGCGGGGATCGCCGAGAACCGGAACGGGCCGAGCCGGTCCACCGTCACGGCGGGGGTACCGCTGCCGGTGCGCGCGGCCCGCAGCGCGGCGATCCGCTCAAGCTGGTACCGGGCCAGCTCCCGGAGCGTCGTCGACTTCTCCGGGTCGTCCCGGATCGCGCGTAGCCGGCGCTCGACGTCGTCGAGTTCGGCCGAACCGTCGTCTTCCCGCGAGCCTCGCATGACCGAAGGCTATCGATCCGCCAGGTGCGGCAGTCGCACACGAGGTGCGAAGCCGTTCGGATAGGAAAGCGCTTGCCCACGCAGTGCGGGTCGCCGACGACCCGCCGGTGCCTAGAGCGCCGCGACGATGCGGTCGGCGGTGATCGGCAGGTCGCGTACCCGGACCGAGAGCGCGTCCGCGACCGCGTTGGCGATGGCGGCCGCCGTCGGGCCCTGTGCCGCCTCGCCGGCGCCGACCGACGGCTCCGACGGGCGATCCACCAGGTGTACGTCGACCTGCGGCACCTCACCGAAGCGCAGGATCGGATAGTTCTCCCAGTCCGCGCTGGTGACCCGCCAGCGGTCGAACCGGACCCGTTCCTTCAGCGTCCAACTGGTCGCCTGGACGGCACCCCCCTCGATCTGGTTACGGACCCCGTCCGGGTTGACCACCCGACCCACGTCGACGACCAGCGTCAGCCGGCGTACCCGTACCTCGTGCCGGGCCTCCACCTCCGCCAGCACCGCGCAGTACGCACCCCGGTCCTTGTAGCGGGCGAAGCCGATGCCGTAGCCGACACTCTCCTCCGTACCGCGTCGCTGCCAGCCGCCGAGCGCGGCGGCGGTGGAGACCACCTCCCGGGCCCGGGGGTCGACGAGCTGGGCCAGCCGGTACGCCACCGGGTCCGTACCGGCCGCCAGGGCCAACTCGTCCATGAAGGACTCGATGGCGAAGACGTTGGTGAACGCGCCGAGCGAGCGCAGCGACGAGGAGCGCAGCGCGGTCCGCAGCACCCGGTGGCCGTGAATCCGGCGCTCCGGGAAGGTGTAGATCGGCCAGGCGTTGCGGGTCGTCCCGCCGCCGCCCCAGGCCGGTGGATCGGCCGCCGGTGGCGTCGGGCGGGACCGGTCCCGGTGCGTGGAGGCGAGCAGTCCGGGGCTGCCGGCGTAACCGGGCCGAGCCGTGTGCCCCTGACTCCACACGTCGTAGCTCCAGGTCAGCACCGTACCGTCGGCGCCGACACCGGCCTGGACCTCGGCCACCATCGCCGAGCCGAACGGTGCCCAGGTCAGCTCGTCGCGGCGGCTCCACCGCACGTGCACGGGCCGGCCGGGAACCGCCCGGGCGAGCAGTACGGCGTCGAAGGCGGCGTCGTCCGCGCCGTTGTGGCCGTAGCTGCCGGCGCTCTCGACGTGTCGCACGTCGACCCGGTCGGCGTCGAGTTCCAGGGCCGCGCCGATCGCCCGACCCAGCCCGTGGATGCCCTGGCTGTGGCTCCAGACGGCGACCGCCGTACCGTCCTCGGCCCAGCGGGCGGCACCGCAGCTCGGCGCCATCGACGCGTGGGCCAGGAACGGCCGGCTGTAGCTCGCCCGCAACCGCCGGACGACCGGCCCGCCGGCATGTCCTACCGCTGCGCCCTGCCGGGCGGCGCCGCCGGGCTCGGGTACCGGGATCGACTCGGCCGGACCCTCCCGGAGGAAGTTGGAGATGTCGTCCTCGTCCGGCAGGGTCGGCTCCTCGTGCCAGCGCGCCCCCTCGGCAAGTGCCGAGGCGGCCCGTTCGGCGTTCGCCTCGCCCTCGGCGACCACGCCGAGGAAGTCGCCGTCCCGGACCACCGCCTGCACGCCGGGCAACTCGCGGGCGGCGGCGGTGTCGACCTCGACCAGGGTCGCCGCCGGTGACGGCGGCCGCACCACCCGGCCGGAGAGCTGCCCCGGCAGGGCGAGATCCTGGATGAAGCGTGGCCGGCCGGCGAGCTTGTCGGGCAGGTCCAGCCGGGGCACGCTGGTACCCGCCCAGCGGGCCTGCCGCACCGGCTTCGGCCGGACCGCCCCGGTCGCTTCCCGAGCCAGGTCGACCCGCTCGGACAGTTCCCCGTAGGACGTGCGTCGTACGCCGGCCGCGTCGGTGATCACCCCGTCCTGGACCGTGACGGTCTCCGGATCGAGGGGGAGGGTCAGCACCGCCTCGGCGACGAAGCGGGCCCGTACCTCGGCACACACCTGGCGGACCGCGGCACCGGAGTCGGCGACGGAGAGGCTGCCGGCGGTGAGTCCCTCGTCCGGCCCCTCGGCGGTGCTGGCCGCCGCCATCCGGACGGCGGCGATGTCGACGTCGAGTTCGTCGGCGGCGAGCTGGGCCAGCGCGGTGAGGATGCCCTGGCCGACTTCGACCTTGCCGACCCGGACCGTGACGGTACCGTCCCGGTGCACGGTGATCCAGCGGGCGAGCCGTGGGTTGGCCAGCACCCCCCGGGGCAGCGGTGGCAGGTCGGGGGCGACCTCCGGACCGTCGGCGCTCACCGTTGGGCCGCCGTTCCCGTCGGCGCTCATCGCTCGACCGCCGTTGCCGCCACCCCGTCGCCTCGGTCAGCAGGATCCGCCCCGGTGCCACCGGCGTCGCCCGTGCCTGCCTGGCTGGTGCTGGTCCTGTTCGCGGCGGAGCCGTCGACCATGGACTGTCCGGCCCGGACCACGGCGCGGATCATCCGCCGCTGGGCGCCGCAGCGGCACAGGTGTCGGTCGAGCGCGGCGGCGACCGTCGCCTCGTCCGGCTGCGGCTGCGCGGCGAGCAGGGCCGCCGCGCTGACCAGGATCCCCGAGACGCAGTATCCGCACTGTGCGGCCTGCTCGTCGAGGAACGCCCGTTGGACCGGATGCGGTACGTCGCCGTCGGCGAGCCCTTCGACGGTGGTGACCGCTCGGCCGGCGACCGACCAGAGCGGGGTGTCGCAGGACGGCACGGGGCGGCCGTCCAACAGGACGAGGCAGGCGCCGCAGAGGCCCTGACCGCAGCCGAAGCGGGAGCCCTTGAGGCCGAGTACCTCGCGCAGCACGTGCAGCAGGGAGCTGTCGGCGTCGGCGTCGACCTTCCGGCGTTCGCCGTTGACGGTCAACTCGAATGTCTGTTCCATGCCCCAGGCTTCCCGGCGTCTCGGGTGTCCCGCACACCCTCGGGACGATGATCCACAATCGGTTGCAGCAGCCTCGCCTACGTCGGGGCGGACGTCAACCCGGCCACCGCCGGTCCGCCCGCCGCGGATCGGATTGTGCGAACGTGGCCGGTATGGGTTTCTTCGACCGTCCGGCCGTCGCACCGGATCCACAGCCGGAACCGCCCGCGCCACCCCGTCCGGCCTGGATGAAGCCCGAGGCCGTGTTTCCAGGCGTCGTGGCCGAGCATCGCCTGCTGGCACACACCGACAGCGCCGCGATCGCGATCACCGGCCTGCTCGCGTACCCCGAGGGCTTCGAGTTCACCGTGACCGCCGTGCTCCGGACGCCGGATCGCCGCCCCGGCCTTCGACAGTGTCCGGTCCACTTGAAGCTGGCACCGTCCACGGTTGTTGGCACCAGCGGTGGCACCGTCCGGATTGTGTTGGCACTGGTCTCCGGTCTCCGACATCTGGCGTCTGTCTCGCTGTAGCTGGTGACGGCCAGAGCGGTGTCAAACCTCGAAGGTGGGTGCTCGGTTCACCGAAGTTGGCTTGGAGACTGGTAGCGTGCGCGGCTTCCGAGACCTACGCGTCCGCGCCAGTTCATGAGGAGGAGCCGAACGATGACGGATACCGGAACGCGGTTGGAAGGCGGCGGCACTTCTGGGTCACGGAGCAGGCGAGCGGACGACTGGTTGGCAGACATCCGGATCTCCTACGACACGGTCGCCGACAGCTACTCCGACTACACACGGGTGGCTTTGGCTGGGGAGCCCTATCTGCTCGCGGCGTTGGCGTTGTTCGCCGATCTGGTCCACGCCGCCGGCGGTGGCCCGGTGGCGGACGTGGGCTGCGGACCAGGCCATGTCACTGCCCACCTGCATAAGCTGGGCGTCGATGCCTTCGGCGTCGATTTGTCACCCGCGATGATCGACATCGCTCGGCGGGAGCACCCCGACCTGCGGTTCGAGGTGGGTTCGATGACGGACCTACAACTCGCTGACGCCTCGATCACTGCCCTGCTCGCCTTCTGGTCGTTGATCCACATCCCCGACGACGAGATCCCGGCGGTTCTTGGCCACTTTCGGCGGGTGCTGCGTCCCGATGGACCTCTGTTGCTCGGCTTTCACGTCGGAGATGAGTCACGGCTGAAGACGGAAGGCTACGGCGGTCATCCGATGAAGGTCTACGTGCACCGCCGTCAGCCGGACCGGATGGCGACCTGGCTGCGCGATGCCGGATTCACGGTCAAGGCCCAGATGCTGCTCGGCCTCGACGAGAGCCTTCCAGGAGCGGTCCTCTTTGCACACCGCCGGCCCTAGCATCCCGGCCAAGTCCACTGACCCAGGCATCGGTGGTGATGCCGTTCGGATGTAGTTGGCACCGGTTTCGGTAGGGTGCCGGGGTGCTGCACGTGGTACGAGATCTTCACGGTCGGCTGGCGGCTGAGTTCGGGGTTGGGGCTGACGGCGCCGAAGGAGCGCCGGTCTCGACCGGATGACGGCTGATGGAGGCGGCTCCCGGCAGGGGCGGAACCGGCAGCGCTTGTCCACGGGTCGTCAGCGTCGGGTGAGTGTGCGGCTCGGCGAGGACGAGCACGACGATTTGGTTGCTGCGGCGCGGTTGGCGGGTTTGACGCCGACGGGGTACGTGGCGCAGGCGGCTGCGCGGGGGCGGCGGCCGAGTTGGGCGAGCCGGTGGTGGAGGGTGTGAGCCGGGCCGAGTTGGCGCAGGTGCAGCGGGAGTTGTTCGCGGCTCGGACGGCGGTGAATCGGCTTAGCGCGGACCTGGATCAGACCGTGGCGGACGGCGGGCCAGCGACGGACGGCGTGATCGGGTTGTGCGTGCGGTCGGTGCAGCGCTTGGACGATGCTGCTGTCGTGCTCGATCGGCTGCTACGTCGGGTCGGGAGGCGGGGCTGATCCCGAAGGTGCACCGGCGGGGGACGTCGGTGGGTTGGTTGCTGCGTTACCTGTTCGGCCCCGGTGAGAGTGGGGATCATCGGGATCCGCGTCTGGTGGCGGCGTGGGCCTTCGCCGGGGACCTGGCGGGGCTGCGACCGGTCATGGACGCTGCGGGCCGGCGTGAGGTGCGGCGTTTGATCGGGCTGTTGGAGCAGCCGGTGCACGCGGGGGTGAACCCGCCACCGTTGCCGGTCTGGCACTGCTCGGTTCACAACCACGGTGACGACCCGGTTCTGTCGGACGGGCAGTGGCGGGAAATCGCTGCCGAGATCATGGCCGGGGTCGGGCTGGCGCCGCACGGCGACGAGGCCGCGGTGCGGCGGGTGGCGGTGCGGCACGCCGAGAACCACGTGCACTTGGTGGCGACGTTGGTGCGGCAGGACGGTCGGACGGAGTGGGGGTGGCATGACCATGTGCGGGCGCAGGCGACCGCCAGGGATCTGGAGAGGCGGTTTGGGCTGCATCGGGTGGCGCCCAGGGGGCATTCCGCCGGGCGCCCTCCTGAGCCGGCGGAGCTGAACAAGGCGGCACGGCAGGGACGGGAGGAGGTTCCTCGGGACCGGCTGCGGCGAGAGGTCCGGACGGCGGCGGGTTTGGCCGTGGACGAGGCGAGCTTCTTCGACCGGTTGCGGGTGGCAGGGCTGCTGGTCCAGCCGCGTCGTGGTCGGCGCGGCGGGCCTGACGGGTACGCGGTGGCGACGGCGGATCACCGCAGCGCGGTCGGTGCCGTGATCTGGTACGGCGGGGGCCGGTTGGCGCGGGATCTGACTCTGCCGGCTTTGCGGCGCCGGTGGCGTGGGTCAGCGGGTTGAGGCTGTCGGCTCGGTACGGTGCCGGGGTGCTGCGTGTGGTGCCGGGCTCGGGCGACCGGTTGACTGCTGAGTTCGAGGTGGCGTTCGTCGATGGGGACGGGGTGGAGGTTCGGGCGTCGCTGGCGGACGCGGCGGGGGTGCCGTTCGAGGCGGTCGCACCGGTACGCCGGTTTCCCTCCTACAAGCGGCAGCGGCACTTTCCGGGGCTTTGGTGGTCGTCGAGCACCGGTGGACACGTCGGCTACGAGTCCTGGTTGGAGCGTGACCACCTGATGATGCTGGACTACGAGTCGGCGGTGGTCGGGCTCGCGTCGCAGCCGCTCTGGCTGTTCTGGGAGCACGAGGGACGAACCCGTTCGCACGCCCCGGACTATTTCGCCCGGTTGGCCGGTGGTGGTGGGCTAGTGGTCGACTGCCGGCCGGTGCGGCGGATCAAGCCGCGGGACGCGGTCGCGTTCGAGGCCACTCGGCGGGCGTGTGAGCTGGTCGGGTGGGAGTACCGGCTGGTCGGGGCGTTGGACCCGGTGCTGGCGGCGAACCTGCGATGGCTGGCCGGTTACCGCCATCCCCGCCACGAGTTGCCGGAGATGGCGGCGGCGTTGCGGGCGGTGTTCGCGGATCCGACGCCGTTGATGGCCGGAGCGGCGGTGGTGGGCGACCCGGTGGCGGTGCTGCCGGTGTTGTTCCACCTGCTCTGGCGCCATGACCTTGTCACCGATCTGTCCACGCCGCTGAGTGGGGACACGACGGTGGCCACGGCCGGGGCGGTGTGATGGGCGGGCGTCCGCCGGTGCTGCGGGTCGGGGACTGGGTGCGGTTCGACGGCGGCGAGCACCAGGTGGTGGCGTTGGCCGGTACGTCGGTGCGGCTGGTGGCCCGCTCGGGCGTCTCGCAGGTGGTGCTGCTGCCGTTCCTGCTCGCCGCTGCGGACTTCGCGCTGGTCGACGGGCCAGCGCCGGTGGGGGTGGAGCCGTTCGGGCTGCTGGACAGTTTGCCGGCGGAGACGGTGGCCCGTGCCCGGGAGTGGGAACGGCACCTGGTCGAGGTGATCACCGGGCTGCCGCCGGACCCGGCGCCGGGAGCCTTCCCTCGGCCGGGGTTCGACCCGGCGTCGACCACGATGAAGCAGCGCGACGCGGCGAAGGCCGAAGAGCTGACCGCTGGCGGCAAGCCGGTGTCCGCCCGCACCGTGATGCGGATGCGGGTGCGGTATGCCGAGCAGGGGTTGTGGGGGTTGGTTGACCAGCGGGCGGCCCGGGGCGGGGAGCCGACCGGGCGGGCGGATCCACGGCTGGTCGCGGCGATCCGCGCCGAGCTGGACGCGCAAACGCACGTCTCGACCGGCACCCGGGAGCGGCTGATGCGCAAGGCCGTCGCCGCGGTGGAGGCCGAACACGGCGCCGGGGTGGTGCCGCTGCCAGGCCGCAGCGCCTTCTACAAGCTGATCGGCGCGTTGTCGGCGGGGCGGCACTCGTTCGGGGCGGCGACGACCCGCCGGTCGCTGGCCAACCGTCCGGACGGGCCGTTCACCCCGACCGTCGCGGCCCGACCCGGCGAGCTGGTGCAGATCGACTCCACCCCGTTGGACGTGATGGTGCTGCTCGACTCCGGGGTCGTCGGCCGACCGGAGTTGACGATGGTGGTTGACGTCGCCACCCGCACGATCGCGGCGGCAGTGCTGCGCCCGGCCGGGACGAAGGCGGTCGACGCCGCATTGCTGCTGGCCCGGATGCTCGTTCCGGAGCCGATGCGGCCGGGCTGGTCGCCGTCGCTACGGATGTCGGCCTCCCGGCTGCCGCACGCCCGGCTGGTCGACATCGACACGCGGCTGACGCTGGCGGCGGCCAAGCCGGTGATCGCGCCGGAGACGATCGTGATCGATCACGGGAAGGTGTTCGTCTCCGAGGTGTTCCTGCGGGCCTGCGCCACGCTGGGCATCTCGGTCCAGCCGGCCCGGCCGCACACCCCGACCGACAAGGCGATCGCGGAACGCACCTTCTCCTCGATCAACACCCTGTTCTGCCAGTACGTCGCCGGCTACACCGGCGGCAACGTCACCCGACGGGGCGACCGGGTCGCCGACGAGGCGGTCTGGAGCCTGGCCGAGTTGCAGGACCTCCTGGACGAGTGGATCGTCGCCGGCTGGCAGTCCCGCCCGCACGAGGGCCTGCACGACCCACACACCCCCGGCCGGCCGCTGTCGCCCAACGACGCCTACGCCGCCATGATCGCCACAGCCGGCTACCTGCCGATGGCCCTGTCCGGCAACGACTACCTGGAACTCCTGCCGGTCCAGTGGCGGCAGATCAACGACTACGGCATCCGCATCGAGCACCGCACCTACGACAGCCCGGACCTGGCCCCTGGCGTCGGCAGCACTCAGGGGTGACCGCCCGACGCGGGCTCTGGGAGGTCCACTACGACCCCTACGACCTGTCGCACGTATTCGTCCGCACGCCGGACGGCTGGGTCACCGCCACATGGACCCAACTGCCAATGATCTCCGCCCCGTTCGCTGACTTCATCTGGCGCCACGCCCGCCGCCTCGCCGCCGACCAGGGCCTCGACCCGACCAACGAAACCGAGGTCGCCCGCGTCCTGGACGACCTGCTCACCCGCGCCGGAACCGGACCAGCACCAGACCGGAGCACCGCCCGGGTCGTCGCCCGCACCCGCGCATCACGCCCGGCCGTCCCCGACGCGCAGGTCATCGAGCTGCCAGTCCAGGAGCCGGCCGCCGACGCGCCGGTGGTCGCGTTCGGGATCTTCGATGCCGACGCCGAAGCCGAAAGGTGGCCATGACCGACCCCGCGCCGCAGCACCTGCGCATCGGCCCCGACATCGACGACCAGGACAAGGCGGCCGACCACCCGCTGACCACCAAGGAAGGCTGGGGACGGTTCGTCAACCACCGCCCGACCCCACCAGCCGGCGACGACGACGCCCGCATCGACTACCTGTCCGAGCTGGTCATGGTCAACACCCCGACCGTCGCCGAGGTCATCGCCTGCGCCCGTCGTCTCGTGTTACTCAACCGCCGGCAGGTCTCCGCCCGACGCGGGCTGATCGTCACCGGCGTCCCCGGCACCGGCAAGACCACCGCCATCACCGCCCTGGGCCGCGCCCACGAACTCGCGGTCCGCCGCCGCCACTCCCATGAACGCGACCGGCTGCCGGTCGTCTACGTCACCGTCCCACCCGCCGCCACCCCGAGATTGCTCGCCGTCGAGTTCGCCCGCTTCCTCGGCCTGCCCGCCGCGACCAACCGCGCCAACAACCTCACCGAGGTCGTCAACGCGGTCTGTGTCACCGCCACCAGGGTCGGCGTCGACCTGGTCCTCGTCGATGAGGTGCACAACCTCAACCTCGCCACGCGATCCGGCGCCGAGGTCTCCGACCAGCTCAAATACTTCGCCGAGCGGCTACCCGCGACGTTCGTCTACGCCGGCGTCGACGTCGAACGCGCCGGCCTGTTCGCCGGCCCCCGGGGCCGGCAGATCGCCAGCCGGTTCACCAGCATCCCCGCCGCCGGCTTCGCCTACGGCAGCCCCGACCAGCGCACCGCCTGGCGAGCCCTGGTCACCGGCCTGGAAGCCACCCTGCCCCTGCGTCAACAGATCCCCGGCAGCCTCGCCAAGCACGACGAATACCTGCACCGTCGCACCGCCGGGATGATCGGCAGCCTGTCGCACCTGGTCCGCGGCGCGGCGATCGATGCGATCCTCGACGGCACCGAACGCATCACCCGCTCCCACCTCGACGCCATCCGGCTCGACCACGCCGCCGAGTCCTACCACGCCACCCGACCCGCAGCAGCACGGCAACGGCCCAGCACGGCCAAGATCGGATGACGCAGCCCCTGCCGCCCCGGCTGCCGATCCGGATCCGTCCCGCCCACCACGAAACGCTCAACTCCTACGTCGCCCGCCTGGCCGCCGTCCACGGCCTGCGCTACGAAGACCTCTGGACCAACCTCAGCGCCCGGCGGCTATCAGGCACGCGACGGCTGATCGTGCTCAACCGGATCGCCGCCGCCACCGGCCACCCCCGGCAGGCACTCGAACGAGCGCTGCCGGAACTATCCGACCCGGCACCCGACTGGCAACAACTCCGCCACTACCCACAACACGCCTGCCCGGCCTGCACCGCCGGACACCCGGGCGGCCCGGTGCGCAGGCTCCACCGCCACCACCAGTTCCTCTGCACCCGCCACGGCTACTGGATCGGCCCGGCCTACCTCTTCGACAACCCACCACGACGACTCGCCACACAGATCCCCGAGCTGGTCCACAGCCAACGTCGTCACGACCGGCTGGTCCGCCGCCACGGCTGGCGCACCACCTACAACGCGATCTCCCGATCGTTCGTGTTCACCATCGACCTGCACTTCTACGGCGGCGCGTTCACCCCAGGCAACCCGCACGACCCGCGCATCTACCGACTCTTCCCCACCGGGCAGCCATTCATTACCACCCACTACATCGCAGCCTTCTACCCCGAGATCGTCCGCCTCGCCGAACTGTTCTGCACTACGCGTTGGCGCCCCGCCGCCGAACAAGCCCTCCCGTGGTTCCGCCGCCCCCTGGACTCGCCAGAGCCAACCAACGCCACCAGCCGCGACGCCGTCATCGCAGCCATAGCCACAGCAATCCGCTGCTCACCTGACCTGATCAGCCACCCCGACCACAGCCTGCGCATGGCGAACTGGCTCGAAAACATGATCGACGGGCCACGCCTCGTCCCCGACAAGACCTTCCCCGACACCCGCGTCCCCACCACCCTCGACGGCACTCCCAGCACCGACAACCAAGACGAACTGAAACGCGTACGCCAGGCAAGGCGACAATTCCAGACCAACGGGCCAATCGTCTCCTGGCTCCTCCCGACCAACGACCGAACCGAGCCAGACACAACGGCAGCACGGCACTGCACCACCCGAGGCCCTCACTGGATCAAGCTCGACGAGGACGACATCGCCGCGCTCGGCCACCCCGCTCAAGAAGGTGCCAACTAAACCTGGACGAAAACGCTTCCGCCGTCCGCACCTAGTTGGCACCGCAACTGCTCAAGCGCGACGATTAGTGCCACCTTCACGTGGACCGGACATACGGCGTTCCCGAGTCACGGGTGCAGCTCGACGGCCGCTTGATACTCGACGCCGCCGTCCGGGCGGTCCGGCTCTGGCCCCCCGCCGACAGGACGCCCGACTGACCGGGTCAGTCGTCGGCGCCGGCCGCCGGATCGGTCGCGCGCCGGAACCGATCGCTCCACTCCCGGAGCTGGTCGGTCAGCTCGGGCGGGGAAAGCACCTCGAACTCCGCGCCGAGCGCGCCGAGCGCCATGGTCGGCCAGTCCAGGGTGTCGGTGGTCATCACCATCCGGCAGTGCCGCTCGTCGACGTACTCGATGGTGGCCCAGCGGGACAGCCGCTCCTGCACGACGGCCAGCGGTGCCCGGACCAGCACCTCGACCCGGTACGGCGCGGGCAGGTTCTCGATGCCGGCCCGGACGAACGTGGCGGCGTCCTCGGCGGGGAGTTGCCGGGGATGGAACCGGGCGCCGGTGCCGCGCGGCTCGTGCAGCCGGTCGAGCCGGAAGCTGCGCCAGTCGTGCCGGGTCAGGTCGTAGCCGACCAGATACCACCGCCGGCCGAGCGAGACCAGCCGGTACGGCTCGACGTGCCGTTCGGTCCGCTGCCCGTCCCGGGCGGTGTAGCCGAAGTGCAGCCGTTCGGTGTCCCGGCAGGCCTGGGCGACGGTGGTGAGGACCGCCGCCTCGACGGTCGGCCCGCCACCGTCGCCCCAGAACGCCGGTACGGTCATCGCGCGCAGCGCGTCGACCCGACGCCGCAGCCGGGCCGGCATCACCTGGACGACCTTGGTGAAGGCCCGGATCGACGACTCCTGGATGCCGGCGACCGCCCCGTGTGCGGCGGCCTGCAACCCGACGGCGAGTGCGACGGCCTCCTCGTCGTCGACCACCAGTGGGGGCAGGGCGGCGCCCGGGGCGAGCTGGTATCCGCCGTCGACGCCACGGTGCGCGTCGACCGGGTAGCCGAGTTCGCGCAGCCGGTCGACGTCGCGGCGGAGGGTACGGACCGAGACGCCGAGTCGGTCGGCGAGTTCGGTGCCGGGCCAGTAGCGGTGGGTCTGCAAGAGGGAGAGCAGGCGGAGGGTCCGGGAGCTGGTGTTCGCCATGCCGGCAAGTCTGCCCGACATTCAGGCCAGAAAGTGGCCGCTATGCGACCTAGCGTTTCGGGCATGACAGAACCGATCCTCCGACCGGGGGAGCAACCGATGATCGACGCCCGCTCGCTCACCCGGGATTTCGTCGTGAGCAGCACCCAGACCGTGCACGCCGTCCGGGGCGTCAACCTGCGGATCGAACCCGGCGAACTGGTCGCGCTGCTCGGCCCGAACGGCGCCGGCAAGACGACCACGATGCGGATGCTCACCACGCTGATCGCCCCGACCTCCGGCACCGCCACCGTCGCCGGCCACGACGTGGTACGCGACCCGGGCAAGGTCCGCCGGCACATCGGGTACGTCGGCCAGGGCAACGGGGCCGGGCACAGCCAGCGGGTCCGCGACGAGTTGCGTACCCAGGGCGCGATCTACGGCCTGGACCGGCGTGCCGCCCGGCGACGGGCCGACGAGCTGCTGGACAACCTCGACCTCGCCGACCTCGCCGACCGGAAGGTCTCGGCCCTCTCCGGCGGGCAGCGTCGCCGGCTGGACGTGGCGATGGGCCTGGTGCACGCGCCGTCCCTGCTCTTCCTCGACGAGCCCTCGACCGGGCTGGACCCGCAGAACCGGGCGAACCTCTGGGAGCACATCCTGCGGATGCGCGCCGAGGCCACGATGACGGTGGTGCTCAGCACGCACTACCTCGACGAGGCGGACTCGATGGCCGAGCGGGTTGTCATCGTCGACCACGGCGAGATCATCGCCGACGAGTCTGCGGCGGCGCTGAAGGCGAAGCTCGCCGGGGACCGGATCGTGGTCACCGTCGCCGGGGACGACGCCGCGCCACTGGCCCGGCTCGTCGACCGGCTCCCCGGCGCCCGGGACGTGGTCCGTGCCGGATCCCGGGTCGAGGCGCACGTCGCCGACGGGCCGGCGGCGCTGCCGGAACTGCTCCGGGCCGCGGTCTCCGCAGGGGTACCGGTCGGCACCGCCCAGGCGCACCAACCCACCCTCGACGACGTGTTCCTCACCCTCACCGGCCGCAGCCTGCGCGAGGCCGCGCACGACACCCCGACCGCGCAGGACGGCCCGCAGGACCCGCAGACCCGGAAGGACCTCCCATGACCGCCATCGGTGCCACCGCCCCCTCGCCGATCCCGGTTCCGGCGGAACGCCGGACGGGTCCGGCCGGCCTGCTCCGGGACACCGGCATCGTGCTGGCCCGGGAACTGCGTCCGCTGCGGCACGACCCGTTCTCGCTCATCTTCGGCATGGTGCAACCGCTGGTCTTCCTCGGCCTGTTCGGGCCGCTGCTGGTCGGCTCGCTCGGCGGCCAGGCCGGTACCGCCCTCGGCGCCGGTGGCGTGTGGCAGTGGTTCGTACCGGCCATCCTGGTGATGACCGCCCTGTTCGGCACCTCGGCCACCGGAGCGAACCTGCTCTTCGAGTTCCAGACCGGTGCGCACGAGCGGATGCTGGTCACCCCGCTGTCCCGCCCGTCGCTGCTGGTCGGTCGGGCGCTCAAGGAGATGGTGCCGCTTGCCGGGCAGGCGGCGATCATCGTCGCGGTGATGATCCCGTTCGGCTTCCGGCTCTATCCGGTCGGCGCGCTGGTCGGGTTGGCACTGCTCGCGGTCTTCGGCGTCGGGCTCGGCGCGCTGAGCTACTCGCTCGCGATCGCCGTACGCAAGCAGGACTGGATGTTCTGGGCCGTGCAGCAGACCCTGATCTTCCCGCTGATGCTGCTCTCCGGGATCCTGCTGCCGTTGGAGACCGGCCCGGGGTGGATGCGGGTCGCCGCGCACTTCAACCCGTTGGCCTATCTGGTCGACGCCGAGCGCGCGCTCTTCGCCGGTGAGATCGGTTCGTCGACCGTGCTCTGGGGCTGGGTCGCGGCGCTGGTCACCGCCGCCGTCGGCCTGGCCGTCGGGGTACGGGCGATGGCCCGCAGCGCCGGCTGAGCAGACTGGCCCGCCGGGGCGGGTACGGCGGTCGCACGCCACCCCGCCCCGGTGGAGGCCGCCACTGCCGAAAGGTCGTACCGCCACCGCCGGACGTCCACGTTGGATGCGCCACCGCGGCCCTGTCCAGGGCTCCGTCCGGGCGCGGCGGAAAATGTCGCCGCGCCCGTCTATCTTCTCGGGGCATCGAACGAGAAGGGCGGGGGTCGTGGGAACGATCGAGGACGGGTGGGAGCGGCGCAGTGTCGCCCGGGTGCTGCCGGCGGTGCGGCCCCGCAAGCTGGCGAAGGTCCCCTTCGTCGAGTTGGCGGACGGTCGGTTGCAGGGTGTCGTGTCGAGCGGTTCGGACATCGAGCGGGTCTACGTCTCGTCGATCGTCGCCGGCAGCCACGCCTTCAACTGCAGCACCAACAACAACCGCCCCTGCGGCGGGTTGCGTGGCGCGCCCTGCAAGCACCTGCACGCGCTGCTGGACGAGGCCACCGTGCAGTACGGCGTCGAGCGGGTCGCCCGCTATCTGCGGATCGACGCGGCCGACGGGGCGTCCTCCGGTGCCGACCTGGCGGCCCGGCTGACCGGCGGTCCCGAGCCGACACCGGCGGCCGTGGTCTTCAGCCGGTTCCTCCGGCACCTGGCCTATCTGGAGGTGCCGGGCAGCACCGAGCCGCTGCCCGAACTGCACTGGTTTCCGGCGATGGGGACGGTCGGCTGATGCTCGCCACCCAACTGGCCGGGCTCGCCACCGTCGAGCCCGGGGTCGAGGAGGCGCTCGACCTGGTCGGCGGCTTCGACGACGGTTTCAGCCACGGTTTCACCCGGCTGGGTGAGCAGCCCCGGGCGGCGCTGGCCGCGCTGGCCGACACCCTCACGGTGACGCCACTCGGCGAGCGGGTCCGGGAAGCCGTGGCGAAGGTGGTGGCGGGTTCTCTCGCCGACGAGCACCTGACCGCGCTGGCCGGCGGACGTGCCGCACTGCTCGGCGCGGTGCACGACGCGCTGCTCGCCCGGCTGGACAGCGCGCTCGGCCGCACCCGGGCGGACCGGACGGCACCCGAGCCGGCCGGCACCGCCGGGTCCGTGCCCGACAACGTGCTGGCCGGATGCCGGTCCTGGCTGCGGGAGCTGGCCATCGCGGGCTGGCGCGGCGTCGACCACGACCTGGTCGCCGCCGCGGCGCCGACCCTCGACGCGGCGCTGGCCGTGCCGGCGCTGCGCCGGCTGGCGGTACTCCTCGACGGCCTGGCGGCCGAGCTGCGCGGCTGCTGCCCGGTGTCGACAATGGACCGGCTGCCGGCCCGGCGCTGGGCGGACCTGTGGACCCGGGCCCTGCTGCTGGCCCAGCCCGGTGCCCTGCCGGACGGGCCGGTCGCCGGCACGCCGGTCTCCGGACGGCTGCTGCCGCTCGGTGCCGACGTGCACGAGCACGGCACCGCGATCCAGGTGCAGGTGCACGCCGTACTCGAACCGGCCGGCGGTGCGCCGGCCCGGCTGGTCCGGACGAGCGTCTCGGCCGCGAAGGTGGAGACCATCGTCGGCCCGGCGGTCTGGCGACTGCTCGGCAGCCACCGGGTGCTGCTCGGCGCGCTCGCCCAGCGGCACGCCGTGGAGGTCACCGACCTGCCGCTGCTGCCCGGTGGCGACCTGGTCTGGCGGGACGACCAGGCCCGGCCGGCCGAGCCGGCCGACCCGTTCGCCACCGCCCGGCTGCGGCTTCCCGAGGCGGTCGCCCCGGCGGTCGCACCGCTGGACCGCCATCCGGTACGCATCGCCGAACCCGTCCTCCTGGAGGGCTATTCCGCCACCGCCGACGACCGGGGCGGAGTCACCCTGGAACTCGGTGGGCAGTCCCTGCCGGTCGACGTGTCCCGGCTGCCCAGCTGTGCGCCGCTGACCCCGGAGCTGGTCGCCAGGTCGTCGGCCTGTCTCGGCCTGCTCCGCTGGGACGCCGGCCGCTGGCTGTTGCAACCGCTCGCAGTGCGACACACCTCGAAACGCGCGACGGCGGAGGCGCACACCGGTGACTGGGCGCTCGGCCCGACCGATCCCAGGGTGGTCAAGGCGGAGGCGAAGTCCGGCGACGCGGTGGCCGTACTCCGCGAGCGGGCGGGACGGTTGCTGCGGCGATGAGCGGGCAGAGAGCAGAGTCGAGCGGCGGTGCCCGAACCCACGCCAACCGGCGGCAGGTGCTCTACTGGCGCCTGCTGGCCAGGCTTTTCGACGGGGACGAGCAGCCGGCGCTGGAGTCGGCCAGCGTGGCGATCGTCGACGACCTCGGCCTGCCGGCGGCACTGCTGGATCCGGCGGTCTCGGTCGACACCATCGTGCAGCGCTTCCCCGAGCTCGCCGCCGACCTGCGGGACCTGATGACGGCGCCACCCGCCGAGGAGGACTCCACCGGCGCTCCGGCGTCGCCCGGCGGCTCCGACGAGCAGGTCGGCAACGCGGAGGTACGCCGGGCCGCCCTGGTGTCGAAGTTGCTGCTCAACGTCTTCGCGACCGGTACGGGCAACGTCACCGCCACCGAACTGGCCCGCTGGCAGTCCGACGCCGGCTGGTTCGAGCAGGCGCTCGGGCTGGAGCCGGGGCAGCTGCGTGGCGGTCGGCCAGGCGCCACCGGCGGGCCCGGCGTCGGGACCCAGCCCGGCACCGGCGAACTGGCCGGGGTGCTGGCCGGGATCGAGGGCGACCTGGTGCGCCGGATGCGGTTGCGCGAGGTGCTCGGCAACAGCGCGCTGGCCAGCAAGCTGACCCCGAGCATGTCGCTGATCGAGCAACTGCTGCGGGACAAGCACAACCTGTCGGGTGTGGCGCTGGCGAACGCCAAGGCGCTGATCCGGCGCTTCGTCGACGAGGTCGCCGAGGTGCTGCGTACCCAGGTGCAGCAGACCAGCGTCGGCACCATCGACCGCTCCGTGCCGCCGAAGCGGGCGTTCCGCAACCTCGACCTGGAACGCACCATCTGGAAGAACCTCACCAACTGGAACCCGGAGGACCAGCGGCTCTACGTCGACCGGCTCTACTACCGGCAGACCGCCCGGCGGACCACCCCGGCCCGGTTGATCGTGGTGGTCGACCAGTCCGGGTCGATGGTCGACGCGATGGTGAACTGCACCATCCTGGCCTCGATCTTCGCCGGGCTGCCCAAGGTCGACGTGCACCTGGTGGCGTACGACACCCGCGCGCTGGACCTGACGCCGTGGGTGCACGACCCCTTCGAGGTGCTGCTGCGGACCAAGCTGGGCGGCGGGACGGACGGCACCGCCGCGCTCACCCTGGTACGACCGAAGATCGCCGAGCCGCGCAACACCGTACTGGTGTGGATCTCGGACTACTACGAGGCGAATCCGCAGGGCGTCTTCGACGGCCTCGCGGCGGCGCACCGCAGCGGGGTACGGGTGATCCCGGTCGGCTCGGTCAACAGCGGCGGCCAGCAGAGCGTGAACCCGTGGTTCCGGCAGCGTTTCAAGGATCTCGGTGCGCCGGTCCTCTCCGGGCACATCCGCAAGCTCGTCTTCGAACTCAAGAACTTCCTCAGCTAGGAGACCCACCGAATGACCGACATGTTGCGTGCCCCCGCCGAGGTGAAGTACGCCGAGGAACTCGACTGGCTGGAGTCGGTCGACGACGGACCCAGGCCGTTCTCCTGGCGGCTCAGCCCGCGGATGGTCCGGCTCTTCGTGCTCGGCTCCGAGCGGGCCGACGGCCTCGACCGGGAGATCTCGCAGAAGTGGTTCGGCGACCGGAGTTTCGTCGAGCGCAGCATCGTGACCCTGGCCTCGGACCGGGGCCTGCTGCTGATCGGTGACCCCGGCACCGGCAAGAGCTGGCTCGCCGAGCTGCTCGCCGCCGCGATCTGCCGCAACTCCACGCTGGTGGTGCAGGGCACCGCCGGCACCACCGAGGACCACATCAAATACTCGTGGAACGTCTCGATGGTGATCGCCCGGGGCCAGTCCCGGGAGTCGATGATCCCGTCGCCGATCATGACGGCGATGGAGCAGGGGGTGATCGGGCGGTTCGAGGAGCTGACCCGGTCGACCAGCGACGTCCAGGACGCGTTGATCTCCATTCTCTCCGAGAAGTACGTCTCCATCCCGGAGCTGGACGACGACAACATCGTCTTCGCCCAGCCGGGCTTCTCGATCATCGCCACCGCGAACAGCCGGGACCGGGGCGTGAACGACCTCTCCTCGGCACTCAAGCGCCGGTTCAACTTCGTCCGGATCCCGGTGGTGACGAACAAGCGCAGCGAGGCGGAGATCGTCCGGTTCCGTACCACCGAACTGCTGCGCCGGCACCGGATCGAACTGGACGTGCCGCCGACGCTGCTGGACATCCTGTTGCAGAGCTTCGCGGACCTGCGGGCGGCGGCGGCCGCGGCCGGCAGCGACGACGAGAAGTTGGAGTCGGCGCTCTCCACCGCCGAGCAGATCGGTGTGCTGGAGGACGCGATCCTGCACAGCCACTTCTTCGGCGACCGGACGCTGCGGGCCGGCACGCTGGCCGGCTCACTGGTCGGCTCGCTGGCCCGGCGTGCACCGGAGGACCTGGCGATCCTGAACAAGTACTGGCACGGCGTGGTCGAGCCGCGCAGCAAGGCCGACGGCGGGTCGTGGCCGGAGTTCCTCGAGGGCGGTCGCGAGGCGATCGCGACGCTGTCGTGAGCGGGCGGGTATCCGTTCCCCCGGACCGGTCGGCGGGCACGTTCGCCCCGCTGCGCGCGCAGCTTGAGGCGGCGGCGACCACGTTCGCCGGTGGTCCGGGCGCGGTGGCCGAGATCCTCACCGGGATCGTCGACGACGTCGACCGGGCACTGGGGGAGGAGTTGGAGATCTTCCCGGTCTGCCACCACTCACCCGCCTCCGCGCTGGCGATGGCCCGCCGGCTCCGCGAGAAGCAGCCCGCCGTCATCTACCTGGAACTCTGCGAGGACCTGCGACCGCTGCTGGAGGAGCTGCGCAACTGCCGGCTGCCGGTGGCGTTGCAGGCGTTCGCGTCCGATCTCGACGGGTTCCCGTCGGCCTGGGCACCGCTCAACATCGTCGCCCCGATCAGCGAGGCGTCGGCGGAATACCAGGCCATCGCGTACGCGCTGGACACCCCGGGCGTCGAGCTGGTCCTGGTGGACCGGTCGGCGGACCACGTCTTCCAGTGGACGTCGACCGATCCGGCATCCGGCGTCGGGCCCGAGTCCGGCGACTCCGATGCGACCCCGGACGGATCCGGCGGGCAGCCGGCGGAGGAGGCGGCCCTGCACGGGGAGGCGGTCGGGATCGGCATCGGCGACCTGCGTCCCCGGTTCGCCGAACTCCGCTCCTACCTGCTGCACCACGGTAGGGTGCGGCACTGGTCCGAGTGGTGGGACCAGTACGTCGAGCAGCCGCTCGCCGACGCCGACTACGACACGTACCGGCAGGTCATGGTCCTGATCGGCAGCCTGTTCCGGCGACTGCGTCCACCGGCCGACCCCGGTCACGACGACCGGGACTCCGACCGCGAGCGCCACATGTGGACCCGGATGCGCCAGCACCTGGCGGCCACCGGCGTCGACCGGTCCCGCTGCCTCTACGTCTGCGGCGCCTTCCACGCGGCCAGCCCGGTCGAGGAGTTCGGCACCGCACCCGGCACCCCCGACTGGGAGATCAGCCCACCCACCGCCACCCGCTGGCTGTACGGGCTCATCCCGTCCAGCCACTCGGCGATCGAGCGGCAGTTCGACCTCGCTCCCGGGTCGGTGTCGATCGCCCAGGCCGGCTGGGCGAAGGCGGTGGGCCGGGGCGGTGTCACGCCGTACCAGCTGGCGGGGCAGCAGGCGGGCCGTAAGCGGGGAAGGGCGAAGAAGCAGCCTGCGGCGGCGCCGGCACCGGTCACCGACCGGCTCTCCGGGTTTCTCTCCCGGCCGCCGGTGCTGGACGAGGTCGACGAGGCGGAGTTGCTCGGCTGGTGCGTCGACATCGTGCGGCTGGCCCGCCGCAACGGCTACCTGGCCAGCACGGCCGACGCGATCGCGGTCTTCGAGACCTCGATCCTGCTGGCCGGGATCCGCAACCGGGCCCGACCGACGCCCTACGACTTCTCGGACGCGGCGGTCACCTGTATCGAGAAGGACGTCGTCCCCGGCCGGCGGGACGTACGCCGGCTCTGCGAGATCCTGCTCGGCGGCGACCGGATCGGCCAGGTCGGCTACGACGCGCTGCCGCCGCTGGCCCGGGACGTCTTCGACCGGCTCGCGCCGCTGGGGCTCGCCCTGGAGACCCGCACCATCCAGCGGGCCCTGCTGGACCTGACCGCCCGCCCTGAGTTGGCGCCCTGCTCGGATCTGCTCTGGGTGCTGCACCGCCTGCTGCCCGACGGCGTCGTCCGGCCGATCATGGGGGATCGGCGGCTCGGCGAGCGTTCCATCCAGGAGAGCTGGGATCTGGGGCTGGGCCGGCACCAGCGCGCGGTGATCGAGCTGGGCTACGAGGGCATCACCGTCGAACAGGTGCTGGAGAAGCGGCTGCGTCGCTCGGTCTGGGCTCCGGACGCCACCGCCGCGGTCGCGCTGGCGGCGGTGGAGGACGCGATCCTGTTCCTGCCCAGCCGGCGCTTCGTCGACGAACTCGGCTGCCGGGCCGTCGAACTGCTCTCCGCCGAGCGCACCCTGGACGAGGCGCCGGAGGTGCTGCGCCGGATCCGCCGGCTGCTGGCGCACCACCGCACCACCGAGCCGGAGCTGCCGGCCTGGTGCGAGTCCTTCGTGACGACCGGGTACGCGCACTACTGCACCCTGCTGCCGACCGCCTTCACCGACGACGAGACCGGGGTACGCCAGGTCGGGGCGATGCTCGGCTTCCTCTTCTCCATGGAGAGCCTGGCGTTGTCCCTCGGCTGCGACCGTGCCCAACTGGAGCTGGCGGTGCGCCAGTCGCACCCGGAGGCACCGGCGAAGGTGGCGCTGCTCTGGGCCGCCCAGTCCCAACTGGGGCTGCTGTCGATGGCACAGCTCCGGTCCCGCTGTGCCGAACTGTTGACGAATCCGCTCGTCGTGCCGGCGTTCCCGCACTACCTGAGCGGCTTCGTACAGGCGCTGGAGCCGGTGCCGTCACTGGCCTCGTTCGTCGTGGAGGTGATCTCCGAGGCGTTCGCCCGGCTGCCCGATCCGGTGCTGCTGCCCTGGCTGCCCAAGCTGATCACGACGCTGCGGGAGCAGGCCTGCGAACTCGTCCCGCTGCTGGTCCGGGAGGCGGGCCGGACCTTCCCGGCCGGTCTCGCCGCGCTCGATTCCTGGGTGCCGCCCTGGGCGTCCGACCCGACCGCCTCGCCCGCGCCGGATGCCCTGGCTGGTAGCCCGGTGTCGTCGTCCGGGCCTGCGGTCGGGTTGCTGCGTGAGCATCCCGCCGCCTGCGACGCCGTTGCCGAACTGCTCGGCTGCGACGCCGGTTGGCAGCCGGCCGGGGCGGGCGGGGGCGAGTCACCGCCGAGCGGGCCGGCGTTGCTGCTACGCGCGCATCCGGCGACCGCGGCTGCCGTCGTCGAGTTGCTCGCCGAGACGGCCGGCTCCCGGTGAACCGGAACCGGGCGACCGCCCCGGGGCTGCGGCGTGGATCCTCCCCACCAGGGACGAGCGCCGGCCGGACCGCCACCTGTACCGGCGCTGTAGCTGCTTCTGGAGGTGGCGTCCGTACCCTCGCGCAATGATCAGCATCGCCCGGACCGCCCGGGCCGTCGCGGTGGTCTGGCGGTCCGGGCGGGCCAACCTGGCGGCGTACGTGCTGCTCGCGCCGATCGCGGGCGCGTTGCCGGTACTGGCGGCCTGGCTCACCAAACTCGTTCTCGACCGGATCGCGAACGCCTCCGGCGGCCCGATCCTCGGGGTGGCGAGCGCGTTGGCGGGAGTCTCCGTCGGCCTCGCCCTGGTGCCGCACCTGATGAACTACCTGCGGGCGGACCTCGGCCGCTCGGCCGCCATCGTCGCGCTGGACCAGCTGTATGCCGCCACCGACCGCCTCGCCGGCCTGCGCCGGCTGGAGGAACCGGCCTTCCAGAACACGCTCCGGCTCGCCGAGCAGGCCGGGCGGGACGGGCCCGGCCGCTGCGTCGACGGGCTGCTCGGCCTGGTGCAGGGCACGGTGCTGCTGACCGGCTTCATCGGCACCCTCGTGGTGATCAACCCGGTGATGGCCCTGCTGGTGGCGGCCGGCGGCGTACCGGCGCTGGTGGCGGAGGTCCGGCTGAGCCGCCGCCGGGCGAACCTGCTGTGGGAGATCGGGCCCGGCGAGCGGCGCGAGATGTTCTACGCCAGCCTGCTGACCAGCTTGTCCGCGGCCAAGGAGATCCGCCTGCTGCGACTGGGCGGGCTGTTCCGGCGCCGGATGCTCGCCGAGCTGGGTACCGCGAGTGCCGCCCGCCGGTCCCTCGAACGCCGGGAGGTACGCGTCCAGGCGCTGCTGGCGATACTGAGCGCGACGCTCTCCGGCGGCGGCCTGGTGTGGGCCGTCGCCACCGCCCGGTCCGGCGGGCTCACCGTGGGCGACGTGGCCGTCTTCGTCGCCGCCGTCGCCGGGGTGCAGAGCAGCCTGACCACCCTGATCGACCACATTGCCGGCATCCACCAGGCGATGCTGCTGCTCGCCCACTACGAGCAGATCGTCACCTGCCCGCCGGACCTGCCGGAGCCGACCCGGCCGCGACCGGTACCGCCGCTGAAGCGGGGCATCGAGTTGCGCGACGTCTGGTTCCGCTACGGTCCGGACCATCCGTGGGTGCTGCGGGGCGTGCACCTGTTCATCCCGGCCGGCCAGGCGGTGGCCCTGGTCGGCCACAACGGCGCCGGCAAGAGCACCCTGGTCAAGCTCCTGTGCCGGTTCTACGACCCGACCCGGGGTGCGATTCTCTGGGACGGCCTCGACCTCCGCGAGCTGCCGGTAGCGGAGCTGCGGGCCCGGATCGGCGCGGTGTTCCAGGACTACATGACCTACGACCTGACGGCCGCGGAGAACATCTGGCTCGGCGACGTCGACCCGTCCGGCCCGGACCAGGTGCCTGCCGAGGATGTCGCCCGGATCGCCGACGCCGCCCGCCGGGCCGGCATCCACGAGACCATCGAGGCCCTGCCCCGGGGGTACCAGACGATGCTGTCCCGGGTCTTCGAACTGGACGGCGATCCGGCGGACGCCGGCGTCCTGCTCTCCGGTGGGCAGTGGCAGCGGGTGGCGATCGCCCGCTCGGTGCTGCCCCCGGCGCGGGACCTGCTGATCCTCGACGAGCCGAGTGCCGGCCTGGACGCCGAGGCCGAGCGCGACATCCAGCTCCGGCTGGGCCACTACCGGGCCGACCGGACCAGCGTGCTGATCTCGCACCGGCTGGGTACGCTGCGGGATGCCGACCTGATCGTGGTGCTGTCGGGCGGGCGGGTCGTCGAGGCGGGCCGGCACGGGGAGCTGTTGGCGGCCGACGGCACCTACGCCACGCTGTTCCGGATGCAGGCGTCGGGTTACGCCCCGGCCGAGGTGGAGGCGGAGGCGGAGACGACACCGGCCGGCTGACCCGGGCCGACCAGGAACGTTTCGAGTACGCCGTCCCGCTGGCCGGGCAGGTCGGCGAAGAGCAGGTTGGCCCGTCGGGCGTACCCGTCCGCCGCCGCCCGCTCGCCACGGCGCTCCCGTACCCGGCCGAGCTGCCGGAGCGCTGCCGCCTCGCCGTACCGGTCGCCGGCCGCCCTGGCCAGGGTCAGCGCCTCCTCGCCGTCCTGGTGGGCCAGCGCCACGTCGCCGATCCGCAGGTACACCTCCGAGCGGCTGAGCAGCGCCTCCCACTCGTCCTCCCGGTTGCCGGTCCGCCGGCACAGTCGCAGCCCGGCGGTGAGCGCCGTGAGCGCGTCGGGATGCCGCCCGAGTTGGCTCTGCGTCCGGCCGAGCGCGACCAGCGTGATCGCCTCGCCGACGGCGTCGCCGTCTTCGCGCCGCATCGCCAGGCAGCGGGTGAGGTGCAGTCCGGCGGCCGGGAAGTCGCCGAGTTCGAACTCGATCTCCGCCAGGTTGTGCAGTGCCATGGCGAGCCATACCGGCTTCGCCTCGGCGAGCAGCCCGACGGCCGCCCGGACGAGTTCCGCCGCCCGGCGGGGCGAACCCGTCCGGTGGTGGAACCAGCCGAGGTTCTGGAGTGCCCGCCCCTCGCCCTCGCGGTCACCCAGCCGGCGCCACAGCCCCAGCGCCGACTCCAACGCGCCGCACGCCGCCTCCGGGGATCCGGTACGCCAAAGCAGCGTCGCCCGCAGCGGAAGCACGGTGGCCCGGGCGGCGTCGTCCCGGGTCAGGCCCGCCGCCTGCTCGCAGACGGTGACCAGCGCATCGGCCTCCGCCCAACGGTTGTGCTTCTGCAACCACACCGCCACCGACGGAATCGCCTCCACGCAGAGCCGGCTCAGCGGTGGCGCCGCGTCGCAGGCCTGACGTGCTGCGGCGATGATCCCGGCCAGCTCGCCGTCGACCCAGCGCACGGCGTCGTCGAGCGTGCCAAGTTCGGTGATGGTCGGCCCGGCGGCGAGTTCGGCCACCCGCTGCGGGCGCAACAGTTGGCCCGCGCGCAGCACCGTGGTCAGATACGCGGTGAGCCCGCGCCGTACCGCGCGTTGCCGCTCGGCGGCCGGATCCACCTCCTCGGCCAGCTCCGCGCCGAAGAGCCGGAGCAGGTCGTGGAAGCGGAACCGGGCCGGCCCGACCGCGTCCAGCAGGTGCGTCTCGGTGAGCCGGTCCAGCAGGGTCAGGGCGCGCCGTTGCGGGACACCGATGGTGACCGCCGCGAGCGGCAGCGGCAGTTCCGGCACCCGCAGCAGCGACAGCGACCGGAAGGCGGCTGCCGCCGTGCGGTCGTCCGGATCGGCGCTGTCCAACAGTTGGCGGTAGGTGTTCCAGAAGCTGGACCGGATGGCGAGGTCCTCCGCGCGGAGTTCGTCCAGGCGCTCCCGCTCGTCGTCCAGCCGGTCCGCGAGTATCGCGACGGACCAGTCGGGGCGGGCCGCGAGCCGGGCTCCGGCGATGCGCAGCGCCAGCGGGTGCCCGTCGCAGAGTGTCACGAGCTGTTCGGTCGCGTCCGGGTCGACCGCCACCCGGCCGTCCCCGCAGAGGGTGTCGAGGAGTTGCCGCGCCTCGGCGTCGCTGAGTCGATCCGGCCGCAGCCGGAGGGCGTCGAGGGTGCTCGCCGGCCGGCGGCTGGTGACGAGGACCGCGCAGTCCCGGCCGGCCGGCAGCAGGGGCCTGATCTGCGGCGCCCCGGTCGCGCCGTCCAGGAGGATCAGCAACCGCCGGGCGGCCGTCTCGGACCGGAACCGCGCGGCCGCCTCGCCCAGTTCGAGCGGTACGTCCCTGGCCGGTACGCCGAGCGCGCGCAGTAGCTGGCCGAGCGCCGACAGCGGGTCCAGACCGGGCATCCCGGGAGCCCCGCCCTGTAGGTCGAGGTAGAGCTGCCCGTCGGGGTAGTGGCCCGCGAGCAGGTGCGCGGCGCGTACCGCCAGGGTGGTCTTGCCCATCCCGCCGGGGCCGTGCAACACCACCACCGACGGACCCGTCCGCGGCCCGTTCCCGGTGGTGCAGGCCCGCTCGATGGCACGCAGTTCGTCGACCCGACCGACGAACGCGGCCGGGTCCGGCGGCAACTGCCGGGGCGGCCCGGGCGGATCGCCGGGCACGGCGGCCGGTGGCGGGTCGACGGGTTCCGTGCTCGCGTCCGCCGTGGACAGCTCCGGGGCCCGGCGCAGGATGGCCTGGTGCAGCCGGGACAGCTCCGTGCCGGGTTCGAGGCCGAGCTGGTCGGCGAAGACCGCGCGGGTCTCCGCGTACGCGGCCAGCGCCGCCGGGGCGTCGCCGGACCGGTACAGCGCCAGCATGAGCTGGTGACGCAGCCGCTCCCGGTACGGGTGGACGGTGATCAGCAGCCGCAGTTCGCCGGTGACCGAGGCGTGCTCGCCGCGCGCCAGGCGTACCTGGATCAGATCCTCGACCAGCGACAGGTGCTGCTCCTCGAGCAGGGTGATCCGGGCGGCCAGTTCCGGCCCCGGGCGGACGTCCTCGGCCGGCCGGCCCCGCCACAGCTCCAGCGCCGCCCGCAGCCGTGCGGTGGCGGTGGCGTGGTCGCCCCGGGCCAGCGCCGCCCGGCCCAGCTCGATCGCGCTCTGGAAGCGGTGCAGGTCCAACTCCTCCGGGTCGACCCGCAGCCGGTACCCGGCGGCACCGGCGACCAACCGGTCGTCGTCGGCGGGTCCGCCCTCCAGCTCGGCCAGCAACCGGCGCAGCCCGCTGGCATAGGTGCGCAGGTTCGCCACCGCCGAGCGGGGCGGCTGGTCCCACAGCTCGCCGACGAGGCGGTCCAGCGAGACCCGCTCGTTGGCCGACAGCAACAGGATGGCCAGCATCGCCCGCTGCTTCTGCGGGCCGACCGGCACGGCCCGACGGGCGGCGGTGATCCGGAGTGGGCCGAGTAGCTGGAATCGCAGGCTCAAGGCACCTCTACCAGTTTGTATCGATGTTGTAGGTCGCCGTGTAGCACGGCCGGCTACCGTCCGCGATCAGTCTAGAGATCCAGATTGGAGGTACGCGATGACCCGTCACGTCGGCACCCTGGCGGACCGGTTCCTGGCGCTGATGCTGCCCAGGACCACCGCCTCGGCGGTCTGCCAGCCGCTCTGCAGCAACGTCCCGATGTGCTGCCGGTTCACCAACACCCGGTTCAAGTGGCGCACCTGTAACAGCCAGTGCCAGTGCTGGTGGGGTACCGAGTGCTGAAGTAACCGCCCGTGAGAGCGTCGCGGCCGGACACCCCCCCGGCCGCGACGCGCTCGTGCCATTCCCGTCAGGAGCGAAGCCATGTCCATCGTCGTCGCCGTACTCGTCGTCCTCAGCACACTCACGCTGCTGAACCTGCTGCTCACCTTCGGCGTCGTCCGGAAGCTGCGCGAGCACACCCAGGAGTTGGCCGCCGTCCGCCCGCCGGCGACCCTCACCGTCGGCGCGCAGGTGCCGGACTTCACCGCGTCGACCGCCGGCGGCGAGGTGGTCTCCGTCGCCTCGCTGCGCACGGCGGGCGCCCTGGTGGCGTTCCTCGCCCCCGACTGTGCGGGATGCCGGGAGCAGCTTCCCTCGGTACGGTCGACGCTCGCCGAGGCGCTGGAGACCCCGGCGGCGGTGCTCGTCGTGCTCACCAGGCTGCGCCCGGAGCAACCGGACCGGGAGGAGCGCGAGCGCGCCGAGCTGGTGGCGGCGCTGGGCGTGCTCGACACCCGGGCGGCGATCGTCCACGAGCCGCTCGACGGGGCGCTCCAGTCGACCTTCCAGGTCGCCGCCTTCCCCGCGTTCTACCTGGTCGGCACCGACGGGCGGGTGACCGGGGTCAGCAACAGCGCCGCCCAGCTAGCCGAGCTCCTGCCGGGACGCGACGTCGTGCCCGCCGGACGATGACTCCACGGCGGACCGCAGCCGTCGGATGACCACGCCCCGGACCAGCTCCGGTGCGAGCGCGCCGAAGGCCCGGGAGTCGAGGCTGTGTCGCGGCGCGTCACCGAGGACGTAGACCTCTCCCTCCGGCAGCGCCGCCACCCGCTTGACCATCAACTGCGTGGCGGCGTCGACGTCGCCCGAGGTGATCCTGACGCCGGGCGGCGGCAGGCAGACGACGACGGCGCCGACCCGCAGCCGGCGCCGGAATCCCCGCCGTAACACGAGGAGCTGGTCGCCGTCCCGGTACGTCGGGGTCATGCTGTCGCCGTTGACCCCGACGACCTGGAGCAGGGCACGGGCAACCAGGACGGCGATCGCGAGCGTCACGAACACGAACGAGCCGGCGACGATCAGCAGCGTGGGTCGAGGCACCGCGCCACGGTAGCCCCTCGCGGGGCGGGCGGTGACAGGAGGCGGGAGAGGATGTCGTACGCGTTGGAGTTCAGCCGGTGGTTGCTCGTACTGGTCTTCCTGGCCTCGGCCGGCAGCAAGTTGCGCGGGCGGGCCTCGTTCCGGGCGTTCGCCGACTCGTTGCGGGCGATGGCACTGCTGCCGTCGCGGGTGGTCGGGCCGGTGGCGGTGGCGGTGACGACGGCCGAGGCGGCGGTGCCGGTGCTGCTGGTACCGCTGCCCGTGGCCGGGCTGACCACGGTCGGGTTCGCGCTGGCGGCGGCCCTGTTGGCGGCGTTCACGGTGGCGGTCGCGGCGGTGCTCCGCCGTGGTACCCCGGTCTCCTGCCGGTGCTTCGGGGAAGCCGCCGCGGCCCCGTTCGGCCGGCATCACCTCGCCCGCAACGTCGTGCTGACCGCGCTCGCCGGTGCCGGTGGGTACGCCTCGCTCGGTGGTCCCGGCACGACGGTCGGGACCGTCGTGCTCGCCGTGCCGCTGGCCGTGGTGGGGGCGCTCGTCGTCGTCCGGCTCGACGACATCGCCGCGCTGTTCCGGCCCGGCACCCCGGCCGGGCAAGCGGCCCGGCGCGGTACCGCCGTCCGGGGCGGCCGTCCGGGCGGCTGAGCCGGCCGGGCTCGGAACGAGGTGGATCTCGGGTCCGCACGTAGTCTTCGCCGGGTGAGGGAGATCGTGACGTATCTGGAGATGACCGCCCGCGACCAGCTCGTCCCGGCCGATCCGGTGCCCGGCCTGGCGTTGCAGCCGTTGGACCGGGACTCGCCGTTGGTCGTCGAGTTGCAGGTCGAGATCGGTGCTCCGCACGGGTGGCCGTGCGCGCGCCGCACCGGGGACGACTGGACCGCGTGGTTCGCCCGGCATCCGGACCGGGTGTTCTGGCTGCTCTCCTTCGACGGCGAGCCTGCGGGACTGGTGGCCTACGATCTCCATCCCGGCGACGAGGTGGAGATCGAGACCTTCGGGCTGGTGCCGAGGTTCGTCGGCCGGCGCCTGGGCGGGTACGCGTTGACGCTCGGGGTCCAGCGGGCCTGGGAGCTGGCGCCCACGGTACGGCGGATCTGGCTGCACACCTCGTCGGTGGACCACCCGCACGCCCTGCCCAACTATCACCGCCGAGGTTTCCGCACCTTCCGGACCGAAGAGGGCGAACGCGGCTGAGCCGCCGCTCGCAATCTCGACAATCGAACGATCCCCGTGACATCGTCGGTGTCCGCCACCATCCGGGGCTGCCGGGCTCCGGGGGGAGGAGACGGAGAGACGATGTCCGCGCTCAGCTTCCTCGCTCGCCGTCGGCGTACCGCTGACGGCACCGTCCACACCGGTCGGCTCGGCCGGCGGAGCCGCTCCGTCCCGCCCGCCGGGGCCGGTGGCAGGTCCGCCGGATCCCGTGTCCGCCGGGGCCTCACCGGTGGGCTCGGGATCGCCCTGACCGCCGTACTCGGCGCCGGACTGGCGACACCGGCCGCCGCCTGGACCGGCGGTGCCGGGCAGCGGCTCGACATCGAGGTCCTCTCCAGCCGGGCCGATCAGGTCACCGGGGGCGACGCGCTGGTCCGGGTCACCGTCGACGGCCGGATCGACCCGCGCGCGGTCCGGGTCACCCGCAACGGCGCCGACGTCACCCGCGCGTTCCAGGTCGACGGCCGGGCGCTGCGCGGCGTCGTCGACGGGCTCCGGGACGGCGCGAACCTGCTCCGGGCGGGCGCCCGGTCGGCGCGTACCGCGACCCTTGCCGTACGCAACCATCCGATCTCCGGTCCGATCTTCTCCGGGCCGCAGCAGTATCCGTTCCTCTGCCGCACCGAACAGAACGGGCTCGGCGCACCGCTGGTGGACAACCAGGACGGGCAGGGGATGCGGGTGCCCGGCCCGGACGGCGCGATCACCGGCTGGAGCCGGGACTGTGCCGCCCCGACCGTCGTCGACCGGCTCTACCGGGCCGCCGACGGCACGTTCAAGCCGATGCCGCCGGACGGCACCCGCCCGGCCGACCTGACCACCACCCGCACCCTGGACGGCCAGACCGTCGACTACGTCGTACGCCGGGAACGCGGCACCATCAACCGGTTCGTCTACTCGATCGCCGTGCTGGAGGGGAACTGGAACCGCCGGGTCGTCTACCGCTTCGACGGCGGGGTGGCGATCGGACACGACCAGGGCCGGCTCCCCGGCGGGCATCTCTACCACGAGGGTCTCTCGCTCGGTTACGCCGTCCTCTACTCCACCGGCACCCGCACGGCCACCCACTACAACCTGGTGCTCGGCGGCGAGACCGCGCTGATGCTGAAGGAGCACTTCGTCGAGGAGTACGGCGTTCCGCTCTACACGGTCGGGGTCGGCGGCTCCGGCGGCGGCATCCAGCAGTACGTCTACGGCCAGAACCACGGCAACCGGGTGATCGACGCGGCGATCCCGCAGTACTCGTACCCGGACATGGCCACCCAGACGATCCACGTCGGCGACTGCGAACTGCTCGAGTACTACATGGACGTCACCGACCGGGCGAACCCGAAGTGGCGGGACTGGGAGAACCGGACCTGGCTGATCGGCATGAACGCCAGCGCCACGGTGCCGAACCCGTACCTCGGCGGTGCGCCCGGCTCCACCGAGTGCATCGAGGGCTGGCGCGGCCTGACCCCGCTGGCGTTGAACCCGCGCTGGTTCCCCGGCGACCCGCTCTGGGACCGGATGGACCCACCCGGGGTGGCCGGGACGGTGCAGTGGTCGCACTGGGGCGACCTGGTGAACATCTACGGCACCGGCCCGGACGGGTACGCCCGGTCCACCTGGGACAATGTCGGCGTCCAGTACGGCCTGTCGGCGCTGACCTCGGGCCGGATCACCCCGGCCGAGTTCCTCGACCTGAACGCCCGGGTCGGCTCCTGGAAGCCGCAGCCGGAGATGGTGCAGGAGGGCTGCCCGTTCACCCCGGCGGCCTGTGCCGACCCGGCCCAGTTCGACCCCTGGTCGTCGCGGAACATGCGACTGTCGCCGGACGGCGGCCGGACGCCGGCGCCGCGTACCACGGGCGACCGGCGGGCGATCCGGGCCGCGTACGAGTCGGGGATCGTCTTCACCGGTGACATCGACATCCCGATCATCGACTGGCGGCACTACCTCGAAGAGCAGCTGGACATGCACAACTCGCACCAGTCCTTCGCGTCCCGGCAGCGGATGCGCGAACACGACCGGGACGCCGGCAACCAGGTCATCTGGTTCACCGACGCCCGGCCGGCCGAGGCGTTCGACCAGACCCCGGAGGCGCTCGCGGTGATCGACGACTGGATGGCCAACCTGCGGCTGCGGCCGTGGCGGGGCGTGCAGGGCAACAGGCCGGCGCTTGCCGTGGACCGCTGCTTCGACACCGCCGGTACGGAGATCGCCCGGGGGGACCACGTCTGGGACGGCATCCTCGACAACCGGGCCGACGGCGCATGCACCCGACAGTTCCCGCTCTACGGGACGTCCAGGACGGTCGCCGGTGGACCGATCGAGGGCGGCGTCTACGCCTGCGACCGGCAGCCGGTCCGGGTGGCGATCGCCCGGGGACTCTACGGATCGTGGCGCCCGACCGACGCCGAGCGGCGGCGCCTGGAACAGATCTTCCCGACCGGGGTCTGCGACTACCGCTGACGCACCGCCGGCCACGGGCCGGCGCCCGACCGGCAGGCCGGGCCGAGCGGACCGCCTCACGTCGAAACTGTCGTGGTGCGGCCGAGCGGCCCGGCTGCCGCCTGTCCGGGAACCGCTCCGGGCATCGCCAGCGAGAATTCCGTTTCCGGAAACGCGGTCACATATCAGGGTGCACGGCCGTCCGGGTCGCAAGCGTTGAGTCGGCAATCCAACCAATTGACACCGCCGACCAATTCTGCCGTGTCCCGGACGTCGTTCTCCGGTTGGACGTACCGACATCCCACAGCCCCCGGTCCTGGTCAGCGGCGGCGGCCGACCAGGTCGCCGGGCGCGGCCCGGAAGGAGCGATGACGGTGCGCGGAGCGGCGGGCGCGGAGGAGAACCTGATTTTCGAGCGTCGGGAATCGGCGGTACGGAGCTACTGCCGCCGATTCGACTGCGTATTCGACACGGCGGAGGGGAGCGTGGTCCGGGACGTCACCGGCCGCGACTATCTCGACTTCGTCGCCGGTGCGGGTTCGTTGAACTACGGGCACAACGACCCGGACATGCGGAAGGCGTTGATCGTCCACCTGGAACAGCGGGGGATGTCGCACAGCCTCGACCTGTCCAGCTCGGCCAAGAGCGCCTTCCTCACCGCGTTCGAGTCGATCGTCCTGCTGCCCCGGGAGCTGGACTACCGGGTGCAGTTCACCGGGCCGACCGGGGCGAACGCCGTCGAGGCGGCACTCAAGCTGGCCCGCAAGGTGACCGGGCGGACCAACGTCGTCGCCTTCACCAACGGCTTCCACGGCGTCTCGCTGGGCGCGCTGGCCGCGACCGGGAACCGGCACCACCGGATCGGCCCGCAACTTCCGCTGCCCGGCGTGACCCGGATGCCGTTCGACGGCTACCAGGGCGACGGGATCGACACCGCCGACCTGCTGGAGCGGATGTTGCGGGATCCGTCCAGCGGGCTGGACGCCCCCGCCGCGATCCTGCTGGAGACCGTGCAGGGTGAGGGCGGCCTGAACGTCGCCTCGGCCGCCTGGTTGCGGCGGATCGCCGAGCTGGCCCGGAGCAGCGGGGCGCTGCTGGTCGTCGACGACGTGCAGGCGGGCTGTGGGCGTACCGGCACGTTCTTCAGCTTCGAGCCGTACGACGTCGTCCCGGACCTGGTCGTGCTCTCGAAGTCGATCTCCGGGTACGGCCTGCCGATGGCGCTGCTGCTGATCCGCCCCGAGTACGACGTCTGGCAGCCCGGCGAGCACAACGGGACGTTCCGCGGCAACGTGCACGCCTTCGTCACCGCCCGGGTGGCGCTGACGAAGTTCTGGGCCGGCACCGGGTTCGCCGCCGACGTGGCCCGCCGCGCGGACCTGCTGGCCGCCCGGCTGGCCGAGGTGGCCGAGACCGTTCCGGGCGCCGTGGTGAAGGGGCGCGGGATGATGCGTGGCGTCGACGTCGGCTCGGGCGAGTTGGCCGAGGCGATCAGCCGGCGCTGCTTCGCCGACGGACTGATGCTGGAGACGGCCGGCTCGTACGACCAGGTGGTCAAGGTGCTGGCGCCGCTGACCACTCCGGACGACCTGCTCGACGACGGCCTCGACATCCTGCTGGCGGCGACCCGGGCCAGCGCGCCGGCCGGCGCCGTCGGGCCGGGGTCGGGCGGCGGGTCGGCGCGGGACGCGCGGGGCTCCTCCGGCCTGGTGCCGGCGTGACCGGGCCGACACCGGTGGCGCCGGGCGCCGCCGCACCCACCGTCGCGCCCCGTACCCCGACCCGGGTCACCCGGCCCGACGCCGGCCTGGTGCTGGCGGCGCGGGGCGTGGACAACCGGATCCGCTGGCGACCGGGTGAGCGCCTGCACCACCTCTTCGAGGAGCGCTGCGACCGGTTCGCCGTCGAGGGCGATCCGGGGCACCTGGCCGTGGACGACGGCGAGCACCGGCTGACCTTCGCCGAGCTGGACGCCCGGGCGAACCAGTTCGGTCGGCTGCTGTCGGCCCGGGGGGTACGGCCGGGAGATCGGGTCGGACTGCTGCTCGACCGGTCGGCCTACGCCTATCTGGCAATGCTCGCGGTGTCGAAGATCCATGCGGTGTACGTCCCGGTGGACGCCAACTTTCCGGCCGACCGGCTCGGCTTCGTGTTCGCCGACGCCCGGGTCGGGACGGTCGTCACGCTCTCGACGCTGGCCGACCGGCTCGACGGCGTCGCCGGCACCGTGATCCTGATCGACACCGACCCGGATCTCGACCGGTACCCACGGCACCGGATCGGACCGGACGAGCGGGGACCGGCCACGGACGAGCTGGCCTATCTCATCTACACCTCCGGCAGTACCGGCCGGCCCAAGGGCGTCGCCATCGACCAGGCGAACATCTGCAACTTCGTCCGGGTAGCGGTGGAGTGTTACGGGCTGCGCCCGGACGACCGGGTCTACCAGGGGATGACGATCGCCTTCGACTTCTCGGTCGAGGAGATCTGGGTGCCGCTGGTCTCCGGCGCGACGCTGGTGCCGAGCACCGCCCCCGGTGCGCTGGTCGGCAGCGACCTCGCCGGCTTCCTCGCCCGGCACCGGGTCACCGCGCTCTGCTGCGTACCGACGCTGCTGGCCACGATCGAGGAGGAGTTGCCGGAACTGCGGTTCGTGCTGGTCTCCGGCGAGGCGTGTCCGGCACACCTGGTGCAGCGGTGGCACCGGCCGGGCCGCACGCTGCTCAACGTCTACGGGCCGACCGAGACGTCGGTCACCGCCACCTGGACCCGGTTGGAACCCGACCGGCCGGTGACGATCGGGGTGCCGCTGCCGACGTACTCGGTGGTGATCCTGGACTCCGGGCACCGGCTCCTGCCGGCCGGTCAGACCGGGGAGATCGGCGTCGCCGGGGTCGGCCTCTCCCCGGGGTACGTCAACCGGCCCGACCTGACCGAGCGGGCCTTCATCCCGGACCCGGTCGGCATCCCGCACAACCCGTCGGGACGGATCTACCGGACCGGGGACCTCGGCCGGGTCACCCCCGACGGGCAGCTCGAATATCTGGGCCGGATCGACAGCCAGGTCAAGGTGCGCGGGTACCGGATCGAGCTGACCGAGATCGAGTCTGTGCTGCTGCGGCTGCCGGAGGTGGCCCAGGCGGCGGTGACGACGTACCAGCCGGAGCCCGGCGTCGTCGAACTCGCCGCCTTCTACACCCGGCGGGCCGGTGCGGCGGCGCTGGACCACGCGGCGGCGCTGGCCGCGCTGCGGACCCGGCTGCCCGGCTACATGGTCCCGGCCTATCTGGAGGAGCTGCCGGAGCTGCCGACGCTGCCCAGCGACAAGGTGGACCGCAAGCGCCTGCCCGCGCCGCGGTCACGTGCGCTGCCGACGACGCCGGTGGTCGCTCCGGTCGGGCCCACCGAGTCGGCCCTCGCGGACCTCCTCGCCGAGCTGCTGCGGGTGGACCGGGTCTCGGTCCGGGACGACTTCTTCACCGACCTCGGCGCCGACTCGCTGGTGATGGCCCGGTTCTGCACCCGGCTGCGGGAGCGGCTCCGTGCCGACGTCTCGATCAAGGACGTGTACCTGAATCCGACCGTCCGCGACCTCGCCACCGTCGTCGGGGCGGAGACCCCGCAGGCGCCGCCCGAGCCGCCGCGCCCGGTCCACCGCGTGCCGAGCAACCTGGAGTGGTACGGCTGCGCGGTCTTCCAGACCCTCTTCGGCCTGGGCTTTCTGGTCCTGCTCGCCGCGGTGGCACTGGCCGGGTACACCTGGATCTCCGACGGTGCCGGCGCGGTCGACGTCATCCTCCGGTCGCTGGGCTTCGGGGCGGCCTGGTTCGCCGTGCTGGCGGTGCTGCCGGTGGCACTGAAGTGGCTGCTGGTCGGGCGGTGGCGGGCCGGCACCTTCCCCATCTGGGGGTGGCGATACCTCCGGTTCTGGGTCGTCAAGCGGATGATCCGGGCCAACCCGCTGGTGCTCTTCGTCGGGTCGCCGGTCTACAACCTCTACCTGCGCGCGCTCGGCGCGAAGATCGGCCCGGGTGCCCTGCTGCTCTCCCGGTCGGTGCCGGTCTGCACCGACCTGATCGAGATCGGCGCCGGCACCGTCGTCGGCCGGGGCACGAGCTTCCTCGGCTACCGGGCCGAGGCCGGCTGGATCACCACCGGCCCGGTCCGGCTCGGCCGGGACGTCCAGGTCGGCGAGGGCAGCGTGCTCGACCTCGACACCGTACTCGGTGACGGCGCCCAGCTCGGGCACGCCTCGTCGCCGCGTGCCGGGCAGGTCGTACCGGCCGGGGCCCGCTTCCACGGTTCACCCGCGGTGCCCGGCGGGAGCGGCAATCCCGCGGCGGAGCCCCGGCACTGCTCGACGGCGCGCCGGGGGGCGTACGGCGCCGCTCAACTCCTCGGCCGGGTGGTGGTCGACACCCAGTTGCTGGTCGTACTCGCCGCGGTGGCCCTCGCGCTGGACGTCAGCACGGTCCCCGGGTCGCTGCTGCTGTACTTCGGCGCCGTGCTGCTCGGCGTGCTGCTGGTGCTCGCGGTGCCCCGGCTGGCGAACCTCTTCCTGGCCGCCGACCGGGCGTACCCGCTCTACGGCTGGCGCTGGATCTGCTTCCAGACCGTCTCCCGGTTCAGCAACGTCCCGTACTTCAACCTGCTCTTCGGAGACAGCTCCTACGTGGTCGGCTATCTCCGGGCCGTCGGTTGGCGGTTCCACCAGTTGCGCCAGACCGGGTCGAACTTCGGCTGCGGGCAGCGGCACGACACGCCGTTCCTCTGCGAGGTGCGCGGCGGGGTACTGGTCTCCGACGGGCTCTCCATGGGCAACGCCCGGTACTCGTCCTCCTCGTTCGCGCTGTCCCGGGTCACCATCGGCGCGGAGAACTTCCTCGGCAACCGGGTCGTCTTCCCGGCCGGGGCGCGGGTCGGCGACAACTGTCTGCTGGCGACGAAGGTGATGGTGCCGGTCGACGGGCCCGTCCGGTCCGGCGTCGGGCTGCTGGGGTCACCGCCGTTCGAGATCCCCCGGTCGGTACGCCGGGACGCCGGCTTCGACGAGCTGCGGACCGGGGACGAGTTCCGCCGCCGGCTGGCCCGGAAGAACCGTTCGAACCTGCACACCATGGGCTGGTACCTGCTCAGCGGCTGGCTGCTCTTCCACCTCTCGATCCAGATCGTGGTGCGGGTCGAGGGCATCCACGACGGTGCCCGGCCGAACCTCTGGACCTTCAGCGCCGGGATCCTGCTCGCCCTGCTGCTGATCGTCGGCTACTCGGCCCTGGTGGACTGGCTCTGCCTCGGCTTCCGCCGCCTGCGGCCGCTCTGTTGTTCGATCTACGACCCCCGGTACTGGCGGCACGAGCGGTACTGGAAGCTCACCGGGGTGGGGCACCTCGGCCTGTTCAACGGCACCCCGCTGAAGCCGCTGCTGCTGCGCCTGCACGGCGTACGGGTCGGCCGGCGGGTCTTCGACGACGGCTGCGGGATGCCGGAGCGGACCCTGGTGCGGATCGGCGACCACTGCACGCTGAGCGAGGGGTCGACGCTGCACTCCCACTCGCTGGAGGACGGGACGTTCAAGACGGACCGGATCCGGCTGGGCCGCGGCTGTTCGGTCGGTACGGGCGCACTGGTGCACTACGGGGTCGAGTTGGCCGACGGGGTGGTGGTGGCGCCCGACTCGTTCGTGATGAAGGGCAGCAGCCTGCCGGCCGGCACCGTCTGGCGGGGCAACCCGGCCCGCCGGGTGTCGACCGGCGTCGCCGTCGCGGACGGCGAGCGGCGGGCGGAGTAGCCGGAACGCCGACCGGCCGCCGGTGGACGTCGCCGTGGCCGGTCGTGCGGTCGCCGGTCCTGTTCGGAGGGCGTTGACAGCCTATACATAACCGTTAAGCTCTAACCGTTATGTATAGGCGGCCGGGGTTCGCGCACGGGCCGGCACCGCCGCGCCAGGGGGAGGGGCGACCCATGACCGAGCACGCCGTCCAACCGGCCGCGACCGCCGCGCCGCCGGACGTACCCGAGCCGGCCGCGACCACCGACGGCGGGCGGCTCGCGCCGCCCCCGCTCGCCTGGCGACCGCTCGGCGCCGTCGCCGCCCTGGTCGCCGCGCTGCTGCTGGCCACCAACGGCGGCTACGGCTACCACCGCGACGAGCTCTACTTCCTGCTGCTCCGCCCCGACTGGGGCTACCGGGACCAGCCGCCGCTCACCCCGGCGATCGCCCGGCTGGCCGACGCCATCTCCGGGGGCTCGCTCTGGGGGCTGCGGGTGCCGGCCACCCTCTGCGTACTGGCGGCACTGCTGCTGGCCGCCCTGCTCGCCCGGGAACTCGGCGGCGGCGCGCTCGCCCAGACCCTGGCCGCGTTCGGCCTCGGCACCGGGGCGGCCACGCTGATCTTCGGACACGTGCTGCTCACCGCCGGGTTCGACCTGGTGGTCTGGCTCGGCATCGTCCTCTGTGCCGCCCGGGCGCTGCTGCGCGACCAGCCGCGCTGGTGGCTGGCCGCCGGGGCGGTGCTCGGGATCGGGCTCTACAACAAACTGCTCGTGGCGCTGCTGCTGGTCGGGCTCGGCGTCGGGCTGCTGGCGGTGGGGCCGCGCCGGGTCCTGGCCAACCGGTGGCTCTGGGCGGGCGTGGCCCTCGCCCTGCTGGTCGGCGCGCCCAACCTGGTCTACCAGCTCGGCCACGAGCTGCCCCAGGCCGACATGGCCGGCGCGATCGCCGAGAACAAGGGCGCCGAGTCGCGGAGCACCTTCGTGCCCTTCCAGTTCCTGCTGATCGGGCCGCCACTGGCGGCGGTCTGGCTCGCCGGCCTGGTCGGGCTGCTGCGTCGCCGACCGTGGCGACCGGTACGCGCGCTCGCCGTCGCGTACCTGGCGGTCTGCGTACTGGTACTCGTCTCCGGCGGCCAGCCCTACTACTCGTACGGATTGCTCGGCGTGCTCTTCGCCGCCGGCTGCGTACTGGTCGCCGAGTGGCTGCGGCGGGGGCGACGGCGGGTCCGCGCGGTCGTGGTCGGCGCGGCGTACCTGCTCAACGCGGTGACGAGCGCGGTGATCGCGCTGCCGCTGCTCCCGGTCGAGGTGCTCGGCGGCACACCCGTGCCCGGGATCAACATCACCGCCGCCGACTCGGTCGGCTGGCCCCGCTACGTCGACCAGGTGGTCCGGGCGTACGACGAACTCGCGCCCGCCGACCGGGCCGCGGCGGTCGTGCTGACCGCCAACTACGGCGAGGCCGGTGCGCTCACCCGACTCGGTGCCGACCGGCTGCCGCCGATCTACAGCGGACACAACGAGCTGGGCTACTACGGACCGCCGCCGGAGTCGGCGACCGTGCTGATCGGGGTCGGCGTGGGGGAGGCGGCGGACCTGCACCGCTACTTCGGCACCTGTCGGACCGCCGGACGGCTCGACAACGGGGTAGGGGTCGACAACGAGGAGCAGGGCGTGCCGATCGTGGTCTGCCAGGACCGGCGGCCGGCCTGGGCCGAGCTGTGGCCCCGAATCCGGCACTTCGACTGATGCCCCGGCAGAGCGCCGGGCGGCGGGCGGGACAATGCCGGTGCGGCCGTTCTGGTTTGATACGGCGGTAGCGGTGCGGACCACGCACACCGCCACCTTGCCGGTTGTTCGTCGCGAATCATCCGTCCCAGAGGCAACCGATGACCGGCAGGGTGCGTCTTGTCAAATGTCGGTCCAGGACTACGTCGGTGAGGGGTGCCGGTGCGAAGGCGACTGCTGCTGCGTTCGTGCGTGCTCGTGTTGCTCGTCGGTGCGGGTGCCGCTTGCAGCGAGTCGGATCCGGAGGCCGAGACCCCCGGACTGGCGGCCCGGGGCACCACCATGACCACGGCGAAGCCGGCCCGACAGAATCTCGACAACCGGGTCAGCCTGACCGGCAGGGTCACCATGAACCCGGTCTTCGGCGTGGTGGCACCGGTCGCCGGGCAGATCCGCTACCGCGACGTCGACCCGCCGCAGAGCACGCCGACCAAGGCGACGCGGGTGGCCAGCGTCTGGGCGAAGGGCAAGTCCCACCGGGTCGACGTCCCGGCCGGTGCCGTCTTCGCCGGTCGGCTGGTGGACGACCGCTCCAACGTCACCGCCGGGATGCCGGTGGTGTCGGCGAAGCGCATCGGGTACGGGCTGGTCGCGGAGATCGACGGCGCTCAGGCGTACCAGATCTCGGATTCGCTGGCGACCGTGCAGGCCCAGATCAAGAACGGTCCCGGCCCGTTCGCCTGCAAGGTCCTCGGCACCATCGCCGCGCTCCCGGCCGGGACGATCCCGGACCCGCCGGCCCCGGAGCCGTCGACCGACCCGTCCGCCGGCCCGGGTGCGCGCCCGGTCGTACCGGTCGGCCCGCCACCGGACCCGAGGCAGCCGGTCGAACCCTCCGAGCCGACCGGCATGCGGCTGGTCTGCACGGCGCCCGCCAACGTCAAACTGATCAACGGTGCCACCGCCACCCTCCAGGTGGTGACCGCCCGGGCGAAGAACGCACTCGTGCTCCCGGTCGAGGCGGTCGCCGGAGGTCAGGGCAGCGGCAAGGTGGACGTGGTCGGCCCGGACGGCAACCGGGAGACCCGGGACGTGGTACTGGGGCTCAGCGACGGCAAGGTCGTGCAGATCAAGTCCGGGCTGACCGGTGACGAGACGGTCGCCGTACCCGGCCCCAACCTGCCGCCGGCGAAACCGGCGCCGGGACAGCCCGGCGGCCCGGCCGACCCGATGGGCGGGAAATGACGGCGCTGCTGGAGTTGCACGGCATCACCAAGACGTTGAAGGGGCAGCGCACGCCACGGACGATCCTCGACGGCGTCGACCTCACCGTCGCCGAGGGGGAGAGCGTGGCGATCCTCGGCCGGTCCGGCTCCGGCAAGAGCACCCTGCTCAGCCTGATCGGCCTCTTCGACCGTCCGGACGGCGGCCGCTATCTGCTCGGCGGCCGGGACATCACCCGGCTGCCCGAACGCCGGGCGGCCGCCCTGCGCAGCGCCGAGTTCGGCTTCGTCTTCCAACGGTTCTTCCTGCTGGGGCACCTCACCGCCGCCCAGAACGTGGCGATGGCCCTGGTCAACGGGCAGGGCTGGCTACCGCGCCGCAAGCGCCGGGCCCGCACCATGGCCGCGCTCGACCAGGTCGGCATCGCCCATCTGGCGAAGCACCGCCCGGCCCGGCTCTCCGGCGGCGAACAGCAGCGGGTGGCGGTGGCCCGGGCCCTGGTCCGGGAACCCCGCCTGCTGCTGGCCGACGAGCCGACCGGCGCGCTCGACACCGAGACCGGCAACCTGGTGATCGAGGTGATGCGCTCGGCCACCGAACGGGGCTGCGGGCTGATCCTGGTCACCCATGACCGGGACCACGCCGACAAGATGCGCCGGGTGCTGCGGCTGCGCGACGGGGTGCTCGAACCGGCGACCTCCACCGCGGACCCGGCGTGGAGCACGCAACCCGCCCAGTCCGAGTCCGCCCGGTCCGAGTCCGCCCAGTCCGAGACCCTGCCGTTCGGGGCGGTTGCGGCGCCGGAAGGGGCGAGCCGGTGATCCGGCTCTCCGGGCGGTTCCGCTCCGCGCTGATCATCGGCGCCCAGGGCATCCGGGCCCGCAAGATGCGTACCTTCCTGTCGATGGTCAGCCTCTTCCTCGGCGTACTGGCCGTGGTGGTGGTGCAGGCCGGCGCCGAGACCCTCGAACAGGCCCAACTGACCAACCTCGCGCTACAGGTGGGCAAGGACGGCACTCGGCAGGCGTACCTGCCGGGCGGCCGGGAGGCCGTCCGGGCCAGCTCGGAGACGCTGGCGAACCGGCCGGACGCGGTCGCGATCGTCACCCGGCAGGCGACCGTCGGCGAGCCCGGAGTCGCCCCGGTCAACCCCGGCGGGGCCCCGTTCGACCAGGCCGGCGGCTACGGCGGCCCAGGCGGCCCGATGTACTGCGACCAGTACGGCTGCCGCCCGATCTCGCCGGGCGGTGACGGCGGGACACCGGTGCCCGGTCAGGCGATCGAGTTGACCCTGACCACGTTGACCGGCGACATCCGCCAGTTCAAGCCCTTCCGGGAGGTTTCCGGGGAGTGGCTCGACTTCACCTCGGCGCCCTCCCTGGCACCCCGGCTGGTGCTCAACCTGGAGGCGGCGAAGGGCTTCAACCGGCACCAGGTGCCGGCCGAGATGCGCATCGACGGGGCGACGGCCAACCCGACGCCCCGAATCATCGGTGTGGTCGACGACGGCAGCCCGCAGCCGGTCGCCTACTCCCGGGCCGACGAACTGGCGACCTGGATGGCTCCGGCGGCCGAGTCGAGCGAGTTCGGGCCGGGCCTCCAGGTGATGATGGCCCCGACGGCGGGCGAACTGGAGCGGCTGCTGGTGCTCCGGCTCACCGCGACCGGGATACCGGCGGACCAGATCCACTTCGAGACGATCGAGGCCCGTCAGCAGATCGCCCGGGACCTGGCCCTGATCCGCTGGATCTTTCTCGGCATGGCCAGCCTGGTCCTGCTGATCGGGGTCGCGGGAATCCTCAACGTCGGGCTGGCGACGGTGGGGGAGCGGGTCGAGGAGTTCGCGCTGCGCCGGGCGGTGGGCACCTCGCGCCTGCTGCTGGCCGGCATCGTCCTCGCCGAGACCCTGCTCACCGGCCTGCTGACCGCGGCCGCCGCCATCGGGGTGTCCGCGCTCGCCCTGAACGTGGCCGGCACCCTCTTCGCCGACCAGGCGCCGTTCCTGGCGGACACGGTGTTCCCGTGGCGCGCGGGAGTCGCCGGAGTCATCGCCGGCCTGGTGGCCGGGCTGCTCGGCGGTCTCATTCCGGCCATCCGGGCCGCCCGCATCCCGATCGCGACCGTCATGCGCGCCTGACGAAGGCGCCGGGCCGGGCCGAGCCGGGCAGCCGGTCGACGTCGGCCCGGACGTCCGGTAGACGGCTATACCCCGGCCAGGCTGCTCCAACCCCTGTTCCCGGCCGGCACTCGCCGCAGCGGCGGCTGGCGGACGCCGCCCCGGAGAGGTCTACCCGAGATCCCTTCCGGTCCGGCCGCATGTCTTGCCGTCGGCCGGGAACCGCACACGCACCGGACGACCGGGCGGGACGACTCGGCAGCGAGGGTGGTGGGGATGGGCGCGAAGAGGCGACCGGCGGACCAGGATCCGGGCGGACAGCTCCGGCCGGCCGACGCCGACGGCGGTCAGGCGGCCCCGGACGGGCAAAACCGTGGACCGCAGTCGGTCGGACCGTGGGGGACCACCGGCGGTACGGAGGATCGGGACGCGCCGTGGGGCGCGGCCGAGGACTCGCCGCTGGACGAGGGAAGCGAGGAGGCCGGCCTGCCACCCGCGCGACGTGCCGAACGGCGGGCCGACGCGCAGCCGCCCCAACCGTGGCCGCAGGGGGCGGGCAGACACGGGTTCGGTTCGGTCGAGCCGAGCCGTACCCCGGAAGCGGGACCCGGTGGCGCACCCTCCGACCCCGGGCCGGGCCGCCGGTTCTTTCCCGACGACACCGCGCTCGACGACCTCCGCAACAACCCGCTGGAGGAGGAGACCGGCATGCACTCCGAGGGCGTCAGCCGGCACGAGTAGCGCGACCCCGGCCGCACCCCCGCCCGGCCGCCCCGGGGACCGGAGGAGGGGTCAGGGCGTCGGGCCGGGCTCGGTGAGGGTCAGGGCCTGGCTGGGGCAGATCCGGACCGCTTCGTGTACCCGGCGGACCGTTTCGGCGTCCTCGGGTGCGGCACGGAGGATGATCACGGTGCCGTCGTCGTCGCTCTGGTCGAAGACGGCGGGTTCGGTGAGTACGCACTGGCCGGCACCGACGCAACGCTCCAGGTCGGCTGTTATCCGCATCCCGCCGCCTACCAGGTGACCGGGAGCGAGTGCAGGCCGTAGACGGTGGAGTCGTCCTTGAAGGACAGCTCGTCGACCGGCACGGCCAGCTTGAGGTCGGGAATGCGGGCGAAGAGACTGTCGAAGACGATCTGGAGTTCGACCCTGGCGAGGTTCTGCCCCAGGCACTGGTGGGCACCGAAGCCGAACGCGATGTGGTGGCGGGCGGCGCGGTCGATGTCGAAGGTGTCGCCGTCGGTGAACGCCGCCGGGTCCCGGTTCGCCGCGTTGGCGAGCGTGACGACGCCCTCGCCGGCCCGGATGAGCACCCCGCCGATCTCGACATCCTCGACGGCGATCCGCGAGGTGACGTACTCGGCGATCGTGAAGTACCGGAGCAGTTCCTCGACGACCTGCGGTGTGACGGCCGGGTCCCGTTTCAGCGCGGCCAGCGCCTCCGGCCGCTCCAGCAGGGTCATCGTGCCGAGCGAGATCATGTTTCCGGTGGTCTCGTGCCCGGCGAGCAGCAGCAGGAAGCCTAGGCCCGCCAGGTCCTCGTGATCGGCTCCCCTGCCGAGCTGCCGGCTGAGCAGGTCGTCACCGGGTGTCTTCGCCTTCTCCGCGATCAGCGTGGCCATGTATTCGCGGATCTCCTGGGCGGCGGCGAAACGTTCCTGCGCCGGGGCCGACCGGAGCAGCAGGTTCGCCGAGCGGCTCTGGAAGAAGTCGTGGTCGGCGTAGGGCACGCCGAGCAGCTCGCAGATGACCAGCGACGGTACCGGCAGAGCCAGCGTCGACACGAGGTCGGTCGGGCGCGGCCCGGCGAGGATGGCGTCGAGGCAGTCGTCGACGATCTGCTGGATGCGCGGGCGCAGCGCGTTCATCCGCTTGATGGTGAACTCACCGACGACGGCGCGACGGGCCGTGCCGTGCTCCGGCGGGTCGAGCTCGATCAGCACCGGCCGTTGATTGGCACGCTGCTGTCCGGGGGACTGCAACGGATAGCCGTCGCGTTGCCGGTCGGAGCTGAACCGTGGGTCGGTGAGCATGGCGCGGATGTCTTCGAGCCGGCTCAGCGCCCATGCCGTCGAGCCGTCCGGCAGGGTCACCCGGGCCACCGGCTCCTGCTGTTGCAACCGCAGGTGTTCGGCGGGTGGCGCGTACGGGCAGGTGCGCTTCAGGGGGAGTATCGGAGAAGCGGTCATCGTGTCCTCTCCCATCGCAAAGGATGATCAAGCAGACGAACTTCCTCCGCCGCAGCGAGCGTACCGTGATCCGTGGGGCCGCTGTCCACCGTGGTGGGTACGGCCCCACGGTCTCAACCGGCCGGGCCCATGGTGACGACGATGTTGCCGTACTTGCCACGGTCCAGGTGGCGGTGCGCCTGCGCGATCCGCTCCAAGGGATAGCGGTCCGCGATGACCGGCCGGAGCGCGCCGGCCTCGGCCAGCTCCCGCACCAGCAGCAGGTCGCGGGTCTTCTCCGCCGCCTTCCGCAGCCCGGTGAACGAGACGACCGCCTTCCGCCGGCCGAACGCGGCCGTCCACGGTGTCAGGAGCAGCAGGCTCGGCGACGGTACCGGGCTGAGGTAGCGTCCGGCCGGGTTGAGTATCCGGCGGCAGCGCCCGAACGTACTGGTGCCGGCCACGTCGAAGACGACGTCGTAGGTCTGGCCGGTGCGGGTGAAGTCCTCCCTGGTGTAGTCGAGCACCGTCTCGGCGCCGAGTTCGCGTACCAGGTCGAGGTGGGGTGTGCTGCACACCCCGGTGACCCGGGCGCCGAAGTGTCTGCCGAGTTGCACGGCGGTGCTCCCGACGCTCCCGGAGGCGCCGTTGACCAGGATCGTCTGGCCGGAGCGCAGCCGGGCCCGGTCGCGCAGGAACGCCAGCGCGGTGCCGTCGATCAGCGCGACCGCCTCGGCGAAGTCGAGGTTGGCCGGCTTGGGTGCGAGGGCGCCGTCCTGGCGGACGCGGACGTATTCGGCGTGCGCGCCGAAGTCCGGCCCGGTGACCCCGACCACCTCGTCGCCGACCCGCAGCCGGGTCACGCCCGCCCCGACCGCCGAGACCACACCGGCGAAGTCGGATCCCAGCACGTTCCACCTCGGGCGGCGGAGCCCGAAGAAGAGCCGGGCGTAGCCCGGTGAGCCGCGCCGGGCGGTACCGTCGGTCACGCCGAGCGTCGCGGCGCGGACCTGGACGACGACGTCCTGGTCGCCGGGGACGGGGGTCGGGACCTCCTCGACCCGGACCACGTCCGGTGGGCCGTACGTCCGGTACACCGCTGCTCTCATGGCTGCTCTCCTCCGGAGTCGGGGTACTGGAACACCTCGTCGAGCGGCACCGCGAAGACCCGGGCGATCTGGAACGCCATCTCCAGTGACGGCGAGTATCTGCCCTGCTCGATCGCGATGATCGTCTGGCGGGTCACCCCGATCCGCTCGGCGAGCTGGGCCTGCGTCATCTCGCCGGCGGCGAAGCGCAGGGCGCGGATCGAGTTGGTGACCCTGGTGGGCTTGACCACGGCTAGATACCCCTGCGGTAGGCGCGGAGCTTGACCACGGATCCGACCACCGAGGAGGCGACGAAGCCGAGATAGAGCACGTTCGCGATCCAGAAGTGCTCGGCCTCGAAGAGCGCCAGGCCGAGTGCCCCGAGCGCGGCGGTCATCAGCAGCCGCTGTCCCACGCGTTCACCGAACCAGTGGATCTCCCTGTCCCGGACGTCGCCGGAGTGGCTGTCGCTGGGGCGGGCGATCTCGACCGCGATGCGGGCCACGATCGACGCGACGATCGAGACGCCGATGGCCAGCAGCAGGGCCGGCACGTATGCCACCGCTGCCACGGGCGTGCCGGCCAGCCGGCCCAGGACGACCGCGAGATAGCCGAGGTAGACGGTGACGCCGACCGTCAGGGCCACCCAGGTGCCCTTTTCCTCGTACGACATGGTTGCCGCCTTCGAGAGGTAAAGAATTCTTGACACAGCGAAGAGTAAAGAGCCGTAGACATCATGTCAAGTTTTCTAGACACGGTGCGGCCCGGCGTCCCGATGGCGTGCTGCTCTGGTGGGCGTGGCCTGCGGGCCTTGGCCTACGGGCCTTGGCCTACGGGCCTTGGCCTGCGGAGCCGCCCGGCCCGACCGCACCGCTGCCGGCGCGGCGCCTCAGCGCGGTAGCGGCCGGTTGGTGTAGACCGTGATGCCGTAACCGGTGCCCTGCCGGATCCAGCCCACCGCGTCGTAGAAGGCGGTGGCGCCGGCGACCTGCGGAACGGTCAGCAGCCACGCCGGCCGGTCCTCGGTGAGCGCGGCCAGCAGGCGCCGGCCGAGTCCGGCCCGCCGGGCCGCCGGACGTACGGCCAGCTCGGCGACCTCCAGCCAGCCGGAGAGCGCCTCCGTGGCCGGCCCGAGGAGCCGGCGTACCTGCCCGTAGGCGCGGTCGGCGGGGAACGGGTGCCCAGTGGTGAACCCGAGCGCGAAGGCGGGAACCGTCCCGTCGTCGGCACCGGATCCGGCGGGTCCGGCGTCGTCGGCCAGGACGGCGACGAAGCCCGGCTGCCCGGCCCACTCGGCCAGCAGTTCGCCGAACCGGGCGGCCCGCTCGGGAGAGTCGTTCCACGGCGGCGCGCAGAACACCGCCGCGTACGTCTCGACCAGCCGGTCACGCAGCACCAGCGCCTCCGGCCCGGTCAACCGGCGCAGTACCGGGGTGCCGGTCGGCTCCCGGCCGGTCATGCGGCCGGCCGGTGAAGTTCGGCGCTCCGGGGCGGATTCGTCGCGGCGTAGCGGCGGTCCGGGCCCGAGGCGTCCATGATCCGGCAGCCTACCCGCCGTCGGTGGCGCCCTCGGCCCGGCCGGCCCACGGATCCGCCGCCCGACCGGGTGCGCGGGAGTGGTTTCGCGCGGTCCCGGCCGGGGTCAGCCGGGCGTAGACGTCGCCGGACCGGCCCAGCGGGCGGAAGCGGTCGAGCAGGCTCACCAGGCCGGAGGCGTCCAGCCAGCGCTCGCTGGCGAACCGCATCGTCTCGACCGGCGAGTAGTTGTAGCGGTACCCGCCGACGGGCGCACCCAGGTCGTCCACGATGTCCAGTGCGGTGAGTGCGGCGTCGTGCGCCGACGGAAGGTACTCGAACGACAGCGCGGCCAGCGGTCGGCCGAGTCCGGCGAGGACGTTCGCCTCGAAGCCCTCGACGTCGATCTTGCAGAACGCCGGTACGCCGTACGCCCCGATGAGTTCGTCGAGGGTGGTCACCTCCACCTGCACCGCCCGGTCCCATCTCACCCGCGCGAAGCCGCGGTCCGTGGCCACCGACCGGATCCAGTCGGCCGACATCGTCGACACCGTCGGGGTGGCGGTGGAGAGCGCCATCGTCGCCCGACCGGATCGAGCGCCGAGCGCCGCCGGGACGATGGTGACGTCGTGGTCCCGGCGGAACGCCCAGCGCAGCAGGCGTAGACAGTCCGGCTGTGGTTCGACGGCGACGACCCGGGCGCCCAGCCGCCGCCAGATCCGCACCCGGCCGCCCACGTGCGCGCCGATGTCGAACCCGACGTCTCCCGGGCGCAGGAACTGCCCGTAGAGTCGCGCGGCCCGGCGCTGGGTGGCCGGCCGGCAGTGGTAGAGCAGCAGGGACCGGGCGATACCTCTGGCCCGGATGAACATGTTTTCAACCTAGCAGCGGCAATTGTCCCTCCGCTTCCGTTCGGCGGTGCCGGACAGCTCCGGTTCAGGCGCTCGACGGAGGTGGAACCCGTATCCGGCTGGGGCGATGATCGCGCGTTCGGTAGGGTGGGAGCCGGTGTGCCGGGAAGTCTGGTCGGCGGTTCATTCGTCGACCCACCGGAGGCACACTGATGGCCACCCCCGGCAGCCGCATGCCGAACCTCTTCTCCCGGGGCAGTTGGCCCGAGGTTCGGCGCATCGGTGACATCCTGCGTGCCGAGACCGTCGGTGGGGTGTTGCTGCTGGCCGCCGCCGTAGTCGCGCTGGCCTGGGCGAACTCGCCGTGGTCCGGGGCGTACCGGTCGCTCGGTGACCTCAAGGTCGGCCCCGCCGCCCTGCACCTGGACCTCTCCCTGGCGACCTGGGCGGCCGACGGCCTGCTGGCGATCTTCTTCTTCGTCGCCGGGTTGGAACTCAAGCGCGAGTTCGTCGCCGGGGACCTTCGGGAACCCCGCCGGGCGGTGCTGCCCGTCGCGGCCGCCGTCGGCGGCATGGCGGTGCCGGCCCTGATCTACGCCGCGTTCAACCTCCGCACCGGGGACGGGGCGCTGGCGGGTTGGGCGATCCCGACCGCCACCGACATCGCGTTCGCGCTCGCCGTACTGAGCGTGATCAACACCCACCTGCCGGCCGCGATGCGGACGTTCCTGCTGACCCTCGCGGTCGTCGACGACCTGCTGGCGATCATGATCATCGCGTTCTTCTACACCAGCGCCCTGCACCTCGGCTGGCTGCTCCTGGCACTGGTCCCGCTGGTGCTGTTCGGCCTGCTGGTCCAGCGACGGGTCCGGTCCTGGTGGCTGCTGCTCCCGCTCGCGGCGGTGACCTGGGCGCTGGTGCACGCCTCCGGAGTGCACGCCACGGTCGCCGGGGTGGCGCTCGCCTTCACCGTACCGGTGTCGCGGCGCAAGCCGGGGCCCGGACCGGGGCTGGCCGAGCACTTCGAGCACCGGTTCCGGCCACTCTCCGCCGGGATCGCGGTGCCGGTCTTCGCGTTCTTCGCCGCCGGGGTGTCGGTGGTCGGCGCGGGTGGTCTGGGTGCCTCCCTCACCGACTCGGTCGCCGTCGGGGTGGTGGTCGGGCTGGTCGTGGGCAAGGGCGTCGGGGTCTTCGGCGCGACCTGGCTGGTGCAGCGGTTCACCCGGGCCAGGCTCGCCGAGGGGCTGAGCTGGTGGGACGTGTTCGGGCTGGCGCTGCTGGCCGGGATCGGCTTCACCGTGTCGTTGCTGATCGGCGAGCTGGCGTTCGGCGCCGGCACTGAGCGCGACGACCACACCAAGATCGGCGTACTGCTCGGCTCACTCATCTCGGCGCTGCTGGCCGCGGTCGTGCTCCGCGCCCGCAACCGGCACTACCAGCGGCTCCGCACGGTGGAGGAGCACGACGGCGACGGCGACGGGGTGCCGGACGTCTACCAGGAGAAGGACCAGAGCCCCCGGGGATGATCCGGGCCCGCCGCTCCACCCCGGCCGGGACGTGCGACCCTCGACGCCGCAACCCGAGCGCCGGCTACGGCGGCAGGTCCGGTGCCAGCGCGGCGGCCAGCCGGTCGAGCCAGGGCGTCGGGTCGACCCCGGCCGGCGGATGCCGGTCGGCCAGGTCGGACCAGTCCACGGCCCAGCCCCGGACCGCCGCCGGTCGCAGCAGCTCCGGGTCGGGGATCCGGCGCAGCACAGTACGGAGCAGCCGGGCCGAGAGTCTCACCTCGGGCAGCTCGGCGAGCAGCACCGCGTCGTAGAGGTCCTTTCCGGCGCAGTGCCCGTCGGTCGCCTGGTCGGTGCAGAGCCACTGGAGTTTCCAGCCGAGCGAGAGCTGTGGCGTCGCCGCCCACAGCACCGTCGGCGGGTCGGTGCCGTCCTGCCGGGGCACCGCGAGCAGTCGGGGTGGCTCGGGCAGCCGCTCGTCGTACGCGAAATCGAGCCGGACCGTGCCGGCGAGCGCGTCGCCGGCCCGCCAGGGCACGACGAGCCGGCTTCCCCCGCCGCCCTCCCCGGCGGGGTCGCGGTAACCGGAGTCGTACGAGTAGCCCCAGGTGCTGTCCTCGACGATGCCGTCCGGGTCGACCCGGAGGTCGCCGACGGCCGTGGGATGCCGGCGCAGCAGTTCGACGACGTCCCGGTGCGGGCTCGGCAGCAGCGCGGTCTCGGCGGCCTCGACCCAGTGCAGCCCCTCCGGCGGCAGCCGCGCCGGCAGCCCGCCGGTGTCGAAGTCCTCGAACATCCAGGGCTCGTCCCGGGGCACCCCGTGCACCGCCTCCGGCCAGAGCCGGACCGGGTCGAGGCGGTCGAGGTAGGGGTGCGGGTGCAGGTCGTCCAGCGGGACCGGTGCGCCGGGCCGCACCACCCAGTCGAGGTCGCCCGGCTCGCGTGCCCGGTCACCGACCCAGGACCGCATCGTCATGCTGCCGCGCAGCACCAGGGCGTCGCCGCAGGGTGCCGCCGCGACCAGCGCGAGTATGTGGTCGAGCACGGCAAGCCGGGCCGCCCGCTCGTCGGTCAGCCCGGGGCCGGCCCCCGCAGGGCTGTTCACGCCGGGCAGGCTACCGGGCCGGTGCGACGCCTACCGCCCGCCCGTCCAGGTCCGCCGGCTCCGCCCGGGAGCGTCGGGCCGAAACCGGCGGGTGCGGACCGGTCAGGCCGGTCGGCGGTGCGGCCGCTCGGCCAGGGCGCGGAGCCGGTCGTCGAGGGCGTCGAGATCCGGTACGAACCAGATGTGGTCGGCCCGGTTCGACTCCTCGACCAGGGCGCGCAGCGCGGAACTGGTCGCGAGGGGCCCGGAGATGTCGCCGACCACCGCCAGCCGCAGCCGGTAGTTGACGAACTTCTGCATGACCTCACCGGCGAAGCGGGTGCCGAGGGTGAAGAAGCTCGGGTCGAGCCGGCTCGCCGGCACCGCCACCACCGTGGCGCCGAGGAAGGCCGCGCCGATCAGGTCCAGCGCGTCCTGCTCGGTGCTGATCGGCGGGCCGGCCGGGTCGCAGACCAGCACCGACTCGCCGGCTCGGTCCTGGATCTCGTCAGGCATCCGACACCTCCCCGCTGAGCAGGCCGTTGTCGCCGTGCAGTACGGCGTCGAGCAGGCGCAGCAGCTCGGCGGTGGCGGCGGCGTCGCCGAGTATCACGATCTTCATCCGGTCTCGTTCCTCGTCGTGGACGATCTGCACCCGCAGCGGATGCCCGGGAGCGTGGTTGGTGTTCGCCCCGGCGAGCAGGAGGGTGCCGAGCCGGTCGACTCCGGACCGGTCGATGCCGTCGACCTGCACGATGCTCGACACCTCGACCGTGGCGCGGCCGGCGGGCCGGGCCGGGCCGGCGCCGCCGGTCAACGCGTCGAGGTCGGCCCGGGCGATCCGGTACTGCTTGCCGATCCGTACCGCCCGGAGCCGGCCGGAGCGGATGTAGCCGCGTACGGTCCGGACGTGCAGGCCGAGCCGCTCGGCCACCTGCTCGACCGAGTACATCTCCTCACTCATCGGCACCTAACCTACCCTCGATAGGGAGTGATAGGGAAGTTTGTTGCCGACGTCACCTCTGCGAGTTGACCCCGGTCGAGCGGAGACGCCTCGATCATGCGGGGGTGAGGACGAGGCTCGCGGTGCGGTTGCGGGCCGGTTCGCGGAACGGGCCCTGCGACTGGTCGGCGGAGCGCAGGGTGAACGCGGTCAGTGGCAGGTCGCCGGCCTCCGCCAGCTCCCGCGCCGCGACCCGGGCCCGGCTCAGTGCCGTACCCGAGCCGCCGCTGGTGCGTCCGCCCGGCACCGGCACGCTGTGCCCGACCACGGTCACGGCCACGTCGAGGTCGGGCAGGCGGCGGCCGACGTCGGCGAGCACGTCGGCGCCGTTCGCGGTCAGCCAGGCGTCGCGGCTGAACAGACCCCTCCGGAAGTAGACCTCCACCGCATCCGGCCGGCGCTTCACCACGACGCCGGGCAGGGTGACGCCGCGCGCTATCGCGTCGAGCCGGGCGGCCAACGCCCGAGCGGCCGCCGCCTGCTCCGCCTCGATCTGCGCGAGCCGGCCCTGCAACTCCGCGGCACGGCGCCGCTCCGCGTCCAGCGCCGCCGCGTCCGGCGTCGGGGTGGTCACGGACGCGGCCGGCCTGGCGGGCGGCGACGCTGACAGCGACGGGAGCACGACCACGGTACCGGCGACGACCGCGACCACCACCGCGCCGGCCGCCGCGAGGCGCACCGGCGGAGCGACCGGGCGTGCCCGGCGGTCACCGGCGAGGATGGCGGCGACCGCCCGCCGGCCGGCGGCGGCGCCCTCGTGGCCCGGGTCGATCGCCTGGACCGCCGCCCAGCACTCGTCCGCCTCCCGCCAGCGCCCCTGCTGGGCACGGATCCGGGCGAGCAGGTCGAGGACGGCCGGCTCGTCGCCGTCCAACGCGACCAGAGCCTCGGCGGCACCGTCCAGATCGCCGCGCCGAGCCGCGGCCGTGGCCCGGCTCAGCGCCAGGTCGGTGCTCAGGGCCGGCGCGGTCACCGGCCGACCAGCCCGATGATCTTCGGCTGCTCGTCGCGCGGCAGCAGCCGGACCAGCCGCGAGTTGACCGCGTCGAGCGCGCGCTCGTCGCCAGCGGCCAGCGCCTCCTTGCCCTCCCGGACGAGCCCGCGGGCCTCACCGGACGGCTGCATCCGGCCCTGCTGCTCGCAGAGCGCGTAGAAGAGGCGTACCGACCAGCCCGGCTGCCGCCGTTCCAGCTCGATGAGGAACTCGGTGACCCGCTCGGTCTCCGCCTTGATCCGCGCCGAGCTGCCGCTCTCGATGGCCTCGTTCGCGCGCTGCTCGAACTCGGCCAGCGCCGACCGGTCGGCGGGGTGCCCCACCTCGGACACCAGCCGACCCGTCTCGGCGAGCAGGTCACGCAGCTCCCGTACCAGCGCCGGCCGGTCGGCCGCCTCCTCGATGTCGTCGAGCTGCGCCTGCACCTCACGTAGCCGGTCCTCGGCGGTGGCGGCCGCGCCCGCGTCCACGCCGGCGGCCCGGACCTGTTCCCGCGCGGTGGTCAGCGTGCCCTCGTCGTCGAGCCGCGCAAGCTGGTCGCGCACCTCCGGTACGTCCGACGCGCGCGACTCCCGCAGCGCGGCCATCCGCTGCTCGGCCTCGGCCAGCGCGGTCGCGAGTTCGGCCGGCTGTGGCGTGCGGACCTCGTCGAGGTTGATCTCCGCCTCGAACTGGGCCTGGATCAGCGGCACGTCGGCGACCACGGTGACCAGGCTGGAGGTGTCCACCTCGAACGTCACCTCGACCTCGGCTCCGGCCGGCAGGTCGATCCGCACGTCCAGCGGGCGGATCTCCAGCATGCCGACCGGCCGGTTGCGGTCGGCGCGGTCCCGTTCGCCCTGCACCACCGGGATCCGGACCACCGCCTCGGTGTCCGAGCGGCGCAGCGCGGCGGCGGTACGGAACACGTCGCGCGCCCGGGTCGGCAGCGTCGCGCCCTTGCGCAGCAGCGGCGCGAACGCCCGGTCGGCGAGCTGGATGCCGAGCGAGTGGGTCAGCCGGGCACCGCCGAACTCGACATCCCGGTGCGTGATGGAGAGCGAGTCGGGGGACACCTGCTGCGGCACGCCGGACCCGTCGGTGAGTTCCACCGTGAACCGCGACGTCCGATGCGGATCCACCGCGACCTCGGTCAGGAAGGCGCCCTCGGCGTTCAGCTCGACCCGTCCGGTGCGGAACGGCGGCTGCCCGTCCGGGTTGCGCAGCGTCACGCCGTACCCGGTCCAGTCCATCGGTGCGGCGGCGTGCACCTTGCCGGCGACCACCGGCGTGGTGGTCGTGACGCTCGGCTCGTACGCGAGTTGCAGGGCGAACTCGCCGGCTGCCGGTTGGAACGACGGTGGGTCGGGGCGCCGGACGGTACTGGCGAAGATGGCGGCACCCCGGGCGACCACGGTGGTCGGATCGAGGCTGGTGTCGAGCACGATGCCGAGACCGTCGCGGCTGTCGGCGAGGCGCTCCCGCAGACCGGGCGCGAGGGTGGTGCCGCCGACGAGCAGCAGTCGGTCGATGTCGCCCGCGTCCAGTCCGCCGTCGGCGAGCGCGCTGCGGCACAGGTTCATCGCCCGGGCGTAGAACGGCTCGGCGACCCGGTCGAGCTCGTCCCGGCGGAGCGTGTACTCGAACGTCTCGATGTCACCTCCGACCGTCAGTTCCACCACCAGCTCGATCGCGTTCCGGCGGGAAAGCTCAATCTTGCCCTCCTCGGCGAGCCACTTCAGCTTGGCGAAGTGCACGCGCCACTCGGGGTTGTCGCGGCGGAAGTCGGCGAAGCCGAACTCGGCCGCGGCGGCGGGGGCCAGGACCCGCTCCACCACCGCCCAGTCGATGAGCTTGCCGCCGAGGTACGGGTCACCGGCGTGGTTCAGCACCCGCAGGTCGCCGTCACGCTTGCTCACCACGGCCGCGTCGAACGTGCCGCCGCCGAAGTCGAACACCATCCAGTACGCCCGGTCGTCGGCGTCGTGGAAGCCGTACGCGAAGGCCGCCGCGGTGGGCTCCTGGACGAGCGGGCAGGCGGCGCTGAGCCCGGCGAGCGCCGCCGCCTCCAGGGTCGCCTTGTTCTGGTTGAGCGAGAAGGCGGCCGGCACGGTGATGACCGCCGCCTCCGGTGGGCTGCCGCTGTGGTGCGCGGCGTCCGCCCGCAGCGACTTGAGCACCTCGGCGGAGAGCTGCGGCGGCGTCAGCGTCGTGCCGGCCCGGCCGAACCGCTTGCCGGCGTCGGCCAGTCCCATCTCCAGCTTGAATTCGGCGGTCGCGTTCTCCGGGTCGCTCTGCACCCGCTCGCGCGCCCGGCGCCCGACGTGCACCACACCGGGCTTCGGAATCCACACCGCCGAGGGCGTGATGTCCCAGCCGTCGTTGTTCTTGATGACGGCGACGCCGCCGTCCTCCTCCACCACCGCGATCGCGCTGTTGGTGGTGCCGAGGTCGATGCCGAAGTCGATGGTGTCACGCATGGTCGTTCCCTCCGTCAACGGGCTGGGTGGGGGTGCCGACGATGACCTGCCCCACCTGGATGAGCCGCCCGTGCAGATAGACGGACGGCCGTACGGTCTCGATGACTGTCTCGGCGGTCAGGGCGGGGTTCTCCTGGTACACCAGGACTTCGAGTTCCCGCCCCGCGTCGAAGACGTCGTCGTCGTGGTCCTGGACGACCAGGCCGGCGTCGGCCAGCGCCTCGGTGGAGGTACGCAGGTAGCGGCCGGCCTGCCGGTCCCGGGGCGACGGCCGCTCGCCGGTCGCGGCGAGCTTCCGCTGGGCCCGCCACAGGTTCGTCACGGCTGTCGCCAGGGCCGCCTCGTCCGGCTGGGCGGGCGGCGCTTCCTTCTCGGCCGGCGACGCTTCCTTCTCGGCCGGCTTCGCGTCCCGGACCGCAGTCAGCAGCTCCTCCAGGCGGGCCCGCTGCGCCTCCGTCCACATCGGAGGCGGGATCCGGAACTCCCGATGGTGCCGGCGCTGGCGAAACTCCTCGCGCAGTCTGGTCATGCGGTTCACATCGTCACCCCTCGTCGCCACAGGTTCAGCTTGGGCAGGTAGCGCGCGCGCAGCTCCGGCGACAGGTCCAGCGCCTGCGCCATGAGACCCGCCGCACGGTCGAGTTGGCCGGCGTGCCGGGCCAGCGCCAGCGCCTGGTCGGCAAGCCGCCGGGCCCGGGCGTCGGCCGGCTCGCCCCGGCTGGGGGCGGAACCGCCGCCGAGTCGTCGACCGCGCAGTTCGGCGGCCAGCACACCCGCGGTGGCCGGCCGGTTGGCCGGGTCCGTCTCCAGTGTGGACAGGAGGATCCGGTCCAGCTCCGGGTCCACCTCGGGGTGGTAGCGGCTCGGCGGCAGCGGTACCCGGGCGAACCGGCCCGGCGAGTACGACGACAGGGGTGCACCGTCGTCGTAGGGCAGGCGGTTGGTCAGCAGCAGGTACACGATGGTGCCCACCGACCACACATCGCTGGCCCGGGAGTACCCTTCGCGGCGCAGCACCTCCGGTGCCATGAAGGCGAACGTGCCCTGGGCGCTGGCCAGCATCGTGAACGGGTCGGCGCGCTTGGCCAGCCCGAAGTCGCTGATCCGGATCCGCAGGCCGCTGCCGTCGTATCCGACGAGGATGTTCGCCAGCGTGAGGTCACGGTGCAGGATCGGCGGGTCCTGTTCGTGCGCGGCGGTCAGCCCGGAGGCGATCTGCTCGGCCACCTCGACCGCCAGCTCGACCGGAATCGTGGGGCCGTGTGCGCGGATCAGCCGCTCCAGGCTGCCCCCGGCCACGTACTCCATGGTGAAGAACCCCCGGACCCCCTGCGGTGTCCGCACGGTGCCGGCGTCGAACACCCGGACGATGTTCGGGTGACCCAGTGTGGACAGCAGTCGGGCCTCCTCCAGCAGGGTCCGGGTCTCGTCGAGCGAGGCGACCCGCTTGAAGACCTTCATGGCCTGCCAGCCGAGGTACTCGTGGCGCACCCGGTGCACCTCGGCGAACGCGCCCTCCCCGAGCAGCCGGTCCACCACGAGCGTCTCGGTGACCCGGTCGCCGCTCTCCAGCAGGCTCACGAGTCGTCCTCGGGGTTCGTGACGTTGAGCCGGTACCCGATGCCGGTGATGGTCTCCAGGATGCGCGGCGCGGACGGGTCCGCCTCGATGGCGCGACGCACCGCGCGTACGACGCCGGCCAGGTCGGCGCGGGTGTAGGCACGGCCCGCCGGCCACTCCTCCCGGGGCCCCCAGAGCGCGGTGACGAGTTCCTCGTGCCCGCAGGCGACCGCCGCACCGGCGCTGCTGCGACCCACCATGTACCGCAACAGTTGGTGCCCCTGCGGCCGCAGTCCGCTGACCGGGGTCTCACCGTGCTCGTCGACGCGGTACGCCCGCGCGGCCACCCAGTCGTACCGCAGGGCCGCCCCGCGCGTCGGCACCGGCGGTGGCGGCTCGAACGGCGCGGCCTGGGTGGTGTGCGGGTCGAGCAGCGTCAGTTCCCAGTACAGCGGTTCGCCGTCCGGGGACATGTCGCCGAGGATCAGGAGCGTGTCGCCGTGCCGCAGGCGGCGGCTTCCCACCAGGCGCTGGGTGCGCCCGTCCAGGCAACGCAGCAGCGTGCCGTTGACACTCGCGTTGTCGGTGACCGCCCAGCCACCGTCGCTCAGGTCCAGGGTGCAGTGTAGGCGACCGACCCAGCGCTGTGGGTCCGGCTCCAGCGCCACGTGCGGCGCGTGGTCCGGCGCGGTCCGTCCGACCGTGACGGGCCCGTCCGTCAGCTCGACGCCCCGGGTCCGCCCCTCCGGGGAAGTGATGCGCAACGTCACGCTCCCGTCGGCTCGGGTCTTCTCACCCACCGTCGACTCCTTGTCCGGCGTCATGTGCCCGGCTACCGGGCTCGCCCGTCGAAGGGCTGGTGGTCCTTGCGGTGTGCCACGCAGGCCGCGTACATCCGCTCCTGACTCTGCTCGGTCCACCATTCGGACGGGATCGCCGAGATCGAGAACGTGTCGGGCACCCGTAGCTCGCTCGCCAACTGCCGGCACGCCCGGCCGGCCTCCTGCACGAGCCGCTCCCGGGTCGTGTCCGCCGTGGGCCGCGCACCGGGCGGGGGCCAGGCCAGGCGCTGGTAGCCGAGGATCTCGGCCCAGTGCGGGTTGTCGCAGCGCACGATCGGCCACACGTTGTCCGCACCGTCGTGCTCCTGTCTGTGTTCCACGCAGTATCCGGCCGGTGCGTTGTGGTCCCGGCCCTCCCGGGACGTCAGCGGCCGCGGTACGGGGAGCTGGGCCCCGGTCTGCCGGACGGCCGCCCGGAACGACCAACGCTCGACGTCGGTACGCCGAACCAGGCATGTCGCGTAGTTGGACGGTGAATCCGCCCGCATGATGATGTCCGGGGCGGGCAGGATGACGTCGGTCGTGTACCTGCTGCTCGCCGACAGGCCGAAGTGGTTCGCCTGCTCGCCGCAGCTGAATCGGGCGAGGCCGGCCAGGTAGTCGTAGTCCGCGCCCCGGTCGGAGACCGCGCTCTGCAACCTCAGATAGGCGATCACCTCGGCGGCGTGCTCCTGCCCGCAGTCCACCTCCACCACCGTCGAGTCGCCGTCGCGCCAGTCGTCCGCGCTCCGGACGCAGATGATCTCCTGCGCGACGTCGTTGTAGTCGGCCGGGTGGATGTCGACCCCGCTCTCGTCCGGGCCGGTCACGGCGTTGATCAACATCACCAGCGCCACGACCACGACCGCGCAGGCGACGAGGGTGGCCACCGCCCGGCGGCGTTGCCGCCTGACCTGAGCCTCCCAGTCGGACAGCTCGAGCCGAGAGCCGTACCGGACCGACCGCTTGGGTGTGCGGTACGAGATCGGCGCGCCCTCGTCCAGATCGGAGAGCATCTCGCGGACGGCCGCCAGGAGCGCCTCGTCGGTCGCCTCGGAGAGGATGCTGCGCAGGAACGCCGCGGCCGCGTACCGCCCGCGGTTCCGCCGGATCTCGTCGACCCTGAACCGGAGCTGGTTGAGCGCCTCGTCCGCCTCGTCGAAGCCCCGCAGGTTCTCCCGGACCCGACGCCGGGTCTCCGGATCGGTGGCGAGCTTCGCCGCTTCCGCCAGCCAGCCCTTGACCTTGCCCTCGTACTGCCCGGTGGCCCGGTTCCGGGCGAGTGCGCAGTTGTTGAGCAGCACCGCGACCTTGTCGCGGGCGGCGTCCGTGCGGCGGTGCTCGTCACGCGGCGCCAACCCTTCCAGCCGGGCCAGCAGCGGATTCACCCGGGCGCGCATCTCGGTCACGATCTCGTCGGCGTCGCCGGAGTCCAGCCGGGTGTGCAGGTCGCGCACGGCGGACTCCAGCTCCGTGTACAGCGGCTCGGCGGCCTCCTCGATCAGCCGGTCGCGTTCCCGGGTCGGCACCGGCCACTCGGCCAGGTTCTTCCGGATCGGCGCCGGATAGGCGGCGGAGGCGGCCAACCGCAGCAGCGGGCGCACCAGCGCCACCGGCAGTTCCGCGCGCAGCGCATCCACGGCGGACACGTCGAGTTGCCTGTCGTCCAGCCGCTGCACGCGGTGGTGCAGGTGCCGCCAGAACGACGCCGATCGCAGCGTCTTCGTCCAGGCCGCCGCCGCCGCCGTCCACTGGCCCGGCAGCGCGCCGGAGATGGTCGAGGCCAGCAGGTCGGTCGGGCCGACGTCGAGCGCCCCGGCGTGCGCGCGTACGGCGGCGTCGTGGTCGTGGTGCACACCCGCCGGACATTCGCAGCCGTCCGGCGGGCCCCACTCGGCGAACACCTCGTGCACCAGGCGGCGGCGCGGATCGCCCAACACGTCGAACGCGGCGCGCACATCCTCGGTGGTCGCCGAGGAACCCTGCCAGTCCACGTCGGCGCCGACCCGCAACGCCGCCGTCAACTGGTGCTGCCGCGCTCGCGCGGTGCGCCGGTCCACGTCCACCGGCAGGCCGGTGACCCGGAAGGCGTTGCGCCGGTAAAGGTCCGGCCCGGCCAGCTCCCGCAGGCTGGCGATCGCCACCTCACTCACTCGAGCTCCCCAGGACGACGCGAGTCCGAATCAGGTCAATCTGGCTTCCAGGATCGTCGCGGCACGCGCCGCACACCACAGAAGACAGTTGGAAATTGGATGTACGGCCTAGGACAGATCCCCGCGGATCGGATCTTCGCCGACGCGCTTCAGGTAGTCACCCGGATTGGTGATGGGTCGCCCCTGGTCTCGGTATTTCTGCCGGACCCGTTCCAGGTGGGTCTTCACGGTGCTTTTCTCGATGCCGAGCCGTCGCGCGATGGCGGCGTGCGTCATGCCCTCCGCCACCCCCAGCAGGATCTGCCGTTCCCGGGGTGTCAGCGACGGACCGCGCCGGTCGTCGTCGCTGAGCAGGAACGCGTGCTCCGGCGAGGTCGGTGTCTCCCCGCGGTGCACCGCCCGGATCGCGCCCGCCAGATCGTTGAGGTCGCGCTCCTTGGGGATGTAGGCCACCGCGCCGGCCTCGGTCGCGGAGACCACCCAGCGGCGGTCCTTCACCACCGAGATGACGATCACCTGGCGGCCGGTGGCGGTCAGTTGCGCGACGTTGTGCGCCGGGTCGGTGAAGTTGCCGAGGTCGAGATCCAGCAGCACGATCGTCGGCGCGTCGGGTCCGGCGAGATACTCGTCCACCGAGGCGGCCAGCGCCGTCAGACGGATGTCGGGCGTGCTGCCGAACCAGTTCGCGAACGACTGGAGCAGCATCTTCTCGTCGTCGATCGCACCGATGGTTATGACGGTTTCCATGTGATCTCCACGGTGGTGCCCTCGCCGGGCGTACTGGTGATGTCGCACTGGCCGCCGACCTCGACCACGCGGTGCCGGATCGAGCCCAGCAGGCCGTAGCCGGCCCGCGCGGCCGCGGGCACGAAGCCGGCGCCCCGGTCGACGACGGTGATCCGCACCCCGCCGGCGCCGTCGCAGCGGCTCGTCAGCCACGCCTGCCCGGTGCCCGAGTGCTTGCGGGCGTTGTTGAGCGCCTCCCGGGTCGCGCCCAGCAGCGCCTCGGTGACGTGCCCGGGCACGCCCGCCGGCAGTTCCGCCGCGTTGTGGTCGATCCGCAGCCCGAGAGCCGCCAGGTCGCGCACGACGCGCCCGAGCCCGGTGCCGAGGTCCGTCGACACCGCGTCGTCCGACCCGGTGATCAACGAACGCAGGTACCTCGCGTCGCGTTCGCACTGGCTGCGGAACTGCTCGGTGTTGAGGTCGATCTGCCCCATCGCGCCCACGGTCAGCGTGGACAGCACCGTGTCGTGCAGGTTCCGGTACTGTCGCCGCCGCTCCCAGTCCCGGGCCTCGACCGACGCCATCCGGGCGGCCGCGTCGGCTGCCTGGCGCTGGGCCGCCAGCGCCGACGCGTGCGCCTCGTCCGCGACCCGGGCCGACGCGCGTACCCAGGTCGCGGCGAGTCCGGCGGCGACGGTGAACAGGACCAGCGAGCCGATGTTGCCGGTCACCGACGCGAGGAGCGAGGAGTCGGCGGCGAGATCCCGCCACACGCCGACGAGGTAGCAGCCGGACAGCAGCAGGATCGACGGTACGGCCAGCCAGCCCGGGCCGAACACGACGGCGAGTACCCCGGCCGCGTTCGCCGGCGCGACGGTCCAGTTCGCCCACCCGATCGCGTGGCCGGGCGCGGTCAGCCGGCCGATGACAACGAGCGCGACCCCGATCAGCAGGAGGTCGGCGACGACGGCGACCCAGGTGATGCGCCGTCCCCGCAGCGCGCCTCCGTAGAGCAGGAGCGACCAGACGGCGGCGACGGCGTAGAAGCCGAACACGACGCCCGGCCGCAGGTACGCCGACCGGTCGGTGGTAACGGCGGCTACCCCGGCCGCGGTGTACTGCGCGAGGCGTACCGCCCCGAATCCGCGGACCAGCACGCGCTCGGCCTGCTCTCGCCCGTTGACCGCCGACACGCTCCCAACATTCCAGAACCCGGGGATACCCGGAAGTCCGCTCTGCGGCGGACCTCCCACGATCAGGAGGGGGCCACGGCCGGCAGGTCGAACGCCGCGACAACGCCGCCGTGCAGGCTGCCCAGCCAGACGGTGTCACCGTGCCGGCGTACTCCGGTGACCATCGAGAAGCCCGGGGCGGTGGCCTGGAGGTCGTACCGGATCCGGCCCTCGGCGTCCAGCGCCTGCACCCAGGCGGTGTTCGCCGGCTTCGGTTGCAGGAGGTCCGGCAGGGCCCAGACCACCCGCCGCACGGCGGGATGCCACGGCGAGACCCGGTCCAGCAGCGCGTTGCGGGGCGAGCCCATCGCGATCCAGAGCAGCCCGTCGTCGTCCCGGGCGAGGTTGTCGGGGAAGGCCGGCAGGTTGTCGGCGAGCCGGTCCACCTCGCCGGTACGCGGCCCGGCCAGCCACCGCCGGGTCAGCCGGTACGCTCCGGTCTCGGCCACCACCACGTACGACTCGTCGGCGGCCAGCGCCACCCCGTTGGCGAAGTGGAGCCCGGTCAGCACCTCCTCGGTTCGCCCGTCCGGACACCACCGGAGCAGGCGCCCGGTGCCGGAGTGTTCGAGCAGGTCCGCCTTCCAGTGCGCCAGGGCGAAGCGCTGGGACGAGTCGCTGAACCAGATCGAACCGTCGCCGGCCACCGCCGCGTTGTTGCAGAGCCGCAGCGGTGCCGAGCCGACCGGCGTGCCGGCGGCGACCAGGGTGTCGATCCGGCCGGTGTCGGGTTCGACCCGGAGCAGCCCGCGCGCGGCGTCGCAGACCACGAGTCGGTCGGCGCGGTCCACCTCGATGCCGAGTGGCCGGCCGCCGGTCTCGGCGACCACCCGTGCTCCGGCGCCGTCCGCCGCCAGCCGCACCAGCCGGCCGTCGGCGAGGCCGGTGTGGATCCGGCCGGCGGAGTCGACCGCGACGTCCTCCGGCCCGTGGCCGGGCACAGGGTGCAGGCGTACCGGTGGCATCGGGTGGCTGCCGCTGCGCTGGCGGGCCCGGGCCGGTGCCCGCTCCGGCCGCCACACGACGGGGTCGATCCGGGGTCTGGCCATGGCCCATGCTATCCATCCGGATCGCTGCCGGCGCCGGTCCAGCTCCGTCCACGATGGACGGCAGCTCGGGCGGGTCGGCTTGACGCCCCCGGCCGGGCCGCGGTATAAACCATCTGGTTATAGAACTGAAAGGTTACGAAACATGAGTGCGGATCTGCTCGACGCGACCTTCGCGGCCCTGGCCGACCCGACCAGGCGGGCCATCCTCGCCCGGCTGGCCACCGGCGAGGCCAGCGTCACCGAGCTGGCCGCGCCGTTCGCGATGAGCCAGCCCGCCGTCTCCAAGCACCTCAAGGTGCTGGAACGGGCCGGGCTCGTCTCCCGGGGCCGGGACGCGCAACGCCGGCCGTGCCGGTTGGAGGCCCGGCCGCTCAAGGCCGCGCTGGACTGGCTGGAGAACTACCGCGACTACTGGGCCGAGAGCTACCAGCGGCTCGACGGACTGCTCGCCGAACTCCAGGCCGAGGGCGGCGAGGGGCGCACCCGGTGAGCGGCGGCGGCCGGGAGCTGACCGTCACCACCCCGACGGACCGGGAGATAGTGCTGACCCGGGCCTTCGACGCCCCGGCCGGGCTGGTCTTCGACGCGCTCACCCGCCCCGACCTGCTCCGCCGCTGGTTCGGCGCGCGGGGCTGGCAGCTCGTCGACTGCCAGCTCGACCTGCGGGTCGGCGGCGCGTGGCGGTTCGTCTCCCGGGGCCCGGGAGACGAGGAGATGGCACACGGCGGGACCTACCAGGTGATCGAGCCGGCCCGACGGCTGGTCTACACCGAGCGGTACGACGACCAGTCCTATCCCGGCGACACCCTGATCGACCACCGGCTCGTCGAACGGGCCGGGGTGACCACCCTGACCAGCACGATCCGGTACGCGACCCCGGAAGGCCGGGACCGGGTGCTCCGCTACCCGATGCGGCGCGGCGTGACCGAGGGCTACCGCCGGCTCGACCACCTGCTCGCGGAGCGGGTCGAGTCCCCCTGACCGCCGATCACCACGGTGCCCGGCGATCGTCCCGGCACCGGCCGGACACCGATCTCCACCTAGGCAGAGAGGCAACAACCGTGAACTGGACCCTGGAAGTGGTGGTGGTCCCCGTCTCCGACGTGGACCGGGCCAAGACCTTCTACGCCGACCAGCTCGGTTTCCACGTCGACCACGACACCCGGGTCGGCGACCAGGTACGCATCGTCCAGCTCACCCCGCCGGGCTCGGGCTGCTCCATCGTGATCGGCACCGGAGTCGTACCGGACATGCCGCCGCCCGGGTCGCTGCGCGGGCTGCAACTCGTCGTCGCCGATCTGGCCAAGGCGCGGGCGCAGCTCGTCGAGCGGGGTGTCGAGGTCAGCGAGATCCAGGTGCTCGGCGAGAACCCGAGGCCGGTCCCGGAGCCGCTGGACAACGTCGGATTCGTCTTCTTCAGCGACCCGGACGGCAACGGCTGGGCCGTGCAGCAGATCTCCTCCCGGGGCTAGTAGCCCAGCCGCACCAGCGGGCATTGGGATCTCCGCAGGTGGTGACAGCACAGAGGTGGCACGGCGACCCCGGCCGCCGTGCCACCTGTGCTGAAGGATCGCCTGTCGAGCACCCGGAGTGTGCCGGTGGAGCCGAATATCGTTGTTACACGGACCGACGTCCGACGCGAATCAGCGAGGACTGGTTGTCACGGTTCATGCGGCGGGACCGCAGTGATGAGCGGGACTGTTGGTGTTCGTCAGGCAGGCCCGGACGTACAGGCTGTTGATACTGGTGAGTGTCATCCCGCCGGCCTCGGTCTCACCGTATTCCCAGGCGCGCATGTGGTTTTCCGGGACTCTGTAGTGCTTCCTGTCGTTGAAGTCCAGCCATTCAAGTCGAATGGTGGCTCCGGCGCCGTTGGCGGCGTTATCGGTGATCCGCCAATAGGTGTAGGTGTGGTACATTCCCGGGCTGCCGCCGAGCGGCTGCCAACACAGGGTTGCGGCGAGGTGGGCGCCATTGCCGTTCTTGGCGTTGTTGGTGGAAACGTAGCGGCCGTTGGTGAAGCCCAATCCCGTGCAGAGGGAGGGCGGTGCTGCGGCGGCGGGATTGGCGACCGTGACGATGCCGACGGCGGCAAGCGCCACCGTCAGCAGGTAACTCAGGAAACGACGGCGTCTCATGTAATACAGCCTCCCCAGATCTGTCCACTGTGGCTAAAAGAAGTTGATCTTCGTGTCCAAACCGGTGGGAAGCAAGGGAACCGTGGCGTCTAGGCCACCTGCATGTTTATCACCACCGGGCGGTGATCCGACAGCCGGGTGTCCAGCACGTCGCCGCTGGTCACCGTAACGGCGCGAGAAAAAACGAAATCGATGCGTGCGGTGCCCAGCGTGGGTTCGTTGGCGTACCGGCCGCCGGTGTCCAGGAAACCGGCACCAACGAACCATCTGTGGATGGTGCTCCCCGGCACGTCGTTGATGTCACCGGTGAACAACAGCGGCCCACTCTGCGAGAGGTAGTCCACGACGGTGCGGGCCTGCTGCTGGCGCAGCGCCACCGCGGCGGCCGAGTGACCGGGCGTGAAGTGCGAGGTGAAGACCCGGATCGTGCGGTTGCCACCGAGGTCAAGTTTGACGCCGGCCATCGAACGCCGGACGGGACAGTCCTGGTTGACCGGCGACAGCGGCTTGGTGACCCGCTCGGCGATCCGGAACGAGGTCAGAATGGCGTTGCCGGCCTGGCCCTCCCACTCGTCGTCGCACGGTCCCGGGCTGTCAGCAGGTCCGAAATGGACGTTGGTGGTGAGCTGCCACCCCAACTCGTCGGCGAGCTGCTGCACCTGGTCCCGGGACGGCCGGCGGTGGACCTCCTGGACCGTCAGCACGTTCACGCCGTTGGCTTGGACGAAGTCGGCGATGGCGGGGATGTCAGCGCTCTCGCCGTGGATGTTCCACGTCATCACCCGCAGGTTCACGGGCGCGAGAGGGGCGGAACCGGCGTGGGCGGAACCCGCGTCGGCGGAGGTGGCGAAGGATGCCACGAGCACCGGCGTCAGCGCCAACGCCACGGCGTACCGCTCAAGGGCATTTAACATCATCGAAGACTAGTACTCCGGTCGCACCTGAGCGCGTGGGTGTTACCGCAACGTACGGCAGCAGGATCTGCTACGCGGAGAAGCATCGCTCCCCGGATGTCGGTAGGGCCACGTAGCATCCGCTGCCGTGACCGCCGTCCAGACGTACCGGTATCTCGGCCCCTCCGCGCTCCGAGCCGATGGTCTCGCCCTACAGACCAGCGGCGGGCCGGCGGCCAACCCCCGGTTCTTCTCCGGGTTCCTGACCACGCCACGGGCGGCCGCCGCCGGTCTGCTCGCGGTGGCCGAGGTCGCCCGCAGCCGCTACTACCGGCCGGCCGATCCGGCCAGCCTCGACCCGGTGGTGACCGGCGGCCGCGACCGGTTGCGCTTCGAGTCCTTCTCCGGCTGCTGCGGTGTCTACGCCCGGTTGGACGCCCTGCCGGCCGGGATCGACGGCGAGATCCTCGCGCACGGCACCACCAACGTCGACGTCAACCCGCCGCTGCGGGCGGCGCTGGCCCGGGTCGGCGGGCTCGACCCGCTGCACCTCTCGGTCGGGCCGGACGACCTCACCGTCTCCACAATGGACGGGTCGGTGGTGGAGCGGAAGGTCCCGCTGCCGGGGCGCTGGCTGCGCGGTTTCGCCGAGGTGCACGTGCTGGCGGCGGCCTTCGAGCCACGGGCCGAGATACCGGCCGCCGAGGCAGCCGCCTTCCTGCGCCGGCTGCCCGGCGCCGGAGACCGGTCGGTGCTCTGGGCGGTGCCGGCCGGGCGGTCGTTGCGACTGACCGGGCGACCGGTGCCGGGCGCGGTCTGCCTGGCCGGGGCCGACCGGCTGGCGACGCTGCGCGGTCTGCTGCGCCACGCGAAGACCCTCCGGGTGTACGGCCCGACCGCCGCGGCCGGCGCCCCGCCGCTGCCGAGCAGTTGGGAACTGGACACCGGTGAGTTGCGACTGTCGCTGACCCTCTCGCCGGAGCCGTATCGGGGCTTCTCCGGGGAGGGGGCGAGCCTCGCCGCGCTGGCCGGCGACGATGTCGTGGACGACGCCGAGCTGGTCGGCGCGCTGCTCTCCTGGGACCCGACGATCGACGTCGACACCCTCGCCGAGGGGGCCGGAATCGGCACCGGCCGGGTTCGTGCCGCGCTGGCCCAGCTCGGCACCGCCGGTCGGGTCGGCTTCGACGTGTCGCAGGCGGCGTACTTCCACCGCGTGCTGCCGTACGAAGCCGGCCGGGCCGAGCGGGACAACCCCCGGCTGCTCGGCGCCCGGGCCCTGGTCGAGGCGGGTGCGGTGCAGGTCGACGGCTCCACCGCGACCGTGTGCAACGGTGCGGAGGTCTACCGGGTGCGCAGCCACCCGGGCGGCCGGTACACCTGTTCCTGTCCCTGGTGGGCCCGGCACCGGGGCGAGCGCGGGCCGTGCAAGCACGCCCTCGCCGTGTCGATGGTCGGCGCGCGGGCGGAGGTTCCGGCGTGACCGAGAGCATCTTCGACCTGATTCACAAGCGCGCGGTCGAGGCGGTCGCCGACGCGCTCGCCGGGCTGCCCGAGCCGGACCGCCGGCAGCTCGGCGTCGAACTGGTCGCCTTCGTCCGCCGGCTCAAGGACAACTGGTGGGCCGGCCGGGAGGCGGCGGCGCTCGCGGTGGCGGTGGTCGGTTGCCTGCCCAGCGCGGCGAAGGCGGCCGAGATCCTCGGGCGGCGCGCGGTCGAGCTGGACATGGCGGCCGGGCCACCGGTGGTGGCGGCGGCGCGGGACCGGGGCATCGACTGGCTGCCCGACCTCGCCCGGCGGCTGGCGGACCGGCTCACCGGGACTCCGCCGCGCAGCTGGGGTCTGGTCGCCTACCTCTTCGCGGAGGAGAAGCTGACGCCGCCGACCGGAGACCGGTTCGTCGAGGGGTGGCTCGACGAACTCTCCTGGGCGTCCGGCGGGCGGCAGGCACCCCCACTGCCTGACCGGTTGCGCGCCGACCCGTTCCTCGACACGTTGCTGCCGCGACTCTTCGAAATCGACGGGCTGGGCAGCAGGGTCGGCTTCGAGGACTACTACACGGAGACGGCGATGGCCCTGCCGCACGCCCTCGTCCAGCTCGCCGCCGAGGGCCGGGTGGACCGGGCGGTGCTGCTCGGCGGCTGCGTCGACCGGCTGGTCCGGGGCGACCGGGCGGCCGCGCTGCGCCCGTTCCTCGTCCTGCACGACCTGCTCGCCCCGACTCCGGCCGAGCGCGCCGACCGGGCCGGCGACTACCTCCGGCTGCTCGCCGACGGCCCGGGTCCGGTGGCGTCGATGGCGCAGAAGGCGCTGCGTGGTGCCGCAGATGTCGAGCTGGAGGAGCTGCTCGACACGTCCAGGGCGGTGCTGATCCGCCCCGAGAAGGGGCTGGTACGCGCCCAGCTCGGCTGGCTGGACCAGCTCGCCCGGCAGCGACCCGAGGCAGCGGCGGAGATCGCCGACGTGTTCGGCGCGGCGGCCGAGCACCCGGCGGTGGAGCTGCGGGACCGGGCCGCCGCACTGGCCGCCAGGCACGGCGCGGCACCGGCGCCGGTCGGTGTGGTGGTGCGCTCCGGCGACGAGCTGCCGCCCGTGCCCGCGCCGACGCCCGTCCCGGCCCCGATCACGGATCCGGACGAACTGGCCGAGGAGGTCGCGGCGCTGCTCAGCACCGGGATCACCGCCCTGCCGCTGGAGCGGGTGCTGGACGCGGTGGTCCGGTTGACCGCCACCGACCAGCCGGGCCTGACCCAGGCACTGGCACCGGTACTGGACCGGCACGGCTCCGGCGAGCACCGCTGGTCGCCGTCCTGCCTGCACGGCCCGTTAGAGGACCTGCTGCGCGCGGCCGCCGGTCCGGCCCAGATCGGTGTGCTGCGCCGGTGGTGGGTGGGTCTGCTCTCGGCCGCGCACAGGTCCCAACTGGCCAGTGACCCCCGGGTCGCCCCGGCGCACCGGCTGCTCCGGGTCCGGCTCGCCGAGATCGGCACCTACCTCGGCCGGTCCCAGAGCGCGGGGCTGCTCGCCGCACCCACCTCGACGAACGGCGCGCTCGACCCGTCCGCGCTCTACGACCGGCTGGCCGCGCTCGGCGAGGCACATCCGTGGCGCTGGGACCTGACCCAGGCGCTGCTGCGGCTGCCGCCCGGCGGTGACGACGCCTTGGCGGGACGTGCCTCGGCACTGGGCACCCCCGGTGGGGACCGGCTCGCCGCCTGGCTGCGCTCCGGTGGGCTGCCGCGGCCGACGTTCCGGCCGGTCAGGGTGAGCTTCAGGCAGGCCCCCTCCTACCACTCCGGCCAACCCGGTACCTCCATCGAGCGGGTGCAGGTCGAGGTCGGCGCGGCGCAGGAGGCCGGGGCGGAGCGGTTCGAGGATCCGCTCGGGCTGCTCACCGGTCGGGTGGCCCGGTTCGACAACCACTGCGCGCGATGGTCCCGCCTCTGGCCGTCGGTACTGCCCGGTCACCGGGGGTTGGTCGCCGCGTACGCGTTGAACGACATCGCCGGCTCCGCCGACCAGGATCACCGGGGCGGCGCCGAGCTACTGCCACTGCTCGCCGAGAGCACCGGAGAGGGTGGGGTGGCGCTCGACATCGCCCTGGCGTACGGGCTCGGCGCCCGGCACCGGGCCGACCGGGTGGCCGCCGTCGACGCCCTGCTGGCACTCGCCGCCGCCGGTGAGCTGGACGCCGCCTCCGTGGGTCGGCAACTCGGTGAGCTGGCCTCGGGCGGGATGGTCACCCTGACCCGGACGGTCGAGCCGCTGCGGGACCTGACCCTGGCCGGTGCCCGGCTCAGCACCTGGCGACTGCTCGCCGCCGCCCTGCCGGCCCTGCTGACCGCGCCGAAGCCGCGCCCCGGGCTACCCGATCTGCTGACCCTGGCGGCGGAGACGGCGGCCGCCACCGGCGTCCCGATCGTCGTTTCCGGGCTGGCCGAGGTGGCGGCCCGCCGGGGGTCGAGTCGGCTGACGACCGAGGCCCGCCGCCTCGTCGCCGCGCTCGACAACCCGGCCGCCGCACTGACCGGATAGCCCCGCCCGCGCGCCGGGGGCGCTGCTCGAGGCACGCCGCACTGACCGGATAGCCCCGCCCGCGCGCCGGGGGCGCTGCTCGAGGCACCCGCTCCGGCACGGCGAGCCTCGAGCCGGACTGCCTCCGGCCTCGGCTGCCGGGCGGATCCCGGTTACTGCTCCTCCGCCCGGCACCGCCGGCAGGCCGGTCAGTCCTTCGGGCTGCCCTTGGGAGCGGTGTTCCACTCCGGGTTGCCGAGCGTGGTGACCCAGCTCCGCACCTGGGCCACGTCGGCCGGTGCGAAGGCGAGACTGAGCATCAGCAGCAGCCGGGCCTTCTGCGGCAGCAGGTCGTCCCCGGCGATGATCGGCGAGGTGGTGCTGCCGCCGTAGACGGAGCCGGAGCCGGTCCGGGTGGTGCTGACGAAGAGGACTCCCTTCGCCGCCGCCGCGCTCCGGGCGCTGCTCTGCGCCGAGGAGATGCCGCCGGCGCCGGTACCGGCGGTGACGATGCCCCGCACCCCGGCGTCCGCGAAGGCGGTGATGGCCTCCCCACCGGCCTGCTGGTAGCCGTAGACCACCTCGACCCGGGGCACCGAGGTCGGCGCGATCTTCGACAGGTCGAACGGGGTCAGCCAACGCTTCTTCGCGTCACACTCCTCGACCCGGGCCGGTGCCCGGCCGACCTTGATGTTCGGTCCGTCGACCCAGCCCAGTACGCCCAGTTCCCGGGACTGGAAGGTGTCCATCCGGTAGGAGCTGGTCTTGGTGACGTCCCGGGCGGCGTGGAACTCGTCGCCGAGCAGCAGCACGGTGCCGTAGCAGTAGGTGGACTGGCTGGCCGCCAGCACGATCGAGTTGTAGAGGTTGGCGGGTCCGTCGGCGCCGATCACCTGCGGCCCGTCCGGGGTGCCGGCCGCCCACGGTCGCATGGCACCGGTGAGCACCACCGGCTTGCGGCTCTGCACGGTCAGGTCCAGCCAGTACGCGAACTCCTCCATCGTGTCGGTGCCGCTGGTCACCACCACCGCGTCCGACTTCGTCAGGGCAGCTTCGACAGCCAGGGTGAGGGCGTGGAACTCGGCGATGGTGTAGCCGCCGGAGCCCTTGTTGCCGAACTGCACCGTCGAGACGTCGGCGACCTGGCCGATCTCCGGCTGGAGCCGGGCGACCAGGTCGCCGATGGCGATCCGGCCGGACTGGTAGTCGGTGAAGCTGCTCCGCGAGGTGGCGACGCCGGAGATCGTGCCGCCGGTGCCGATCACGGTGACCTTGGGCTTCTTCGCCTTGGCCCCGGCGACCGCCTGGGCGTACGCGACGCTGCGGATCTCGGTCGGTCCGGTGACCCCGGAGACCGCGCCGCTGATCGGGGGGAGCGCCATCGCCGTCGGCTCGGGGGCGCGGTTGAGCACCGAGACGACGGTGGCGGTGAGTGCCGCGGTGAGGACCGGGACCAGTACGGCGGTCAGGCGCCGAGGTGTCGGCCGGAGTCGACCGGGAAGGCTGGACAATGCGACCTCCAGTTGCGGGATGGGGGTGACGGCGATGGTGCGAGTTCCGGTTTTCCTCGGCGTTACAAGATCATTTCCCGTTGCCGCCTTTCGGAGCGGATCCGGTCGATCGCCGATGTCGATCAATCTTCCGGGGTGGTAACTGCCGGTTCGACCGCCTTCGCCGCCGGATTCGGTAAAGCCTGCTGTGACGAGCGGCACATTCCGCACCGGGACGTGAACCCGGGCGGGTCGGGCGGCTACCCAGGACGGGATGAATGACGTCGACCACGGGCTGTTGCAGCGGGTGGCCGCCGGTGACCAGCGGGCATTCGAGGAGCTGTACACCCGGCACGGCCAGCCGCTGCTGGCGTACGCCGAGGGGTTGCTCGGCGGCGACCGTGGGCGGGCCGAGGAGGCGCTCCAGGACACCTTCCTGGCCACCTGGCGGGGTGCCGGCTCGTTCGAGGGACGGTCCTCGGTGCGTACCTGGCTCTTCGGCATCTGCCGACGGCAGGCGCTGAGCCGGATGGACGGACGCCGGCCGGCGCCGCTGCCGATGGAGGCCGCCGCCGAGGTACCGGCCGGCGAGCCCGGTCCGGAGGCGGTGGCCCTGGCCCGGGCCGACGCCCGGGCGGTGGCCGTCGCCCTGGCCGAGCTGGCTCCGGCGCACCGGGAGGTGCTGGACCTCGCGTTCGGCGCCGGGCTCGCGCACGCCGAGATCGCCGAGGTACTCGGCATCCCGGTCGGCACCGTGAAGAGTCGGCTGTTCCATGCCCGGGCGGGGCTCGCCCGGGCGCTGCCCGACGACGCCGAGGCGGTCGGGCTTTCCGGACGGGAGGCGGGACGATGACCCACCCGGGTGACCTGCTGGCGGCCTTCGCCGCCGGCACGCTCGCAGACGACCGGGCCGACCAGGTGGCCCGGCACGTCGCGCAATGCCCCGGCTGCGCCGCCGAACTGGCGGCCTGGCGGCGGGTGGCCGACGCCGTCGGGGACCGCGTCGCGGCGGTCGCGGCACCGCCGGCCAGACTGCGCGACACGCTGCTGTCCCGGATCACGTCGGCCCGGTCGGTGGTCGGCGCGTCGACCGTACCCCGGTATGCGGCACCGATCGGCGGCGCCGCCGGGCGCCGCGCAGCGCGGATCCTGGCCGCGCAGCGACGCCTGGTCGACCGGCGGATCTGGCTGGTCGCCGCCGTGGTGCTGGCGGCCGGCACCGGCGTCGCCGGCTGGGCGCCGCCGGGAATCTCCGAGCAGGTCCTGGCCATCGTGGTACCCCTGGTCGCGGCCCTCGGCGTGGCCGGCGCCTGCGGCAGCGGCGCCGATCCGGCCGGCGAACTGGTCGCGGCGAGCCTGACCGGGGTACGCGCGGTGCTGCTGGCCCGGCTCACCCTGGTGCTCGGGGCGATCTTCGGCGCCTCCTCGCTCGCCTCCCTCGGCCTGGTCTGGGTCGACGCCGGAGCGCCGCTGGCGCTCTTCGCCGCCTGGCTCGGACCGATGGCGCTGCTCTCGGCGGTCAGTTTCGCACTCTCGGTGCTCTGGCGACCGGCGGTCGGGATCGGGGTCGCCATGGGCCTCTGGGTGCTCCGGCTGCTCGCCGGCTCCAGCGCCCTGGACGGGACCGTGGACCGGCTGGTCGAACCGCTCTGGCGGACCAGCGGGCCGTTGCTGCTGGTGGCGGCGCTGCTGATGGCCGGCACCGTCGTACTGCTGCCGCACCTGCCGGCCGGAGTCGGACGCCGCGCGTCACTGCGGTGACCGACCCCGGAATGTGGTCCGGGTCACCGGCCGCAGCGTGAACCCCGGCGGCCCGCCGGCCCACCCAGTTGCGTGATGGCCCAACATTCCTGGCACGTTCCCCTGCGGCGGGCCGAGTCCCGCCAACTGTGGCGGTACGAGGCGCGGCGAGCCGGCTGGGCGGCCGCCGCCACGCCACCGGCGGCACTGCTGGTCGCGGTGACCATGGCACTGCTCGCCGGCAACGGCGGGGCCGGGCGGCGGCAGGTCGGCGACCTGCTGCTCACCGGCCTGGAGGCCGTGCTGCCGCTGGCCGTGGCGATGAGCGCGGTGACCCTGGTCGCCCGGGACGGCTGCCGCGAACTGCAACTCGCGCTCCCCACCCGGTACGCCCGCACGCTCGGCCGCCGGCTCGGGGTACTGGCGCTGGCCACCGCGCTCTCCGCGCTGGTCTACTCCGCCGGGCTCGGCCTCACCGGCTGGTGGACCGGCCCGCACCTGCTCGCCTCGGCCCTGGTCTGGGCCCCGCCGACGCTCTGGCTCGCCGCCCTGGCGGTGCTGCTCGCCGTACTCGGCCGCAGCGTCGTACTCGCCACCAGCGCGGTCGCCGGGCTGTGGCTCTGCGAGCAGGTCCTCGCGAGCCTGCTGGTCGGTTACGAGTGGAGCCGTCCGCTCTACCTCTTCACCACCAGCCGGGTCGGTACCGGGGAGGGCTGGCTGACGAACCGGCTGGCGCTGACGCTCACCGGGCTGCTGCTCGCCGGTGCCGTCGCGCTGCTGCTGCGCCGGCCCCATCTGCTGTTGTCCGAGGAAGAGGAGTGAGCGGGATGTCGGAACTGTTCGCGGTCGGCCGGTACGAGTTCCGGATGCAGGCCCGCAAGCGGTCGCTGTGGCTGGCGACGCTGCTCCTGGCGGCGGTGATCACCCTCTTCCAGGGGCCGCGCGGGCCCCGCTACCTGCCGGCGGACGCCACGGCGCCGGAGGTGATGGCCGGCTGGGCGCTGCTGTTCGGCATCGTCGTGCCGCTCGGCTTGGGCATGGTGCTGGCGGACCGGCTGGTCCGGGACCGTCGGCTCGGCACCGCCGCGCTGCTGGAGAGCCTGCCGGTCCGGCCGGGACTGCTGCTGGCCGGGAAATACCTCGGCGGGCTCGCCGCGACCGCGCTGCCGGCGCTACTGGCGATGGTGGTCGCCGGAGGGTACGAGACCGTGCACCGGGGCGATCCGCTGATGCTCGGCTGGGCGGTACTGGCGTTCGCCGTGATCATGCTGCCCGGACTCGCCTTCGTCGCCGGGTTCGCCCTCACCTGCCCGCTGGCGATCTCCGCGCCGCTGTTCCGGGTGCTCTTCGTCGGCTACTGGTTCTGGGGCAACATGCTCGCCCCGGACTTCCTGCCCTCGCTGACCGGCACGCTGATCACACCGATCGGCGACTACCAGGCGAGCTGGCTCTCCGGCGAGCTGGCGTTCTTCGCCGGCGTACCCGGTTGGCTCTCCTTCCTGCGCCCCGAGCCCGGCGCCGGTAGCGCGCTGCTCAGCGTCGCCCTGCTCGTCCTGCTCGGCGTGGCGCCCCTGCTGGTCACGCACACCCTCCTGTCCCGTCGCCGGCACGCCGCCTGACGCGTCCGCCTGTCGAAAGGCTCACCTCGCATGGACATCCAGACCACCGGTCTGACCCGCCGGTTCGGCAAAGTGACCGCGCTGCACTCGGTCGACCTCGACATCCCGGGCGGCATGTACGGCCTGCTCGGCGCGAACGGTGCCGGCAAGACCACGCTGATGCGGATCCTCGCCGGAGTACTGCCACCCAGCGGCGGCCGGGTGCGGGTCGGCGGGCAGGACCTGACCACCGGCGCGGGGCGGCTGGCGGTGCAACGCCGGCTCGGCTACCTGCCGCAGGACCTCGGTCTCTATCCCGACCTGTCACCTCGGGAGTTCCTGGACTACGTCGGGCTGCTCAAGGGACTCGACGACACCCGGGCGCGGCGGCGGCAGGTCGACGAGCTGCTGGAACTGGTGGCGTTGACCGACGTCGCCGGCCGGCGGATGAAGGGCTTCTCCGGTGGCATGCGACGCCGCGTCGGCATCGCGCAGGCGCTGCTCGGCGACCCGGCGCTGATCGTCGTGGACGAGCCGACCGCCGGGCTGGACCCCGAGGAGCGGGTACGCTTCCGGACCCTGCTGGCCGGGCTGGCCGGGCATCGTACGGTGCTGCTGAGCACGCACATCGTCGAGGACGTGGCGCAGACCTGCCAGCACGCGGCGGTGATGGCGGCCGGTCGGGTGGTCTACACCGGGATGGTCACCGATCTGGTCCGGGTCGGTGAGGGTGCCACCTGGGAGGTGACCAGTTCCGGTCCGGCGCCGACGGTCGGGGTGGTGGTCTCGGCGATCGGCCGGACCGACGGCACGCACTACCGGGTGGTCAGCCCGACCCGGCCGAGTCCGGACGCGACGCCGGTGGCGCCCTCCCTTGAGGACGGTTATGTCGCGCTGATGCAGCGGGCCACGGTGTTGTCGACCACGACCGCTGCCGGCTGACGTCCGGCCGGGTCGCCGGTCATCGTGGCGAGGGCCCGCAGCATCGGTGGCATGGTCGGGTCCACGCCGGCCTCGTCGAGCAGGTCGAGTCGTTCCAACTCGTCGAGGACGGCCGTCAGATGCTCGGCCGTCGGTGTCCCCGGCCGTGGGTGATTCCGCTCCACCAGCAGGTCCGGCAGGAGGTGCCGTAAGAGCTGGGCCAGCTCCCGATCGACGTCCTCGTGCCGACCCAGCCACACCCGGACGCAGCGCAGGTACGGCTCGGGCGGCAGCGGGCGCGCCTGGAAGTACCCCTGGCGCGCCTGCCCCGTCGCGCTGGAGAGGATCGTGGCCGCGACCGGCGCCGGTAGGCCGGTGTCGGCGGCGAGCCGCTCCAGCAGCAGCGTCAGCGGCAGCGTTTCGAAGGGCCGGAACTCGCACACCCGGAGCCACCGCTGGTACACGGAGAGACGCTCCGTCGGGGTGGTCTCGGAGAGCGGGGTCAGCAGGAGCGCGACCAGCTCGTGCGCCTCGGAACGCAACTGCGCTGCGGGCCCGACCCTAGCCACCTTGACGGCGTCGGGTTGGCGGGCGATCAGCGGGTCGAGCGCGTGTTGGGTCATGTCCTCGCCGACCCCGCAGAGCAGGTTGACCTCCCGGGCACCCCACCGGAAGGTGACAACCCGGGGGACATGCTCCGGCTGCTGGTCGGGCCAGGCCTGGCCCATCGTCCAGCCGAGATCGATCGGTGGTGGCGTCTCGTCCGGTCCGGCCAGCCGCAGCTGGATGTCCCGGTTCTCGCCGATACCGATCCGGTCGAGCGCGATGGTCCGGACAAAGCTGGTCCAGTCGGCCGAGAGCAGTTGCGAACGCCACAGCAACACGTGCCGGTGCCAGGACGGCACGACGCTGGTGCCGACGCCGTACAGGGTGCTGCCGGGGAGCGTACCGGCGGCGCAGACGGTGAGCAGCAACAGGTTGACCGAGTATGCCGCGTGCCGGGCCGGCACCGGCACCGGACGGGGCTGGTACCTGTCGTACCGGTGTTCGGCGCGCGCCCAGTTGGCCGCCCGGAACAGGCCGATCAGTAGCTCGACCAGGCAGTCCCGGCGCTGCTGATCCACAGTGGACATCATTCCCGCCAGGAATTCGACCACCGGCGCCCGGCCGCACAGCGCGGCCCAGGAGGTGAGCGCGTGCAGTCGGCCGTCGTCCACCGGCTGCGGGTCGCCGAACGGCATCCCGAAGGGCGCGACGGCCGCCGCCTGCCGAGCGGCCACCATGCCAGCCAAGACGTGCCAGACGAGGCGGGCCACCAGATATTCGCCGAAGGTCGCGTGCAGAAACTCGTACGTCTCCAGCTCGTCGTCGCCGGCTGTCGCGTTGTCGGCCACCCGGGAACGGTGCACGAAGAAGAACCGACCGAGCACGATCTCGGCCGGGCGCAGCGGAGCGCGCCGGTGCTCGGTGGGTGGGCTGGACGGAGCCGGGCCGAGCAGCGCGCCGAGGTCGTCGTCCAACTCCTTCTTGGTGACCCACTGCGCGCCCCGGTTGAAGAGCGCGAACGCGACCACCGACAGCCGGTACAGCTCGGCCGCGACCGCCGCGTCCAGCTCCGACCGGTCCAGTCCCGCCCGGTGTTTGGTCACCTCGCGGCGGGCGAACCGGTCCAGCAGCCGCTCGTACAACTCGTCGCGGCGGAGTTGGCCCGCGGCGCGCAGCGCGTTGCCGTCCGCGTCGTAGAGCGCGAGCATGAGCAGCAGCAGGGGTTGCTCGGCCAGCCTCCCGTGCGCGAGCACGGTGTCGGGGGCCAGCGGTGCCACGCCGCGCCGGGCGAAGTTCTCGGCGTTCACGGCGTTCCACACGTCCAGCCAGGCCGACACCCGTTCGGCGTCGAACGGCTCCAGCCGGACCGCGACCGTACCGTCCGGCGGCACCGCCCGGTCCGCCACGCTGGTCCGGCTGGTCACCACGACGACCGCCGGCCGGCCCTGGACCGCTTCCCGGCGCTGGAACCGGGCCACCCGGTCCAGATAGTCGGTCTGGCTGATCCCGGTGGCCTGCAACAGTTCGTCGAAACCGTCGAGCAGCACCACCGGCAGGGCACCGCCGGCCGCGCCGGCCAGCGCCGGCCAGTCCATCCGCTCACCGGTGACGTCCCGGACCGCGCGCTCGATCTGGTCCTGGAGGTCGGTGAGGGCCGACACGTTCCGCAGTTCGACCCGGACCACCAGGAAGTCGGCGGCCGGCAGCCGTGCCGCGAGCGTCCGGGTCAGCACGGACTTGCCGGAGCCGGGCTGGCCCAGCACCAGCAGCGGCGTCCGGGTGGCTCGCGGCGAGGTGAGGTAGCCCAACAGGAACTCCGGCAGGTCGTCCCGGACCGGCTGCTGCGTCCACCACCACTCGTCGCTGGGCCTGGCGTCGTCACCGACCAACTCCGCGACCCGACACAGCGGCGGCACGTACGCCTGGCCGAGGGCGGGCACCGAGAGCCAGTCCGGCACCTCACCGGACTCGACGACGGAGTCGTCGAGGGTGTCGGTGTAGGCGCGACGCAGGGCCGCCGGCAGGTCGGCGGCGGTCCGGCCGGCCGCGATCCGGGCGAGCGCCCGTTCCAGCCCGGCGAGCGAGATGCCCAACTCCCGTACGTCGGCCCGCGCGTCGCGCAGCACCGCCAGGACCCCGCGCACCTCGGCCCGGGTCCCCTCGTGCTCGCGGAGCTGCGACCAGAACGCCACCTCGGGGAAGTCGGTCGCGAGCTGCCCGAACAGCTCGTCGTACCGGCGCATCGCCCGCTCGGGCAGCGGCTCCACGCCCATCAGGAAGGCGGTCCGAGCCGAGGGTCGCAGCCGCTCCCAGGCGGCGAGACCGGGCAGGAAACCCACCAGTCGTACCGTGACAGCCTCGTACATCAGGCGGAGCGGGCCGCGGAATTCCCCGTACGGTTCGTGCGGTGCCGGCCGAGGCACCGGAGAGGCGAACAACGCCGTGAGCGGTGAGCGTACGGCGCCCTGGATCTTGTGACCGGTGAGGAGCAACTGCTCGTCGCGGGTCAGCTCCAGCTCGGCGAAGGAGATCGGCAGGTCGAGTTCGGCCAGCGCCTCGAAGTAGGCGGTCACCACGAGCACGGAGTGCGCGGCAGCCAGCCGCTCGGTACGGTCGTACCTGCCCAACCGGTGCCACTGCTCGCTGGCCTTGCTGACGAGTTCCCGGCTCAGCCGGGCGAACTCCGCCTTGGCATCGAAGAGCGCGAGCAGTCCGGGCACCAGCAGCGACCCGCCGAGCAGCAGCCCGCCGGCCAGATTGTCCAGGGCGGTGACGACCCGGCTGCGCCCGCCGCCGAGCAGACGCACGGCGTCGGCATACGAGAACGTGTCAGCCACCGGGCCATCATCGTCGAACGGACAGCCGGACGGGTATCGCCGGGGTGTCCCGAACCCGTCAGTCCGGCACGGTTACCGGTGTGCCAGGCCATGACTGCCCAGCTCCCACAGCACGTGGTCATCCGGATGGCCAGTCGCTCACCGACGTATGCAGATAGCCCGCCGTTCCGTCGGTGAGGGCAGTCAGTGCCCGATCGAGCCGCTTCCAGACGTACGGCCTGAGTAACGTCGCCGCCTGGTCCACGGAGACGAATCCGAAAGCCCTGATCTCCGGATCCGCCACGTGGAGCGAAGTGATCTGTCGATCGTCGAGGACTCCGCCGTCGAAGACGAACATGAGGCTGTCGTCCCAGGGACCGTGCGGCGCGACCCAATCGACCACCAGCACCGTGTTGAGCGAAAGCTCCAAACCCAACTCTTCCCGCAGTTCACGCTCAGCAGCCTGGTGCGGCGGTTCGTTCTGCTCGGCCATGCCGCCCGGCAGATCCCAGTCTGGTTTGTAGCTCGGATCCACCAGCAGGATCTCACCCCGACCGTTCCGGATGAGGGCGTCCGCGCCGACCCGTTTGCGGGCCTGCCTGGAGTTACCCTCGGCGAGGTGCTCACGCCAGGCTGCCCGGTCGCGTTCGTACAGTGGCCGTTCTTCGCTGGTCATCGCGGCCGACGTACTGCTGGTGGCTCGTGCAAGGCCCCGGTGGTGCCGATCCACGCGCGGTCGAGCACAGCTTGTCGAAGCCGCTCGATCAACTCCGGAACGTCGCCGCACTGCCCGGTTTGGGACCTGAGCAGCAACGCCACATGTTTCAGCCGGTCGAGGAGTACTGCCGAGCCGAGGTTCGTGGTGTTTGCGAGCACCTCGCGGACAAGAGCACACGCCTCGTCCGGCCGCCCTTGGCCAAGCAGGGCGGTGGCAAGCGTGATCTGGGCGAGAGCACGGCTACGTACGTGACCGTGCTTGCGACCTGCGAGGGCCTGGTGTAGTTGTCGGGCCGCCTCAGCGAAGTCGCCTATCTGGAGAAAACACCGGGCCGCCTCCGAGGCGAGGGATGCTTCGTCGAATGGGCTCAACCAGGGTGAGGAGGAGACAACTGTGCCCTGGAATGCAGTCTCGGCGGCCATGACCGCCGCTACGGCGTCGACGGGGCGGCCACCTGCCGCCAACCCGGACGCGCGGACTGCCTGTAGCCGAGCTTCAAGAGGGCCGTGTGGTGGTCCCTTCCGGAGATGTACCAGCCCGGCGTCGGCGTGTGCCACCGCATCCTGCGCGTTGCCATCCTGGCGAGCGAAGTGACTGAGACTCGCACAGACCTGGGCAGCGAGTTGGCTGTCACCGCTGGCGACGGCGTTGGCAACCGCGTAGGACAGATGCCGGTGGGCCATCGTCCTGGCGCCGCTTTCCAACGCCATCCAGGCCGCCATTTCGGCAAGGGACGCCACGGATTCTGATCCGGGGTGCGTTCGTGAACTCGCACCGGTCGATGGAAGCGCGGACGGGTACTGAGCGAGGTGGGCCGCGACTGTTGCGTAAAGGTGAGCGCCGCCGACCTCTCGATCGACGGCACGGAGCACGTGCACGAAGGGAAGCGCGATGCCGTCCGGTCCAGGCTGGGACTGTGCTGGTGCACTGCTGGGCAGCGCGAACCACAGTATCTCTGCGGGCATGCCGAGTAGCAGCGCCCAGTCGACCAGCCGATCGAGGTCGCGTAACGCTGGCCCGTTTTCCAGACGGCTGAGCTGAGCCTGCGACAGGTTCATCCAGCCAGCGACGAGGTCCTGGGGCAGCGGTCGTGGTCCGTGGTGGGGATGATGCCGGTAGGCCCTGATCACGTGGCCGATGTGGCGCTCGGAAAAAGCGTCGCGTAACTCCCTGGCCCGCCAGAACCCGGACGGCAATGGTGGCGGAGCGAAGAGATAACCACTGGCCTCGCCGCCGCATCGCCGACAGACGTTCGTGCGATTGTCTTTCGCCAGCCGCGTGCCACACCGGCCACAGATTGGCGGGGCTTTGCTGGACATGTCAGGACCCCCACGAGGGTTGCCGGTTCGCGTCGGACAGATACCGACGAGGTTATCGAACCAATGAGCTTTGCGTATATGTCGTACCAACGTTGCGTCATTCTGGCGGGGTGCGTCCTCCGTACAGGATCCACTCACGGCCCGGGGCGGGTGCTGTGGCCACCGGTCTCCGCGATGTACGTCCTTCCGACCGACCCCGCCCGCCTCGGTGCCGATCCAGTCGACAGGTGCGGACGACGTCGGGAGGGCACAGGTGTCTTGGTCTGCGAGAGCCGCCCGGAGGGCGGGGTGGGGTGGTGTTGCGGTTGGGGCGCTGGTCGGCGTACCCGGTCGAGCTGGTGGTGGTCGGCGGTGACGGATCGACCGGTCGATCGGCCGTCTGCGGCCGTCGAGGTCTCCGACGAGATGGCGGCGCACTTCCGGGACACGATGCGGACGCACGCCAACGATCCCGACCTCGGGGTCTGCGTGCGCTGTGGCCGGAGCCGGTGCGACGAGTGGCGGTGGGCATACGAGCGGCTGGTCCTGGCCGGCCGGCTCGACGACCTGCCCCGACCCGCTTGGCCGGGTGATGGTGGGGCGTCCTCGGCGGATGCGGGAGCCGCCGGGTGATGGTGGCGGTGGGGTGGGGGCTGGGCAGCTGGCGAGCGGTGGGCGACGCCGCCGAGTTGGATGCCCTGCTGGCCGGACTGGCGGTGATCTCGACCGGGCCACAGGTGGTCGGGCTGTATTCGCCGAGGTTCCTGGAGCCGGGTTTCCGGCCGGGCAGGCCGCCGGGGCTGCCGTCGTTGCAGCTCGGGCTCGGGCATCCGGTGCGAGGATTGCTCTACTGGACCGGGCCTCACCCCAGTCTGGGCTATGAGCCGGAGTTGCCGTCGTGGCCGGCCGAGGTGGAACGGATCGAGTTCGACTACGGCGGCGATCCGATCGCCTGCGGTCCGAAGCTCGCCAGCGTGACCCCGGGCGCGGTCCGCGACGCTGCCCTGGAGTACGCGGCCACCGGCGCCCGCCCGACCCGGGTCCGCTGGCGCGACAGCTAGCCCGGGGAGGTGCTCGCCCGGACGAGAACGTCGATGATCCCGAGCCGTCTGCGACGATACCCGGCAACCGTGTCGTCAATGCCCCGGTACTGACCCCATTGGAGTGCCTATGCCGAGCGGTAGACCTCTGCTGACCGCGACGTTGATGGTCATGGCGCTGTCGGGTTGCTCCGGCAGCGGAGAGCAGACGTGCCATCTGATTGGAGTCCCCGAGGGGATCGGCCTCACCGTCGACGCGGCGATTGCAGGACGGGTGGAAACAGGGGAGTTGACGCTGTGCTGGAGCGGCTCCTGCCAGACGCGGCCGGTCACGCTACGGCCGAGTTCCCGAATCGCGGACGAAGCCTGTACCGGGAACGAGTCTGACTCCGTCTGTGCCGCACGCGCAGAGCCGACGGGCGAGGAATCGGGCTTCGTCGACATTCCCGACATGCCGTCCGGCCCGGTCGAGGTGACCGTGGACCTGAAAGATCCGGCAGGGAGCCGGATAGTCAACCAGACCCTGACGGTTGACACGAAGATGGTGGACTCTCCCGGGGAGTGCGGGGGAGTAAGGCCGCAGGGCCGGATCGCGGTCGGCGCCGATGGGAAGGCGTACGCGGTCGGCTAGGCGGTCGAGCGCATCGCGGCTCGCCTCCGGCGCCGCCAGCGCAGCAGCACCAGGACGGTGGGCAGCAACCCGACGGCGAGAGCGGTGACCAGCCACGGCGGCGCGGCGAACGGGGAGGGACGCGGATCCGAACCGCGGAACGCGGCCCGGACCAGCAGGTCACCGGGTACCTCCAGGTCGCTGACCCCGGCCGGGGCGGTCAGCAGGACCTGCTCCGGACCGCCTGCGGTGACCGCCGCGAGCGCCGTCTGTCGCTTCTCGTGGTCCGCTTCCGGCGACTGCCGCTCCACCACCGGGTCCGCGCCGCGCCAGGAGACCAGTTCGGTGGCCGAGCCGGTGACCGGGACGGGGTCGCCCACCGGGCGGCCGGTGGTGGCGTCGAGGAACTCGATTCGCCAGGAGCGGCGGAGCGTCTCGGCGGTGTCGGCGCAGCGGGTCGTGCAGCCGTCGTGGGTCAGCAGGGCGATCCGCCGGCCGTCCGGGGTCCAGGCGGCCCGGCCGGCCAGCCGCTGCCGCTCGCCCAGCTCGACCCGCCAGCGCACCGCGGCACTGATCGGATCAAGCACCGTCAGCCACTCCCGCTCGGCCAGTTGCGCGGTCGGGTCCACCGGCCCGGTCACCGCCAGGGACGAGCCGTCGGGCGACCAGGCCGCCGCACTGTGGCTGGCGAAGACGCCGACCGGCAGTACCCGCTCCACCCCGCTCCACGGGTCGACGACGAGGAGGTCGTCCGGCTTCGCCGGATCGTTGAGCTGCTGGTTGTCCGGCCCGTACGTGATCACCTGGTCGTCGTTGTTCCGGGTGGCGACCACCGACCTGCCGTCCGGGGACCAGGCCAGCGGGCGGGACCCCGGCCGGTGCGTACGCCGTTGGTCGCCGCTGCGCAGGTCGAGCAGGAGGCCGGTGCCGGGACGCAGATACCAGCGGCCGTCCGGTGAGAGCAGCCCATGCCCCTCGCCGACGTTGATCGGCAGCAGCCGGTAGCCGCCGTCGCGGCCGACCACGACACCGGTGGACTCGAGATAGCGGGTGTTCGCGGTGAAGAAGAGCACCGAGGCAGGTCCGACCGGATGTTGGCCGACGGTCGCCTGCCAGAGCCACGGATTCCGTACCTGGCCAGGGACGATCTCGGCCGGGGCGGCGTCGCGGCGCGCGGCGAGCCAGCCGGGCGCCTGCGCCGCTACGGCGAGGGCAGCGGCGGCGGCGAGATACACCAGGACTCGGGTACGGCGCGTCGGCACAGGACCATTAAAGCCGAACCGGGGTGGCGAGCGAGTCCTCTCCCGCTGTGCCGCGATGACAGCGAGCCCGCCTCCGGCAGCTGGCCGGGGGCGGGCTCGCGGCGTGCGTCGGCTCCGGATCCGCTCCGCCTCGCCATCGAGCGGCGCGTCGGGCTCCAGCCCGCGCAAGCCGGCACTCTTCAGGAGAGGAAGGCGCCGTACCGTCCGCTGAGGATCCTGTCCTTCTGCGCCTGGCTGAAGTGCGTGTTCGGGTAGTTGTAGAAGGACGCCGACATCGGTGTGCCGTCGGTGTAGGTGGAGTCCGGCAGGCCCAGGGCGTGACCGAGTTCGTGCACCATGCCGCCGTACCAGCGGTTCATGTTGCCGTTGATCCCCGCCGCGCCGTCGGCGTCGTGGCCGCTGAGGATGACCCAGCCGTTGCCGCCGCCGCCTCCGGCGCCCTCGCCTTCGGCGCTGATCTCACCGACGTTGATCCAGCGGTTGTCCGGTGCGCCCAATCCGAACTTGCGCCTGAGTTCGGCCTGCATGTTGCAGACGGTCCACCAGTATTTCGCGCCGCAGGCCGGGGTGTTCTCGTACCAGGTGCGCAGCTGGTCCCCGGTGACGACCTCGACCACCGGATCGTTCAGCCGGAACGTCCGGCCCAGTTCCTGCCGGTAGTACCGCTGGGCCTCCCGCATCACGTTCGCGATGCCGTCCGGATAGCGCTGGTCGTACGCCACGTCGGCGGGCTTTAGCCAGAAGACCCGTACGGTTCCGTTCGGCGGGGCGGCGGACGCGGCCGGTGGTGCGACGGTGGCCGCGGCGAGGACGGTCGCCACCACCACACCGATCGTCAGGCCGATGCGCCAGCCACGGCGTCTCGACCGTGCCGGTGGTCGCCTCTGTTCGGTTGCCATCTCGGTCGTCCTTCCGTTGTCCGGGCCGGAGGTGGCGGAGGCGGGCCGGTGTGGAACATGCGCCTCGACACTCCCCGGCGTACTGGAGCCCGGCGATCGGGCACCGACGGCGGGACGGTCCGATGGGGGCGGTCAGCGGCCTGTGTCGTCGTCGGGGCGCTGTCGGAACCGGCGGTCCGGAGGGTGTGGTCGCGGGGCTCACATCACACCATGGCGGACGAAAACCTTTTCGGCAATGCTTCGAGCAATATCAATGTCTTGCTCAGCTCATCAACCTGAGCAGTGGAATCGACAACCGGCCGCACCGAAAAGGTTAGCGGTCGAGCTTGTCCCGGACCGTCCCGGCCTCCGGACGGCCGAGGCGGTCGAAGATCGCCAGCGCCGCCCGCCACGCCAGGCGGGCTTCGGGTACGGCTCCGGCGGCGTACTGGGCGTCGCCGAGGCGGTGCAGGGATTCCGCCTCCTGCGTCCACTGGCCGAGTTCCCGGCACAGCTCGACCGCCTGCCGCAGATAGCCGACCGCCGCCGCGTGGTCGCCGAGGAGGTGGTGGGCGTAGCCGAGGCTGTCCAGGGCACTGGCCTCGCCGCCCCGGTTGCCGTTCTTGCGGTGCAGCAGCAGCGCCTGTTCGCAGTGCTCGATCGCCTCCCGGTGCCGGCCCAGCAACGCCTGGCACCAGCCGACCGAGTTGAGTGCACTGGCCTGGCCGTCCAGGTGGCCGACCTGCTGGAACAGCCGCAGCGCCCGCAGGTCGGCGCGGAGCGCGCCCGCGGGATCGCCCTGCCGTTCGGCCAGCCAGCCGAGGCTGCGATGGGTGAACGCCTCGCCGACGGTGTCACCGAGTTCGCCGAAGAGGTCCAGCGCCCGCCGGTACGCCGCCCGCGCGTCGTCGTGGCGCCGCAACCGCACGTACGCGGCGCCGAGGAGCCGGTGCGCGTGTGCCTGGGCGGACCGGTCACCGAGGCGGTCGAGCGCCGGCATCACCCGACCGACGGTGGCCAACCAGTCGTCCCAGTGTCCACGATGGTCGAAAAAGTTCACCAGGGTCCAGGCGAGCTGCCAGGCGGGGGCGTCGGAACCGGTGTCGACAGCCCGGGCCACCACGTCCAGCAGTACGGCGTGTTCGGCGGCGAACCAGGCCAGTGCCGACTGCTGGTCGACGAGCCGTTCGGCGACCACACCGTCGCAGGGCGGCGCGATGGCGATCGGGTCCCGCTGCGGCCAGAGCAGCCGGTCGGCGGCGCGGGCCGTGTGCAGGTAGTGGTCGAGCAGCCGGCGTTCGGCGGCCTGCCGTTCCTCCGCCGGATCGCCGCCGGCCAGCTCGACCGCGTACGCCCGCAGCAGGTCGTGCCAGGCGTACCGGCCGGGCGCCACCTCGGCGACCAGGTGGGCGGCGGCCAGCTCGGCGAGGGCCGGCCGGAGCCGGTCCGCCGGCTCGGCGGCGAGACTGGCCGCGGCCGGTGCGGTGATGCTGGGGCCGGGCGTCAGGGCGAGCAGCCGGAACAGCCGGGCCGCCGCCGGGCTGAGGGTGTGGTAGGACCAGGAGAAGACGGTACGGATGTTGGTGGCCGGGCTGCCGGCCCGGAACCCGTCCAGGCCCTGATCGGCGTGGCGCAGCTCGGCGGCGAAGGATTCGAGCGGGAAGCGCGGGTTGCCGGCGGCCCGGGCGGCCACGATCGCCAGCGCCAGCGGGAGCCGACTGCACCGGTCCACGATCTCCGCCACCGCCACGGGTTCGTCGGCCACCCGCTGGTCGCCGAGGCGACGAGCCAGCAGCTGCCGGGCCTCCGGCTCGGAGAGCAGATCCAGGCCGAGCGGGTGCGCTCCCTCGGCGGCGACCAGGTCGGCGAGCTGGTTGCGGCTGGTGACGAGTACGGCGCAGCCCGGCGACCCGACGAGCAGTGGGCGTACCTGGTCGGCGTCGCGGGCGTTGTCCAGCACCACCAGCATCCGCCGGCCGGCCAGCCTCGCCCGGTAGAGGCCGGCCTGGGCCGCCTCGGTCACCGGAAACTGCTGCTGCGGTACGCCGAGCGCGTCGAGGAACCCCCGGATCGCCTCACCGGGGCCGAGCACCGAGCCGGTCTGGTCGAAGCCGCGCAGGTTGACGTACAACTGGCCGTCGGGAAACCGGTCCGCCACCGCGTGCCCGGCCCGGATCGCCAGGCTGGACTTGCCCACCCCCGGCGGCCCGGTGATGACCAGGGTTTCGGCCCGGTCGGTCAGGTCGTCGAGCCGGCGCCGGATGTCGTCGAGTTCCGCCTCGCGGCCGACGAAGCGGGCCGGGTCCGGCGGCAGCAGGTGCGGCGCGACCGACCCGGCCGAGACCCGTTCCCCGCTCCCGCCACCGGTCTCGATTCCGCTGGCCGTGCCGGGCGGGGTGGCCGGAGTTGGTGCCGGTCCGGTCGCGGCGGGCTCCGGGACCACGGCAGCGGTGCCGGCGGCGCTGCCCGGCGGCCGGTGCAGCGGCACGTCACGCCGCAGGATCTGGCGCTGCAACTCCTGAAGTCCCGGGGCGTCGATGCCGCGCTGGCGGAGCAGGAGCAGACCGGCCCGGCAGAGCCCGGCGGCCTCGTCCACCCGCTGCTCGGCATAGAGGGCGACAGCGAGCAGCCGGCGCAATCCCTCGTCGTACGGCTCCTCGGCCACCACGCCGGAGAGTTCGACGACCACCTCGCCGTACCGGCCGAGCGAGGCGAGCGCCTCGGCGTGGGCGAGCCGGGCCGAGCGGTGCAGTGCGCCGAGCCGGGCGACCTCGTTCAGCGCGAACGGCCGGTCGGCCACGTCGGCGAAGGCCGGGCCGCGCCAGAGCCCCAGGGCGTCGTGCAGGACGGTCACCGCCCGGGCCGTCGCCTCGGCGTCGTTCGCACCCAAAAGTTGGCGGGCCTGCGCGTACTCCTGCTCGAACCGGTGCGCGTCGAGCCGGTCCGGAGCCAGGTCCAGCCGGTACCCCCGGCCCGAGGCGTTGCCGGCGCCACTGATGATGGCGGAGGCGCCGGGGGAGTCCGGTCGCAGGGCCCGGCGTAGGTGCGACACGTGGCTGCGCAGCGTGGCCGGTGCCCCGGGCGGAACTCCGTCGCCCCAGAGCAGGTTCACCATCCGGTTGGCCGGCACCGACGTACCCCGGTTGAGCAGCAGGATCGACAGCACCTCGACCTGTCGCGGCCCGAGCCGGACCGGGATGCCGTCGCGCAGCACCCGCAGCGGTCCCAGCACCGAAACCAACAGCATCCCGACCTCGCACTTCGAAGGCTTCTCGGCCCGGCAGTGGAACTTGTTGATGTTACCGGGGCGGCTCCACGTCCCTTCCACGCTTCTTCCACGCCCCCGGTGTGATCCTTAACGGACGGTGCTCTGCGGCAACGGGGGAGGGAGCGGTCGCGATGGAACTCGCGGTCGGACTGTTGGGGCCGTTGGACATCCGTCAGGACGGGGAGCCTGTCACAGCGCCGGTCGGCAACCGGCGCCGCATCCTCGCCCTGATGCTGCTCGACGGCGGCGCCGTGTCACGTACCAGGTTGGTGGCCGAACTGTGGGGCCGGGAGGCACCACGGTCGGCAGCGGCAAACCTGCGCACCTACCTGTCCGGGCTGCGGGCGTGGCTGGCCGACCGCGCCGACCTGGTGCGTGACGATTCCGGATGGCGGATCGTCCCGCCGTCCCGGGTCCGCTTCACTCTCGACGTGACGAGCTTCCGGGCCGCGCTGGCGCAGGGGCGGCGCGCGGCCGAGGTCGGTGATCTGGCGGGGGCGGGCGGAGCCCTGCGGTGTGCTGTCGGGTACTGGCGGGGAGCGCCCCTGGAGGACGTGTCGCAGGGTGGCCCGCTGGCCGCCCGTGCCGCCGTACTGGAGGCGGAGCGGTTCGCCGCCACCGAGGAGTACGCGGACGTGCTGGTCCGGGCGGGAGAGTACGAGGCGGCCCGGGCGCTGCTGCACGAGTTCCTCGGCGACCATCCGCATCGGGAGCGCGCCTGGGGGCAGCTCATGGTCGCCTGCTACCGCAGTGGTGACCTGGCGGGGTCGCTCGCCGCCTACCGCAGCGCGCGGGTCGCGTTGATCACCGGGTACGGGATGGAGCCGGGCGACGAGCTGACGGCCCTGCACCGCGCGATCCTGCAACGCAAGCTGCCCGTTGAGGCGGCCCAGCCGACTCCGTATCCGCCTGAGCAGTTGCCACACCGCCATCCGGTGCGCGTGCCAGCCCGGATCGTGCGTCGCCGGGCGGCGGCCGGGTCGGTGGAACGCTCCTGACCCGGCGGTCCATCGTGAGCCCACGTCCGCTCTGCTCTGCGTCCTGGCAACCGTGGCGAACACGTCTGCATGGCCGGCTTCGCAACTGTTGCCGCGAGAAGCGAGGAGGAAAAGTATTACGGTTCGACGGTGAGCGCTTCAGTTCCTGTGGTTCCGCATGTCGCGTACGGGCCTGGCGGGCTCGTTGCAGTGCGCGTGCAAGTCGAGGCGGCAGTGAATCAGCGCCCATAGTCGCGACGCTCAGAATCGCGGCGGAGCAAGAACGGACGCACGCTGTTCTCCCAGACCTGATATGCAATGAACGAGGTCAAGACAAGGCCAACCGACCAAACGATCAGGAGACCCACGCCTTGAGCCTTGGAGGACTCCACTAGTTCCTCAAATATCGCGGGTGTCGCAGCCGTGAGTGCCAGTGCCGATATTCCTGGGAACGCAATGAAAGTTGGCTGCAGAAGGCCCACCGAACTCCTTCGAGAACGTAGCCGGTTGAACTCTTCCCAGTTGAGGCCGCCGGGCGCCCGAGGGGAGAGCTCGGTTTCGATGTATCGGCCGAGGCGAGCAATATCTCGCCTCATAAGCACATACCGCGAATACAGCAAGTATGTCGAGACGGGTAGGATTAGCAAGAGGGTCGTCCGGTTCGCGCCGGATAAGGCGAATCCGAAAAGTGCCCCCGCTGTCGTGATCTGGTAGATGAGCAGATTGTGTCGTTGGGCGCTGAGATCAAGGATCTCTTGTCGTAGTGCGGCGAATTCAGCTAAAAGTGCTTGCAGATTCGAATCGCTGCCGCTGTCGTCGGACATGCAATCAGGATAGTGTTCCAGTGCAACGGGGTTTCCAGTGAATCAATGGTCGCGGTCGACCTTTTGATGGATCTTGACACGGTAGGACCCCATGCACAACCTTGATCGAGGCCGTCGGTGCATTGATCTCGGCATGAGCGGGCGCTGCAGGAATGACTAGCCCGTTAGATGTGCGGCCCGAGGCGTTACGGCGCGTAACAAGCCTGATCTGCCCCTGGTATTACTGGATCATAGTTGCGGCGCGGCGGTCAGCGGGGAGGACGCCGGTCTTGACTCCGACGACGAAGGCGGACCAGGCGTACGGCGGGAAGGCGAGGACCGGTCCGACCTCGTCCTTGCTGTCGCGCACGGCGACGACGCCGGTCAGGTTGTCAGCGACCTCGACGCACTCGCCACCGTTGTCGCCGCTGCGGGTGCTCTCGCGCCACTGAACACCGGTCATGTTAACCATGATGGACCTCGCCGGCGAGCGACCCCGCCGACCCTGGCCGGAGCGATCGCATACGCCCTCGATCATCTGCCGAGTGCGCTGGCCGAGGCGGTACCCGACGACCCCGCACGACCACTCGGCGCGTCGCAGGCGGCGATCGGGGAGCCGATCGCCGATCCGGAGCCGATGTTGTTCCGGCCTCGCCGCGCACCAGCCCGGCGAGTGGGTGACCGGGCGTTTCGACGCGGCCGGCCGTCGGGTCGAGCTGTGCGAGTGCGGCATCCGTCATCTGGTTGGCGCCGCCGACTTCGCCACCGCGCTCGGCGTTCTCGGCCTGGCAACCCACTGACCTGCTGGTGGGTGTGGCTGCCGCGCCCGCCCGCGTGCCGGCGGTGCAATCATGATGCGGTGGTCGTCTGGCTGCCCACCCCGCTCGATGCCGGCCCCGTGCTTCTCCGTCGGCCCGCTGCCGAGGATCTGGCCGGGCTGACCGGGCTCTACACGGATGGTGAGGTGCGGCGTTTCCTCGGTGGAGCGCTCGACCCGGCGACCGCGGCGTCGAGGGCCGCTCGGCTCCTGGCCGAACGGGCCTGGGGGCGGTTCGTGATCATCGACCGGTCCACCGGCGAGTTGGCCGGCAGCGGCGACCTGGCTCGCAAGCGCGGCCCCTGGGAGATCTCCTACCAGCTGCGGCCGGCCTTCTGGGGTAGGGGCCTGGCGTCCGCGACGATCAACGCCTTGGTCGGCTGGTTCTTTTCGCAAATGGAAGAGGAGATCCTGATCGCGGTGACCCAGGACGCCAACGAACGCTCGACGAGGCTTCTGGAGCGCAACGGCGCGACGCTTCAGCACCGGTTCGTGGAGTACGGAGCACTCCAGCGGCAGTACGAGTTCCGGCGCACGTCCCGCCGACCGGGTGACCGTCAGTAGCGGACGAGGTGCGGCCAGCGGGCGCGGCCGTGGTCCGGGAGGTAGGGTCGAACGGTCGTCGCGTCGAGATCCTCGCCGTGGCGGGTCGGGTCGGATGCTCCCGGTGATGGTGGTCGTCGCCCGCGACCTGGGCTTATGTCGAAGGCGTCGTTGTTTGCCGGATCGCCACAGACCGTCGCAACCCGACAGACTAGGCTGCACTAGCGGCGACTCCGGCGAACTGGACCCACGGCGGCACTAATAGACGATCGTTGATATTTCGTTTCGTAGCTGTAATACTTCTGGAAGCGCTCCCAGACCGATCTTGAGCGCCGATGAAGGAGGATGTACAGTGCGTTCACACCACCACGACCAGTCCGGCCGGCGACCCCGGTCCGCCGCCCACCAGTCCCTCCGAGCGCTCGTCCTGGTGCTCGCCATGGTGGCCGGCTCGCTGGCCTGGACCGGCGCGGCCCAAGCTCACGGCACGATCGTCAACCCGGCATCTCGCGCCTACAAGTGCTGGCAGGCATGGGGAAGCAACCACACCAACCCGGCCATGCAGCAACAGGACCCGATGTGCTACCAGGCGTTCCAGGCCAACCCCGACACCATGTGGAACTGGATGAGCGCGCTGCGGGACGGCCTGGGCGGCAACTTCCAGGGCAGTACCCCCGATGGCCAGCTGTGCAGCAACGGCCTCTCCAGGAACAACAGCCTGAACCAGCCCGGAGCGTGGAAGACGACCAACGTCGGCCGCAGCTTCACCGTCCAGCTGTACGACCAGGCCAGCCACGGCGCTGACTACTTCCGGGCCTACGTCACCAAGCAGGGGTTCAACCCGGCCACCCAGCGCCTCGGTTGGGGGAACCTCGACCTGATCACCACGACCGGCCGGTACGCGCCCGCCCAGAACATCTCGTTCAACGTCTCGACCTCGGGACGCACGGGACACCACATCCTCTTCGTGATCTGGCAGGCGTCGCACCTCGACCAGGCCTACATGTGGTGCAGCGACATCAACATCGCCTGATCGGCACGACCGACAGTCGAGTCTGAACCGGCCCAGGACATCGTCCTGGGCCGGTTCGGTTTTTTCCGGAACGTTGCCGCGCCGGGCGGGAACCGAGCGAGCTGACGGAGCGTAACCGTTCCTCTGTGGTCGGTGATTGACAAGACGATCACGACAGCTTCAAGATTATCCAGCCCGGGCAGTAGGCAACGATCGCCGCCGGTCCCGGCGGCTGTTGCATCCTGCGTGTCATCCAGCGGTCCGCCGTCTCCCCGGCGGCCGGTCCCACAAGGGGAGAACTGCGCAGAAAGGGTTGCAACGCGATGTCAGATCTTCCTGGCCCCGGCTGGCGACGCCGCGTCGTCGTCGCGGCATCGGCCGCCCTCGCCGGCCTGCTCCTGGTCAGCCCGGCCACGGCGGGCGCGCCGACCCCGACCCCATCCGGATCCGACACCAGCGGACACCCCGATCTCGGCCGGCTCGCGGGCGAGGCGACGAGCGTGGTGGAGGTCCTGCTCGCCGACAGCGACGAGCTGGACAGGCTGGTCGCCACCGGCGTCGACCTCGACCACCACGTGAGCCGGACCGCGAGCGGCATCGTGGTGCACGCCGTCGTCACCCCGAACGAGGTCGCCACGTTGCGGGCGAGCGGCTACCGGCTCGGCGAGGTGCTCTTCACCCCCGCCGACTCGGCCCGACGGATCGCCGAGCGTGACGCGACCATCGCCGCCCACGCGGCGGAGAACGAGGCGCTGCGCGAGACCCAGTCCCGCCGGGGCGCCCAGGCACCCGCCGACGTCAAAATCATCCGGGCCGACTACTACACCTCCGGCACCGACCAGGTGTTGTCGGTGGAGGCGAAGTGGGCGCAGGGGCAGACCGCCACCGACGCCCTCACCGTCACCCGGGACAGCGGTCCCGGCACCCCGATGGGCTCCGGCGGCACCCAGACCATCTCCCGCTTCGTGGATGCCGGGGTGTACCTCTACCACCGTGGCGCCTCGACGGTGACGGCCCGGCCGAACTACATCCAGATCACCAGCCCGAGCGGCGACGTGGCGGTGGCCAAGGTGAACCAGTGGCTGCCCATCCCGAGGGAGAACCCGGAGGGTCCCGGCTACCAGAAGGACTTCGTCTCCAGCTACCTGACCCCGACCGAACTCTACGACCGGATCCACCAGCTCGCCGAGCAGTACCCGAGACTGGCCGAGATCGTCGAGTTGCCGCACAAGACGAACGGCTACCGGCGTAAGGCGCAGGCGGTGCTCGGCGCCGCCAACTCGAGCCGGGTCGCGGTCGACTCCAAGGCGTGGGGGCACGAGGGCGGCAACGACATCACCGTCGAGTTCGCCGACCCCGGCGCCGCCGACCAGGCGCTGTCGGTGCAGGTGACCGGCAACGCCATCCGGGTCAGCCTCGGCACCGACGCCTCCGGCGCGGTGACCAGCACCGCCGCCGAGGTCGTCGCGGCGCTGAACGCCACCGCCGGATCGCTGGTCGTCGCGTACACCTATCGGGGCGACACCGGCGGCGGTGTGGTGGCGCCGGCCGCGTCGACGCCGCTGACCGACGGCCTGAGCGCGCCGGCCAGCGTCTCGCGTGACCCGCACCCGGTGTACGCGATCCGGATCGGCAAGCACCGCAACAGCTCCAAGCTGGGTGTCCTCGCGTACGCCCAGGAGCACGCCCGGGAGTGGGTGCCGCCGCTGGTCACGATCGAGACCGCCGAACGGCTGCTGCGCAACTACGGCCACGACCGCCGGACCCGGGACCTGCTGGACAACCTCGACATCTGGATCGCCCCGTCGATCAACCCCGACGGCGGGCACTACTCGTTCTACGACTTCAACTCGCAGCGCAAGAACATGACGAACCACTGCCCGCAGACCGGGTCGGCGGACGCGCTCGGCCGCAACTCCTGGGGCGTGGACAACAACCGGAACTACACCGAGTACAGCCTCTTCGACGGCTACTCGGGCGCGTCGCCGAGCTGCACCAGCGGCACCTACGCGGGCCCCGGCGAGCTGTCCGAGCCGGAGAACCGGAACCTCGACTGGCTCGCCTCCCGACCGAACATCAAGTTCTCGATGAACCTGCACTCCTCCGGCAACTACTTCATGTGGTCGCCGGGCGCGTACGCCACACCGGGCCGCATCTCGGCGCCCCGGCCGACCCTCGGCGAGGAGTCGTTCTTCTGGGGCGCCTCGTCGCGGATCCTGACCTCGATCAAGCGGCACCGGAACATGGCGGTCACGCCGGCCCGTACCGGCCCGATCTCCGACGTGCTCTACTCGGCCGCCGGGAACTCCGGCGACATGCTCTGGTACAAGTACGGCATCTACGCCTGGAACTTCGAGGTCGGCACGTCGTTCCAGCCGGAGTGGGCCGAGGCGCACGACGAGACGATGGAGTTCGCCAACGGACTCGTCGAGCTGATGCGGGTGGCGCGGGACTTCGACACCGACCGCAGGCGACCGGAGAGCGGCCTCTCGGTCACCCGCAGCGCCACGCCTGGAATGGTGGACGTCAGGTTCGAGGTGAGCGAGCCGGCGGCGGTCTTCTACACCCTGGACGGCCGCAAGCCGACGTACTCGTCCACGCTCTACGGCTCGGCCGGCATCCGGGAGGGCGGCGAGACCCTGACCGTGCGCTACGGGACCAGGATCCACTGGTTCTCGGTGGACGCGGCCGGCAACGTCGAGAACAACTACCGTCCGGACGGCCGGGGCAAGAACTACCGCAAGGGCGTTGCCATCCCGCCCCGGCGGTGACGACGGCTCCGACACGACCACGTGGCGGCCGCGGCTCCTCCGGGTGCCACGGCCGCCGCGTCGCGTCGGGCGGGTGTGCTGCGGTTCCGGACGCTGGCGCGTACCGGTGCGGTCGCGGCGGGGCTGTCGATCACCTGACGGACCGGGCGAGCAGGTCCGCCACGGCGGCGCGTACCGGGTCGGGGTCCGCCCAGCTCCAGTTGGGGTGGGCCCGGTTGGTGAGCAGGGCGAGCACGAGTTTGCGGGCGGGGTCGACCAGCAGCGAGGGGCCGGCGAAGCCGGTGTGGCCGAAGGTGTGCGGGGAGGAGAGCCCGCCCATGAACCAGGGCTGGTCGAGGACGACGCCGAGGCCGTGCGCGGAGGTGCGGTGCGGGCGGTCGGGGTCGACCGCGGGTTTGCCGGCGTTGTGGTTGCGCAGCATCCGGGCCACGGTCTCGGCGGCCAGGATCCGGGTACCCCGGTAGGTGCCGCCGCCCAACAGGAGTTGGCCGATCGCGGCGACGTCGGTGGCGGAGGCGAAGATGCCGGCGTGTCCCGCGATCCCGCCGAGGTGGTTGGCGACGTCGTCGTGCACCGTGCCGCGCAGCAGACCTCGGGAGGATCGGGCGTCGGTGGCGACCAGCCGGGTGGATCTGGCGGTGGCGGAGAGCCAGGTGTTGGGGTTGAAGCCGGTGTCGCGCAGGCCGAGCGGCCCGGTGAGGTTGGTCTTCAGGGCCTGGTCGAGGCGCTGGCCGGTGACCTTCTCCACGATCTTGCCGGCGACCATCAGGCCGACGCTGGAATAGCGGAACGTGTCGCCGGGTGTCGCGCCGGCGAGCAGCGGGGTGCTCAGCACGGCGTTCCAGCGGGCGGTGTTGTCGGGCAGGCCGGTGACCTTGGCGCCGACCGGGAGGCCACTGGTGTGGGTGAGCAGCATCTCGACGGTGACCCTGTCCTTGCCGGTACCGCTGAAGTCCGGCAGGTAGCGGCGGACCGGGGCGTCGAGGTCGACCCGGCCCTGGTCCACCTGCTGGAGCAGCAGGATGGCGGTGTAGACCTTGGTGACCGAGGCGAGGTCGAAGATCGAGTCGGGGCGCATCGGGACCCGTTGACCAGCCGGGAGAAGCTTCGGCCCGGCGCCGTAGCGCAGCGCCTCGCCGACCGCGGTGTGCACGGTGGCGACCCCTCGGACCAGGACCGTGGCGACCGCGCCGGGGAAGCCGCTGTGCTGGAAGGTGTTCGCGGTGGCGGGTAGCTGCCGCTTGAGCAGGGCGGTCACGTCCGCCGCGTAGCCGAGGCGGTTGCCGGGCACCGGTTCCGGCGCGCTCGCCGGCCCGGGGGCGCCGCCGGGGGTCGACGTACCGGTCGGCGCGGTGCCGGCGGCCCCTCCGCTCCCGCCTCCGGTCGTGCGCGTCCTGCTGCCGGCGCCGCCCCACGCCGCGTCCGACCCGGCCCCGTCGGGGCGGTCGCAGCCGGCGAGGGTGGCGGTGGCGGCGGCGAGACCGGCGCTGACCAGGGTACGACGGGTGATGCCCATGGCGGTGATCCTGACAGCCGGGGATGCTTTGCACCACCGACCCGCCGGCCCTCGGTGACGAGTCCGCCCGTTGCCGGGTCGGCGCACGACGGCGAGGCGGGTTCGCGGGGCCCGGGGAAACTCCCGCAATGAGATTCACATATTTAGATGTATCTAGTACGATCATCGCGGGAGCCACCCCGCCGCCGCAGGCAGCGCAGTCGTCCTGCCCGCGGTTCCGAGATCAATGACGTTGGTGTCGGCGCGTGTTTCCTCGTGGGCCAGGGCATCCCGTCGAGCGACACAGGCGTCGGCGGAATGCTGGAGCACAGATGAAAGCTGCACGAAGAGCCCGCCGTCTGATATTCGGTGCGGTCGCTGTCCTCGTCACCGGGCTCACGATGGTCGTGGTCAACCAGGCCGGCCCGGCCTCGGCGCACGGATCGGTCACCAACCCGCCGTCCCGGAACTACGGGTGCTGGGAGCGCTGGGGTGACGACCACCTCAACCCCAACATGGCGCAGACCGACCCGATGTGCGCCCAGGCCTGGCAGGCCAACCCGAACACCATGTGGAACTGGAACGGCCTGTTCCGGGAGAACGTCGGCGGCAACCACCAGGCCGCCGTCCCGGACGGGCAGCTCTGCAGCGGCGGTCGTACCCAGGGCGGGCTGTACGCCTCGCTCGACGCGGTCGGCGCATGGGTCGCGAAGCCGATGCCGAACAACTTCACGCTGACGCTGACCGACGGGGCCCGGCACGGTGCCGACTACATGCTGATCTACATCACCAAGCAGGGCTTCGACCCGACCACGCAGCCGCTCACCTGGGGCAGCCTGGACCTGGTGCTGCGCACCGGCAGCTACCCGACCACCGGGCTGTACGAGGCCCAGGTGAACGCGGGCAACCGCACCGGGCGGCACGTCGTCTACACGATCTGGCAGGCGAGCCACCTCGACCAGCCGTACTACCTGTGCAGTGACGTGATCTTCGGCGGTGGCGGCAACCCGACCAACCCGCCGCCGACCACCCCACCCCCCACGAACCCGCCCCCGACCACCCCGCCGCCGACCACCCCGCCGCCGTCGGGCAACGGCGGCTGCACCGCGACGTACGCGAAGACCAACGAGTGGTCGGGTGGCTTCGGCGCCCAGGTCACCGTTCGGGCCGGCAACGCCGCGATCTCCGGATGGACGGTGAACTGGACCTGGCCCAACAGCCAGAGCATCACCAACTCGTGGAACGCGACGATAACTTCGTCGGGGTCGTCGGTGACGGCCACGAACGCCGGTCACAACGGCGCGCTGAGCGCCAACGGCAGCACCAGTTTCGGGTTCAACGGTTCCTGGAACGGCACGAACACCGCACCGACCCTGACCTGTACGGCCAGGTAGCAGCAACCGCGACGGGGGTGGCGCCGACCGGTGCCGCCCCCGTTCCGCTGCCCCGGATCAGCCGACCATGCGGTCGCACATCCGCCACAACCGGTCGGCCTTCTCCGGGTCGATCGCGTAGTCGGCGACGGACGAGGCGAGTTCCGCCTGGTCGGTGGGCGGGACGCTGACCGGCCTCGCCTCGGCGCAGTCGTTGAAGTAGCGGCCGGTGACGCCGGAGAGCAGCGGTGAGGTGGCCAGCAGTACGGAGGTGGCCGCGCCCTGCTGCGGGCTCTTCTGTAGATCGACCGGAACACCCAGGTCGCCGCCGATGTACTGCTGAAGTCCGGTGGCGATCGCGCCCGGGTTGAGGGCGTTGGCGGTTATCCCCAGCCGGGCCCAGCGACTGCCGGCGCCGACGGCGAAGAGGGCCACGGCGGTCTTGGCCTGCCCGTACGCCTGTTGCGGGTGGTAGGGGCGGGAGAGGTAGTGGATGTCCTGGAATACCACGGGGGAGAGGTGGTGGGCAGCCGAACTGACCGACACGATGCGGGCGCCCTCGGCCCGGGCCAGCGCGTCACGCAGTCCGACGGCGAGCAGGTGGTGGCCGAGGTGGTTGACGGCGAACTGTTCCTCCCAGCCCTGCGGTGTCCGGTGCAGTTCGGGCAGGGCCATGATGCCGGCGTTGTTGACCAGGATGTGCAACGGTCCGTCCCAGTCGTCGACGAAGGTCCGGATCGACGAGACGCTGGTCAGTTCCAGGGGTACCACCCGCACGTCGGGGTTTCCGGTCGACGCCGCGATGTCGGCGGCGGCATGGGCGGCGTTGTCGTCCCGGGCCGTCACCGTCACCTGCGCCCCCGCGCCGGCCAGCGCCCGCGCCGTCTCCAGACCGATGCCGGAGACGCCTCCGGTGACGACGGCTCGGCGTCCGGACAGGTCGATCCCGGCGATGACCTCCTCGGCGGTGGAGTGCCGCCCGTACGGTGTGACGATCCGTGCCATGATCCGTCTCTCGGTTGGTTCACTCCTGGGTGGTTTCGCCCGGCAACCGTCCGCACCCGCCGCAGCGCGCTCCCCGTGCGCCGCGCGGCGGGCAGTCCGCGCGGTGCTGCCGGTACCGGTCGCGCTCACGCTTCGCTCGTCATGATCGTCCGCCTACCGGCCCAGCATTCCCGCCCGGCACCACTTCAAGCGCTGGTCGGCGGCGCTGCTTCGCCGGCCGACTCTTTGGCGACCGGCCCGCGGGGACGAGGAGATTTCGACTCCGGGCCCGGAAAGGGACTACCTGACCGGATCGGCCGCTCTCGTCGGGTACGCGGTTGCCATATGACAGATCAGCCCGCTGCCGTCATATTTCCTTCCTATTGTGGCAACTGTGGTGGCCCGCAGACCGTCCGGGTGGCGGTGATGAGCACCCGGCGGGTCCGGAAGTTTCGCGGCGCGCTGGTCGAACGGTGGCGCCAACTGCGGGCGATCGAGGTGGTCGTGGTGCAGAGCGCCGTGGCGGCGGCGCTGGCCTGGTTCCTGGCCGCGGAACTGGTCGGCAACCCGCAGCCCGTGTTCGCCCCGATCGCGGCCATGGTCACCCTGGGGATCTCGTCCGGCCAGCGCCTGCGCCGGGCGGTGGAACTGGTGCTGGGGGTGACCGCCGGCATCGCCGTCGGCGACGGGCTCATCTATCTGATCGGCACCGGTTCGTGGCAGATCGGCGTGGGGGTCGCCCTGGTCATGATGGTGACGATCCTGGCCGGCGGGTCGGCGGGTGTGGTCTCCCAGGCGGCCACCTCGTCGGTACTGGTGGCCACGCTGCGGCCGCCGACCGAGGGCATCTACTTCACCCGGCTGATCGACGCGCTGATCGGCGGCACGGTGGCTTTGGCGGTGATGGCCCTGCTCCTGCCGGTGAATCCGGTGACCGTGGTGTCGCGGGTGGCTCGGCCGGCTCTCGACGTACTCGTCGACAGCCTGACGGGGACGGCGCGCGGCCTGGCGGAGCGCGACCAGGACCGCGTGCAGGAGGCGCTGGCCGCGTTGACCCGTGGTGAGGAGAAGCTCGACGAGTTCTACGACGTCCTGCCCGAGGGTCGGGAGGCCGCCACCATCGCACCGCTGCGCTGGCGGTCGCGGGCCGCGTTGCAGCGGTACGTGAAGGCCGCCGAATACCTCGAACGGGCGGTACGCAACGCCCGGGTGCTCACCCGGCGGGCGGTGACGCTGCTCCGCGACGACGAGCCGGCGCCGGCCGAACTCGTGGCCTCGCTCTGCGGGCTGGCGGAGGCGGCGAGGGTGGTGCAACGCGATCTCCGCCGTGGGTCGCTGCCGAAGGCGTCGCACCTGGTGTGCCAAGCCGTCGAGCAGGCGAGCGCCGCCTACCGGCAGGGGCTGGGCTTCTCCGGGAGCGTGGTGGTCGCACAGGTCCGCGCGATCGGCACCGACCTGCTCGGGACGACCGGGCTGCCACACGACGACGCGGAGCGGGAGGTACGCCGGGCCGGCGGCAGGCCGGGAGACAGCTTCGAGGCCACGAACTCCGCCGGTGGTGCGGCGGACCCGTCCGGTGCCGACCGGCGTCCCGACGGCGGCGGCACCGGCTGAGCGGAGCGCCGTGCCCGGCCGGCGGGGTGGTTGAGGGTGCCGACATGACACTCCTGGAGCCGTCGGTTCCACCGCCGCGTCGGGCAGCGCCGATGGAATCGCCGCACGATACGATTGGCCGTTGGTGAGCGCATCGTCGCGGTGGGCTATCCGAGAGGACGCGGAGACCCGATGTCGGGGACGTCGCTTGGGATCGGCTTCGTGCTGGTGCTGCTCGCGTTCGTCGGCTGGACCGGATACCGGGCGGCCAGCGTTGGTGGCACCTGCCTGCTCCTGGCCGGTGTCGGACTGGTCCTTGAGGAAGCCGTCGGATGGATGCCCGCCGACCAGGAGGCGGTGCTGACCTATCAGCTCGGGGTCGTCGTCGTGGCGGCGGCCGTCGCCATCCCGTTCGGCCTGCGTCGCCGCCTCGACGGTGCCGGCGGCATCGTGGTCGCCCTGGTGTTCGCGCTGACGTCGCTCGCGGCATCCCGGTTCGCCGACCCCGACTCGGCACTGCGGATCGTACTGGGGGCGTTGACGGCCGCCCTGGTGCTGATCGCGCTGCACATCCTCGCCGACCTGTGGGTGCTGCGACCGTACGTCGCCGTGGGGACGTACCTGCCGATCCGGCGGTTGTGCCGGGGGGTGATGCTGACCGCGCTGGCGGGAATCCTGGTCAATGCCGCGAGTCTCCTGGTGCCATGGCTCTGGCCCGCGCTCGGCCTGCTGTTTCTCAGCTTCACCTGCTTCGTCGTCGCGCTGCAACTCACGACCTTCGTGGTGATCCTCGTCCGCAACGGCCCGTTCGCGAAGGCGTGGGCCCGGCGGTGGTCGCGGACCAGGCGAGCGGCCAACGTCGAACTGGTCGGCTGGGGTGCGGCGGGCGCCGGTGCGTTGACGTCGCTGGGGATTCCGGTCGCGATCCCGGATGTTCTCCGGCCACCCGCGCCGGTCACGGTCGCGCTCCTCGTCCTCGGCGCGGGCTGCGTGGTGGCCGGCGGCGAGATGCTGCGCAGGGTGCTGGACCGGGCCGCTTCGCACCGGTACCGCCCGGAGCCGCCGGAGAGCCCGCACGTCGCCTCGGCGCTGCGCGGACTCGTCGAGTCGGAGCCGGTCTACCGGCTGCTGCCGGGCATCGTACGGAGGTGGTGAGGGTCGTGCGGGACGCGATTCAGACCGGCACGCTGGTGCTGGTGGCGTGGCTGCTCGTGGGCGCCCTGTTCCGTGGCGACGCCGTCGTGCAGGCCGCGCTGTCGCTGGCCCTGGTCACCGGTGGACTGCTCTGGGAGTCGGTCTCGCCCTGGATGCCGCCGGACCTGCGGCCCGCGCTGCTGAACTCCGCCGTGACCCTGGTGGGCTCGGCGGTGGTGGCGATCATGATCAGCGTGCGCAGCGACGACCGCTGGCGCGCCTGGGTGGCGCTGCTCGGCGCCGCGGCGGTCACCGGTGCGGTGCTGCGATACGACGTCGGCGAGCATCAGTCCTCGCTGATCATGACTGCGACGGTGCTCGCCGTCGTGGCGGCCGGGGTGGCCGTGCACATCCCGCTCGTGCGACACGTGCTGCGCCGCGAAGAACCGCAGGCGGCGAGGAGTGTGCACGGGCTCTGGACGACCGGGATGATGTGGGCCGTGCTGCTGGCCGTCGGCGTCGTCGCGCTGTGGCGGCAGACGATGCCGGGCTGGGCGGTGTCGCTGCTGGCGACCGGGTCGACCGCTGCCGGGATCGCGGCGTTGACGATCGGCCACACCATCGCACTGATGTGGCGCCACCCCGGGTTCGCCGGGGCGTACGCGGTGCCGATGTCCCAGACCCGGATCGACGTCCGGGCCGTCCTGCTCGGTGGCGTCCTGCTCTTCTCCCCGATAGTCGCCCTGCCCGGCCTCGTGCGGGCCCTGGGCGGCGGTCCCGAGTGGGCGGACGCGCTGAGTTGGACGGGCGGAGCGGTCGTGCTGGGCGGGGTGTCGAACGTCATGCGGGTGATCCGGCGCGAGGCGCTCCGACAACACCGGAACGCGCTGGCCGATCGGGGCTCCGCCGCCGTCCGGGACCGGGCGCTGGAGGAACCCGTCTACCGGCTGCTGCCCGGGTTGGTGAGCGAACGCGACTGAGGCCGGTTCAGAGTCCCTGCAACGCGGCCTGTACGGCGCGGCGGTCGGCGACCGGTAGGCCACGCTTGCGCAACATCCCCCTGAGTACGCTGCGCGCCTGATCGGCGTACCCGTGACCGGCGAGCTCGGCCACCGCGGCGGTCTGGGCCTGCACCGGCAACCCGCTCGCGGACAACCAGATCGCCATCATCAGTCCCCACAGCGCATCCGGGTCGTCGGTGCTGCCGACGTCCCAGGAGTCGACGAGTTCCGCCGCCCAGATCCGGTTCTCCGCCACCAGCGAGCTGAACTCGCGCATCCTCTTCAGCACCTGGTGCAGATCACCGTCGACGCCGAGGTCGCGGAGTGTCTCCAGGGCGCTTCCGGTCTCGCCGAGGTGGTCGAGTTCGGCCGCCATCCGCAGCCGTGCCAGCGCCGGCCAGCGCCGGTCCCGGGCGGCCTCGCGGAGTACGAACCGGTCCCGACCCTCCTCGCCGGCCCGGCGTACCAGGAGGTCGACGTGCCGGAACGGATCCCCCTGCGGACCGGTGGACGGTGACACCGGATCGGCGCGGAGGTAGGCGGCGTTGTGCACCAGCGCGAGGTCGCTGGCCGTGTCGCTGTGCACCTGCCTGGGTGCCGGCAGGCCGCTGCCGCGCATCCTGCGCAGCAGGTGCCGGTATACCGCGTCGACCGACAACAGCGGGGCCCCGTCGGGGATGCCGTTTCGCAGGGTGGCGATCAGCTCCCCGGTGAAGACGGTGTAGCGCTCGCCCTCGTGGAACAGCGCCTGGAGGTCGCCCGGCACCGAGGCGAGGGTGTAGGTGCCGGAGACCTCCACCTGGCCGAGCAGGTCGGCGTCGGCACCGCCGAGGGCCCGGATCGCCCGTCCGGAGTAGCAGCAGTCGAGGACGAGCACCCTGGTCCGGGCCGGGCTCGCCTGTACTGCCTTACGCAGCAGGCCGATCGGCAGCGCGGTGTACTCGGCCATTTCGGGATCGGTGTCGGCGCAGGCGAGCAGCAGTTCGCCGTCCTCGCCGACCAGGCCGTGCCCGGAGAAGTAGACGACGAGCACGTCGTCGGCTTCCCGGCACCACGCCGCGACCTGCCGGATCGCGAGGTCCTTGCTGGGGTCGACCAGGGTGTGGCAGCTCTCCTCGCCGAGTCCGCCCAGCCGGGGGTCGCGGAAGACCCGGGCCAGACCCTCCACGTTGCCGGTCACCGGCGGGATCTCCGGCAGCCCGTACCGGTAGTTCGCCGTACCGACGAGGATCACCCGGGACCGGTCCGGGTCGGCGAGCCGGAGTTCCCTGCTCGGCATCGTTCGGCTCAGCCCTCGTCCAGGGTGCGGGAGAACTCCGCCACCATCTCCTTCAACTGGGCGAGGTCCGCCGCCCGGACCCGGTCCGCGGTGATCGTGACGCTCCGGTTGCCCTTCTTGACGGTCGCGGTGATCTTGGCGTTACGGTGGCGCATCCACACCGACATCGTGCCGAGCAGAGCGGTCACCGCACCGCCGCCGCCCGCGGCGATCGTGATCGTGTCGAGCACCGCGCCCATCTGCCCCGGCCCCGGTTCGTGCCGCAGCAACCGCGTCCGACCGGCGAAGTCGTCCTGCTCGCCGAGCCACCGCTGTAACGACAGCACCTCGTCGAGGCTGCCGTCCACTGTCACCCGCAGGTCGGTCGGATCGTCAACCGTCACGGTGTCTGACGCTAGCAGCCGGTCGGTGGGCCAGTCACCGACCGGCAGCTCGGTCGATCGCCGTCGGCCGGTGCGCCGTCGGCGTCAGTTCCGGCCGCCGGAGCAACCCGGCTGGCAGCCGCACGCGTCGCCGGTGGTGGCGACGACGGCCCGGTCGGTCCCCGGCGGCGCGCTGAACGGTACGGCGCAGCAGGTGTCGCCGCGCCAGGCCTCCCGTCCCTCCCTGACCGCGACGGCGGCGATGACCAGCGCGGCGACCGGGTCGGCCCAGGACCAGCCGAAGAGGCTGTTCAGGCCGAGCCCGACCAGGAGTACCGCCGACAGGTAGGTGCAGAGCAGGGTCTGCTTGGAGTCGGCGACCGCCGAGCGGGAGCCGAGTTCCCGGCCGGTGCGTCGCTGCGCATAGGACAGCAGTGGCATGACGGCCAGCGAGAGCGCGGCCAGGACGAGACCGATGGTGGAGTGCGCTGCCTCGGCGCCACCGACGAGGGCGCGTACCGACTCGACCGTGACGTAGCCGGCGAGGGCGAAGAAGGAGATCGCGATGATCCGCAACGCGACCCTCTCCCGGGACTGCGGGTCCCGGCCGGCGAACTGCCAGGCCACGGCCGCCGCCGAGGAAACCTCGATCACCGAGTCCAGACCGAATCCGATCAGGGCGGTCGACGAGGCGAGCGTGCCGGCGGTGATCGCCACCACCGCCTCGACGACGTTGTAGGTGATGGTCGCGGCGACCAGCAGCCGGATCCGCCGGGCGAGCAGGGCGCGGCGGGCCGGTGCCGGGCCGGCCGGCTGCGACCGCAGCGGCGCGGCCATCAGCAGCAACCCCGGGTCGCGGCGTCGGGACAGGTGGCCGGGTCCACCGCCAGCACCAGGCCGAGCAGGTCGCCGAGGGCGTGCGCCAGCCGGGCGTCGGCCAGCTCGTAACGGGTCCGGCGGCCCTCCGGTACGGCGACCACCAGGCCGCAGCCGCGCAGGCAGCCGAGGTGGTTCGACAGGTTCTGTCGGCTGGTGCCGAGCAGGTCGGCCAGTTCGGCCGGGTAACCCGGGCCGTCGCGCAGGGCCAGCAGGAGTCGTGCCCGGGTCGGATCCGACAGTGCGTGACCGAATCGGGCCAGCACCTGTCCATGCGTGAGTGTCTCCACGACGCGATAGTACATTCACCGCTGTACTGTGGGCGGCCCAACCGAGGTACCCGCTGGGTGAACGCCGCAGGTACCCGCAGTGGCGGCCCGGTGTCCACTTGGCGCCATGTCGCCTCTGCGGCACCGCAGGGTGCTGACCGGGCAAATGCTCCGGCCACAGACTCCGACTGTCGCCGTTGACGGCGTCTTCGAAAGAGTCGAAGGAGACCCCGCCATGTCATCTCCGCTGCGCCGTACCGCTGCCGTGCTGGCAGCCGTACTCGCGCTCACCGCCGCCGGGCCGCCGCCGGCGAGCGCCGCGCCGCCGTCCGCCCCGGCGACCGGGCCGGTGGCCGCGCCCGGTACGGCCGGCGCAGGGTCGCGGGTCACCCTGGTCACCGGCGACGTCGTCGAGGTCTCGCCGGCCGGCGACGGCCGGTACGCGGCCTCGGTCCGCCCGGCGGCCGGACGTGAACGGATCACCTTCCACACCCAGGAGGTGGACGGCGGGCTGCGGGTACTGCCCAGCGACGTCGTGCCGTACGTCTCGGCCGGCATCCTGGACGAGGACCTCTTCGACGTGCAGGAGCTGATCGTCGACGGGTACGCCGACGGCGCGACGGCCAGCCTGCCGCTGATCGTCCGCTACCAGGACCCGACAGCCGACACCGTCCGCGCCCTCGCCGGTACGACCGACGCCCGGCCGCTGCCCAGCATCGGCGGCGCCGCGCTGGCCGCCGGGAAGGACTCGCTGGCCGGTCTCTGGCGGACGGTCGCACCGGCCGATCCGGGCTCGGCCCGCTCCGCAGCCGCCCTCGGTGGCGGGATCAGCCGGATCTGGCTGGACGGCCGGGTCCGGCCGGTACTCGACCGCAGCGTCGCCCAGATCGGCGCCCCGACCGCCTGGCGGGCCGGCCTGGACGGTGCCGGGGTGAAGGTCGCGGTGCTGGACACCGGGGTCGACCAGACGCACCCGGACCTGACCGGCCGGGTGACGGCGGCCCGGAACTTCAGCGACAGCCCGGACCCCACCGACCGGCACGGCCACGGTACGCACGTCGCGGCGACCGTGGCCGGCACCGGCGCGGGATCCGGCGGCACCCGCCAGGGGGTGGCCCCCGGCGCGAGCCTGCTCGCCGGCAAGGTGCTCGGCGACGACGGCAGCGGTTACGACTCCTGGATCATCGCCGGGATGGAGTGGGCCGCCGAGCAGGGCGCGGCGGTGGTCAACCTGAGCCTCGGCGGCGGCCCGACCGACGGCACCGACCCGCTCAGCGAGGCACTGGACCGGATCACCGCAGACACCGGCACCCTCTTCGTGGTCGCCGCCGGTAACGAGGGCGCGGACTACACCGTCGGGACGCCCGGCGCGGCCCCGTCCGCGCTCACCGTCGGTGCGGTGGACCGGGACGAGTCGCTCGCCGAGTTCTCCAGCCGGGGCCCGCGACTCGGCGACGAGGGACTGAAGCCGGAGATCACCGCCCCGGGCGTGGGTATCGTGGCGGCCCGCGCCGCCGGCACCACCATGGGGCGCCCGGTCGACGAGCGGTACACCGCCGCCTCCGGCACCTCGATGGCGACCCCGCACGTGGCGGGCGCGGCGGCGCTGCTGGCCCAGGCCCATCCGGACTGGTCGGCGGCACGGCTGAAGGACGCGCTGGTCAGCACCGCCCGGAGCAACCCGGAACTGTCGGTGTTCGAGGAGGGCACCGGCCGGGTGGACGTCGCCCGGGCGACCGGCCAGCGGGTGTACGCCAGCGGCCAGGTCGACTTCGGCCTGCACACCGACCCGGACGGCGCCGCCACCGCCCGGGCCGGTACGGCGGCGGTGCCGGTCGGCAAGGTCGTCACGTACACCAACGACGGGCCGGCGCCGGTGACCCTCGACCTCGCCGTCGAGCTGGAGAACGTCACCACCGAGGTGCCGGAGACCGATGCCGTCACGACCGGTTCCCGCACCGTGACCGTGCCGGCCGGAGGCTCGGTGCAGGTGCCGGTCACGGCCGACCTGGCGAAACTGGACCGGGGACTCTTCGGCGGCTGGATCACCGCGACCGGCCCGGGCGGCATGCTCGTCAGCACGGCGGTGGGGATCAGCCTGGACGGCCCCCGGCACCGGGTCACCCTCCGCGCGGTCGGCCGGGCCGGCCAGCCGGTGTCGGTGCCGGTCGTCGCGCTGATGGGTGACAGCTACCGCTGGGACAACCTGAACTTCCTGTGGGAGGGGGAGACCAAGACCATCGAGGTCGGCGAGGGTACCTACCTGCTGCACGCGCTGATCGAGGACGGCGGCGTACTCGACGAGCAGGCCACCCTGATCACCGACCCGGAACTGCGGGTCGACCGGGACCTCGAGGTACTGCTCGACGCCCGCCGGGGCACCCCGATCCGGATCGAGACACCCCGACCGGCCGAACAGCAGTCGGTACTGAGCTACTACTCGCACCGGGTCACCGGCACCGGTCGGCAGATCAGCCACGGCACCATGCACTTCAGCACGGTCCAACAGGTCAACGTCACCCCGACCAGGAGACTGACCAGCGGCCGGTACGAGTTCTCGTCGCGGTGGCAGCTCGTCGCGCCGATGGTGCGTGCCGAGGTCGCCGGAGTCGCCGGCCCACTCGACGTCAACCTGACCGGGCAGTCCCCGGCGTACGACGGCACCCGCCGGTTCCCGCTCGTCTACGCCGGCCGGGGCACCCCGGAGGAGTTGGCCGAGGCGAAGGTGCGCGGCGCGGCCGTACTCGTCGAGTCGGCCAACGAACCGGGCGGCGAGGACGCGCCGAGCGAGAGCGAGGTGACCGCGGCGGCGGCCCGGGCCGGTGCGGCGGCGACCCTGATGGTGCGTCCGGCGGACTGGTCGGCGTGGACCGTGTGGCGGCCCACCGGTGACCGGGAGCCGATCCCGATGCTGGCGGTGGCGAACGACGACGGCCGGCGGCTCATCGGGCGGGCGCAGCGCGGCGGGGCGACGCTGGCCCTGACCCTCACCACCTCCAGCCCCTACCTCTACGACGTACAGCACGTGGAACGGAACCGGATCCCGGACCGGATCGTCTACCGGGTTACCCCGGCCAACTCGACACGGATCACCACCCGGTACGCCGACAACGGCGGATTCCCCTGGGCGAAGGAGCAGCGGTTCGGATGGCGCCCCTGGCAGACCTATGCATGGAACGACACGTCCCGGTTCGTGGCGACACCGAAGGAGCGCGAGGAGTGGGTGACCACCGGCGACTCGGTCTGGCAGCACCGGGTGAGCCACGAGTGGCCGTGGAACGACTTCGGCGCGCTACAGAGCGGGATGGCCGAGCGGCCCACCAGCTACCGTGCCCGTAGCGCCGAGCAGACCTGGCTCGCCCCGGTGGTCCGCCCGGCCTCGCCGCGCGGGATACCGGAGCTGGTCTCCACCCGCACCGGTGACACTCTCGGGCTGCGGGTCCCCGAGTTCGTCGACGCCGAGGGCCACTACACGATCGGCGAGGCGTCCCGGGTCGGTGCCACGCTGTGGCGCGACGGGAAGCTGCTCGCCGAGCTGCCCGACGCCCGCCGGGACGTACCCACCACCGGGCCGGACGCCGGCTACCGGCTGGCCCTGACCACCGAGCGCACCGGCGAGGAGTGGGTCTGGGGCACCCGTACCGAGACGGTGTGGCAGTTCCGTTCCGGTCAGCGGCCCGGCGACGAGGCTCGACCGCTGCCGTTGTTGCAGGTCGACTACGCCGCGCCCGTCGACCTGACCGGACGGGCCAGCGGCCGGCCGCACACCGTCGGGCTGACCGTCCGGCACCAGGACGGTCACGCCACCGCGAAGGGGACCAGCCTGACCGCCGAGGTCTCGTTCGACGAGGGCGCCACCTGGCGGACCGTCCGGGTCACCGGGCACGGCAACGCCTACCGGGCGAGCGTTCCGGCCGGGAAGGGCACGGTCTCGCTGCGGGTCCGGGCCGCCGACCGGTCCGGCAACGCGGTCACCCAGACCGTGATCCGGGCGTACGGCCTGCGCTGAGCGGGTTCCGGGCGGGACGGCAGGGTGCCGTCCCGCCCCGGACCGGTCAGAGCCAGCCCCGGCGGGCGGCCTGGAAGGCCAACCCGGTGCGGGTGTCCACCCCGGCCAGTGCCATCAACCGCTCCAGCCGGCGCTGCACGGTCCGCCGGCTGACGCCGAGCTGCGACGCGATCGACTTGTCGGGAAAGCCGGCCACGAAGAGCGACAGCAGGAAACGCTCGCCGTCCTCCAGGGCGTCGTCGGGTGCCGCGTCGGCGAGTCCACCCCGGTCGGCGTCCCAGCGGATCGGCGTGGCCCGGTCCCAGTGGCTCTCGAAGAGCGCCAGCAGGGCATCCAGCAGCTCGCTGCGCCGGATCAGTGCGGCGGTCGGCTCCCCGACGTCGCGCTCGTCGTCCGGCACCAGCGGGCAGATCGCGGTCGACCGGTCGGCGATGGCGATCCGGACCGGCAACGTCGGCAGGGTACGGGCCTCCTCACCGGCGCGGACACTCTCCGCGATGCTCTCCAGTTCACCGGGTGCCTCCAGCAGGGCTCGCTCGTAGATCGCCCGGTAGCGCACCCCACGGGCCAGCGCCCCGGACTCCTCGGCGTTCTCCGAGCCGGACATCGCCAGCGGATTGGCCCGGCAGAACCAGAGGATCTCCTCCCGGGCCGAGTCCTGGAGGTCACGCAGCCGGTCACGCAACGCGGCCGCACCGACCACCACCTCGACCAGATGGTCGGCGTTGCGGCGCCGGGCGCTGCTCCGGTACTCCTCGGTCAGCGCCGCCACCGCCTGGCGGGCGCTCTCCAGCGACTCCTGCCGGCGCAGCAGGGTGTTGCCGAGCGCGACGTCCGGCGGCAGCGGCTCGAACACCGGGTCCGGGCCGGGTCGGGCCATGGCCAGTCCCTTGCCCCGCAGGCCCTCCAACACTCCGGTGGCCTCGTCGAGCGGCACGTCGGCCAGTCGGGCGAGATCGGCGGGCCGGGCCGCGGAGAGGCGCAGCAGCAGCCGGTACGCCCGCTCCTCCTGCGGTCGCAGCAGTCCGGTGTCGTCGAACATGCCCGTCTCCCCACTCCCCGTCGACTGCGAAGACTCTACGAAGCCACGGCCCGGTCGGCTGGCGTGGTGGCACGGGGACGTCATGGTCGTCGACGCCACCTGACTACGGTGGTGTGATGGCGAACCGGCTGAAGGTGTTGATCTCCGCCGACCTGGAGGGTGTCTCCGGGATCGTGCATCCCACCGAGACGAACCCGGGCGGCTACGACTACGAGCGCGGACGGGCGCTGATGACGGCCGAGGTGAACGCGGCGATCGCCGGGGTGCTGGACGCCGAGCCGAGCGCCGAGGTCCGCGTCGCGGACTCGCACGGCCCGTTCCGCAACCTGCTGCCCGAGGAACTCGACCGGCGGGCCCGGCTGATCCGTGGCAAGCCGCGCCCGCTGGGCATGGTGGCCGGGCTCGAAGCCGGGGCGGACGCGCTGCTCTTCGTCGGGTACCACGCCCGCGCCGGTGCCGGGCCGGCCGTGCTCGGCCACACCATCAGCGACGCCGTACTCGACGTGCGGCTCGACGGAGGGTCGGTGGGCGAGATCGGGCTCAACGCCGCCGTGGCCGGCCACTACGGCGTACCGGTGGTGCTGCTCAGCGGCGACGACGCGGCCTGCGCCGAACTCCGGGACCTGGTGCCGGAGGTGGTCACCGTCGAGGTCAAACGGGCGCTGGGCCAGGCGGCGGCGGAGACGCTGCACCCCCAGGAGGCCCGGGACCGGATCCGCCGGGGTGCCGCCGAGGCGGTCCGGGGGCGCCAGCGGGTCCGCCCCGTGCCGACCCGCACTCCGGTACGGGTGGAGCTGGACCTGTACGGCCCGTACACCGTCGACCTGGCCACCCTGGTGCCCGGCGTCACCCGGGCGGCCGGTGGCCGTACGCTCGCCTTCACCGCGCAGGACATGGCCGAGGCGTACCGGCTGGTTCAACTCCTGGTGCAGCTCGCGCAGATCAAGCCCGGCTGACCGGTCCGGCCGTCGAGGGTCGGGGTTCAGTCGGTCGGCAGGAGCGGACGCATGAAGGTCCGCTCGTACCGCACGACACAACCGGATTCGTCGCGGATCCGGTCCGCCGCGACGAACTCCGGATCGACACCGAACCGCGCCCGGTAGCGTTCGTAGGCGGCCAGGCTCTCGAAGCTGAACAGGGCCTCGGCCCGGTCGCTGGCCCCCTCGGCGGGCAGGAAGTAACCGTGGTGCACACCTCCGTGCTCGGCCACGAGCCGCATCCACGCGCGGGCGAAGCGTTCGAACGCCTCGATCTGCGCGGGGTCGATGGTGTAGTGCACGACGCAGGTGATCACGGCACCCACCGTACGGGCCGACGCCGGATCGCGGCTGGCCGTCAGCGCCGGAGCTGCCCGGTGATGGTGGGGTCGGTGATCTGGGTGTCCTTCGCGAGCATCAGCGCCTTGCTGAGGATGACGGCGAGCACCCGGTCCCCCTCGAACGGCAGGAAGACGTCGCCGGTCGAGGAGCCGGCGGTCTGCTTCGGCACGATGCAGAGATATTGGTCGTTCGGGCTCATCAGGATGTTGCCCGAGCCGAGGTGGATCTTGTAGGTGCGCAGGTCGCCCCGGACCACCAGGAAACGGCCCTCCACCTGCGCCCGCTCGGCGACGGCCAACCGGGGGACGAGGCGTTCGAGCATCTCCCGACGGGTCTGCGCGGTGCCGCTGAGTTCGCCGAAGCTGTAGGACGCCCAGTATTCCCGGAACCGTCCGCCGGGCCCGCCGTCCTGCCAGGTCGGGTCGTTGCCGACGCTGGCGACGCCGACGAACAGGTCGACGTCGCGGAGAATCTCGCTGAGCACCAGCGGCGGAATCTCGGCCAGCGGCACCGGGTCGGTCGGCTGCGCGTCCTGGGACACCCACTGCTCGTAGCCGCCGCCACCGGCGTGCGCGTAGTGCTCGGGTGCGCCGATCGGATAGAACCGGACCTGGTCGGTGGCGATCCGCAGGTATGCCCCCGACTCGGTGGTGTCGTCCTGCCACTCGTCGCCGATGCCCTCGATCCAGAACTCCGCGCGCAGCCCCCACTGCGGCAACTCGCGGGTGGCCGGCTCGTACGCGTCGTCGACCATCATCCGCAGCCTGTTGCGCCAGCCCCGGGCCGCGGCCAGGGCGTGGAACTGGTGCTGGCGCAGCACGTGCGCGGCGTACCGGTTGGAATAGACCCGGGTGTTCTCCTCGGCGGCGGTCAGCAGGTAGACCTCGCGGTGTGCCTGCTTGAACGGCTGGGTGACCCGGTGGGTCTCCAGCCAGGCGCGCCAGGCGAGCACCTCGGCCACCTCGCGGCCGATCGGGTGCCAGAGCCGGACCGTCTCGCCGGCCACGATCTCCTTCTCCTCGTGGGTGCGCAGGGCACCGTCGGCGAAGGCACACGGCACGTCGTCGACGAGCCAGATCAGCCGGCGGGCCAGCGTACCGACCAGTGGGTGGTCGAGGTAGCGGGCGCGCCAGGCGCCGAACGGCCAGACCCGCTGGGCGAGAAGCTGGCGGTCGAGGCGTTCCGCCTGGGCGGAGAGCATCTTCTCGACGTCCTTGACGGCGGCTTTGAAATCGGCGAGTTCCTCGGGGTGGGCGGACCGCACCGAGGCCGGTACCGCCTTGACGGTCTTTCCGGCGGCGTTGCGCCAGGTGACCGTGACCGTCCCGGAGGTGGCGTCCAGGGTCGCCGAGGCGTCGCCGAAGTGCGCGACGCGCACCCCCACCTCGGTCAGCCCGTACGCCGGCACGGCGAGTTCCTCGACCTCGTCCCGGGTCAACCCCAGCGCCGCCGCCCGGGCGTCGAGTGCCGAGTTCAGCTCCTTGAGGGTGCCCTTGAAGGTGACCCGGGCGGCGAGCCGGGCGATCTGGGCGAGCGCCTCCTCGGTCGGAATCCGCGACAGCGCGTGGACCGCCGCGTTGGCGATCTTTGGGCTGCGCGGGCCGAGCCCGGCGACCTTGCGCAGCGACGTCTCGACGAGCGCGCCGAGCAGCCGCGCGGTCTCGGGGTGCTCGGGCAGGAAGGAGAGCAGCCAGACCAGTCCACGCAGCGGCGTCGTGTTGAACTGGTCGAAGGACTCGTTGACGTCGTGTTCCCACTGGGTGCGGTTGAGCCGGAGGGTGCGCGGCTGCCCGACCAGCGCGAGCCAGCGCCGTAGCCGGGCACCGGGCTCGGCCAGCCCGTCGAGCAGTTCGCGGGCCGCCGCCTCCCATTTCTGCGACGGTCTGGCGCTCGTCGCGGTCGCCGCGCGCCGGAACAGCACGTGCCAGCGACGGGCCTGGTCCGCCTCGAGCGAGGCGACGTCGGCGAGGGCGCGGTCGGCCCACGCCTCGCCGGGGTTGAGCGCCGGTGCGTCGAGCTTGTCGAGCAGCGGCTTGAGCGCGTCGGCCGAGCCCCAGTAGCCGTGCGCGACGGTCCGGCGCATCACGGCGACGACCTCCGGCGGCAGCGACCGCCCGGTTTCGCGCAGGAGTTCGGCCATCTGCCGCAGCTCGTCGCCACCGAAGAAGGCGGTGTGCCGGGCGGCGAAGGCGAGCGCGACGGCGGCCGATTCCGGGCTGTCGATCTTGCCGTAGGGCTTGACCAGGATCTTCAACAGCTCGTTGGTGACCCGGCGCTGCTCGGCTTCGCTGACCAGGCAGCAACGGTCGAGGATCGCCATCAGCAGCTCGGGCTTGCGCTCGGGCGCGACGAGACCGAGCGCGTCGGTGACGTGCCGGCTCTCCCTGCCCCAGTCGCCGGTGTAGCCGGCGGTGTAGGCCATGGTCTCGTCAACGAGGCCCTCGACGTCACCGCGCCGGGCCAGCTCCGCCATCCGTTCGCCGGCTTCGGTCGCCGGCCGGTCCGGTCCGCAGTGGAGCATCGGCACCGGCATCAGCCACCGACCAGCGGTACGAGCTTGAGGAAGGTGATCCGGGTGCCCCGGGCCAGCTCCACCACCGCGTCCAGCTCGTCGACCTGCCGGTCGTCGACGAGGACGATGAAACCGTTGCGGGAGAACGCCTCCAGCGCACGATCGGCCTGCTCGTCCGGGTCGATCCGCCGGGGCTGCCGGAGCTTGAAACCGTTGAGCGTCCGCTCGGTGTCGGTCGGCTGCACCAGACCCCGGAAGAGGTCGCCGCCCTTCGCGTTGTGCTCGGCGACCTCCTGGAAGACGCGTCGCCGGATCACCTCCCGCAGCGGCAGGCGCTCCTCGAAGATCTCCAGGTGCCATGCGGCGCCGCGCTCGCCCGCGGTCGTCTCGTCGACGAAACTCACCATCGCCATGGCGCCGCAGTCTAGGGCCGCCCACCGACAGCGTGTCGGCGGTGCGGCCCACCGGAGCACCGGACGGTCAGGAGGTAAGGACGTTCGGCGGCGGGACGAGGCGCCGGAAGGACTCGGCCGCCCGGGCGATCTCCACCCCGGCGCCGGTCAGCACCGGCTCGCCGTGGCCGGGGAGCAGTACGTCGACCCGGTGCCCGGCGAGTGCGACCACCGTCTCGGCGTACCGGTCGAGCCGGCAGTCGTGGATCGCCTGCATGCTCACCCGCCCACCGGCGAAGAGGCAGTCCCCGCTGAACAGGATGGTGCGGCCGGCGCGCCGCAGCAGTACGACGAGGTGGCCGTCGCAGTGCCCGGGTGCGTCGACGATCCGGATGTCGAGGTCGCCGGCCCGGACGACGTCACCGCCGGCCAGCACCCGGTCCACCGTGGCCGGCGCGAGCCGGTAGTCGGACGGGTAGACCCCGGCCGCCCGGGCCACCGCCAGGGAACTGCGCGACTCGTCGGCGGTGGCGAGCGCGGCCGAGGTCTCGGCGCTGGCCAGCAGGGGCAGCCCGGCGGCCCGCGCGGCGGCGGCGCCGCCGGCGTGGTCGGCGTGGTAGTGCGTGACGACGACGCCGGCCAGGGCGGCCGGGTCGCAGACCTCGGCGACGGCGGCCAGCCAGGCCCGCGCACCCAGGCCGGTCCCGGTGTCGACCAGTACGCCGCCCGTGCCGTCCCAGATCAGGTAGCAGTGGCAGTCGTGCGGGTCGGTGCGGGCGTCGGGATGGCTGCCGCTGCCGACCAGCCAGACGGAGTCGACCAGGGGGACGGCGCCCATCGTGCTCAGCTCGCCCGCGTCGGGTCGCGGCGTACGGCCACGACGTCGATCTCGACCAGGATCCCGGCGAGGGTGCTGCCGACGGTGGTCCGTACCGGGTAGGGCGGCCGGAAGCGCCTGGCGTACACCTCGTTGTAGGCGGCGAAGTCCCGGTCGAGGTGTTGCAGGTGCACGGTCGCCTTCACGACGTCGCCGAGGCCCAGTCCGACGGTGCGCAGCGCGTCCTCGACGTTGTCGAGCACCTGCTCGGTCTGCGCGGTGATCCCCTCCGGTACGACGCCGGTGGCCGGGTTCTGCGGTCCGAAGCCGGCGGTCCAGACCAGCGTGCCGGTGTCGACGACGTGACTGTAGGGTCCGGCCGGTTCGGGCAGGTCGGGGCTGGTGTGGGCGGTCCAGGTCACTTGGCGGTCTCCCTCGGTTCGCTGCTGGGGCGGTGCAGGTCGGACATGACCTCGTAGCGGTCGTGGCGGTAACGGGACCGGGAACGCTGCGCCGGGCGGCGGTTGGTGTCGTAGAAGACGTCGACGATCTCCAGTGCCGGGGCGTGTTCCGGCAGGCCGAGCAGTTGGGCGTCGCGTGACGGTGCGGGTACGGCGCGTACCCGGCGTCGGGCCGCCGCGACCACCACGCCGGCCCGGGCCAGCACCTCGTGCAGCGACCCCTCCAGTTCGGCGGCTTCCAGGATGCGCTGGAACCGGGCCGGCAGGTGGGCGTCCTCCAGGCACATCGGCTCGTCGTCGGCGAAGCGGAGCCGTTCCAGCCGGATCACCGGGCTCTCCACCTCGACCCCGAGGTCGAGGGCGACCTCGGGGGAGGCGGCGACCTCCTCGATCGCCACGAGGCGGCTGCTCGGCCGCAGCCCCCGGGAACGCATGTCCTCGGTGAAGGAGGAGAGGTTGGGGCCCATGGCCACGGTGGGCCGGCGGACGAACGTGCCGAGGCCGGGAACGCGTTCCACCCGTCCGTCGGTGGCCAATGCGTCGAGCGCCTGCCGGACCGTCATCCGGCTGACCTCGAAGCGCACGGCGAGATCCTTCTCCGAGGGCAGCCGGGACCCGACCGGCAGGTTCCGGCACTGCTCGCGGAGAGCGTTCGTGATCGCGACGTGTTTCGGCGTTGACATGAAGTGAGCATCCCGTATCTCCGGCTGGCGGCCGTACCCGGCCAGGTCGGGTCCAGACCCGGTTCTCCCTTGCTCTTGACTGGTCTAGACCGCCTCGGTATGGTCCGGAACATTATTCCAACACCGCTCGGTCCGTCTAGTCCGCAGCGTCGTCGTCAGCCGCACGAAGAGTCGTGACGATCCGGAAGCTCGCGGAACACCTGAAGGCCGTGAGAGGAGTACCAGCTCATGAGGTACGGGAAGGTCAAGCGGCTGACCGCTGTGGCCGTGGCCGCGGTGGTCGGGCTCTCGGCCGCCGCGTGCGGCGGTTCGAGTGGGCCAGCCGGTGACGACAAGACACTGATCCTGTGGCACATGGAACAGCCACCGAACCGGGTCGAGGGGTTCCAGAAACTGATCGACGGCTACAACGCCACGAACCCGGAATACAAGGTCCAGGCGCAGGTCCAGGACTGGAACCAGATCTACACGAAGATCTCGGGCGCGGTGCAGTCGAAGACGCAGCCCGACATCCTCTTCACCATCCCCGACTTCACCACCTACGTACGCCCGCTCGGCGCGGTCCGGCCGGTGACCTCGCTGGTGGAGGAACTCGACAAGGCACACACCTTCGGCGAGGCGGCCAAGGCACCCTACCGGGACGACGACCAGTACTGGGCCGTCCCGCTCTACGGCATGGTGCAGATGCTCTGGTACCGCAAGGACCTGCTGGCCAAGGCCGGCATCAACGAACCGCCGAAGACCACCAGCGAACTGCTGGCGGACGCCCAGAAGCTCACCCAGGGCAACCAGAAGGGGATCGCGCTGCCGGCCGGCAAGAACCTCGCCACCGACCAGGTGCTCTACAGCCTGATGCTGACCAGCGGGGCCGGGAACTTCTTCACCCCCACCGGTGAGATCAACTTCAACACCCCGGAAACCGTCCGGGCCCTCACCCTCTACCGGGACCTGCTCAAGCAGTCGCCGTCGGACAGCGGCAACTACTCCTGGGGCGAGCCGCAGGCGGCGTTCAACAGCGGCGCGGCGGCGATGGCGATCGAGAAGGGGCAGTACCTGGCGCCGTTCGAGTCCGAGTCGGGCCGTCCGGCGAGCGACCTGGGCTGCGCCCCGATCCCGGTCGCGGACTCCGGCGGCAAGCCGGGCAGCATCTACTACTCCAACGCCGCCATGGTGATGTCGGGCGACGACGCCAAGGCCGCCGGTGCGGAGGCGTTCCTGAAGTACGTCCTCCAGCCGGAGAACTACGGCACCCTGCTCAACTCCGAGCCGGGCCTGTTCCTGCCGCTGACCGCCGACGGTGCCACCGCCGAGTCCTGGACCAGCAACGAGGTCATCCAGAAGTACCGGGGCTGCGTCGACGCCATGCTCGAACAGTCGAAGACCGGTGCCCTGTTCGGTTTCGTCGACGGCCAGTACGTCGACTCCGTCGGCAAGATCTCCGGGCAGAACATCCTGGCCCAGGTCGTGCAGCGGATGTACAGCAGCGGAGAGTCGCCGGAGGCGGCGGCCAAGTGGGGTGACGAGCAGATGCGTGCGGCGGTCGCCAAGTGAGCAGCCGCAGCGCGGCGCCGGGTACCGGGGAGGTCATCCCCGGTACCCGGGCGGCCGGGCGGCCGGCGACGGCCGCCCGCCGTCGCCGGCCCTGGCACACGCACCTGCTCGGGTACGGCCTCGTCGCGCCGCTGGTGCTGCTCATGCTCGGCGTGATCGGCTATCCGCTGCTGAACACGGTGCTGCTCAGCCTCCAGGACCAGGGCGTCGTCGGCAGCAGCTCGAACTTCGTCGGCCTCGACAACTACACCGAGGCGTTCGGCGACGGCGCGTTCTGGGCCTCGATCGGGCGGTCCGGAATCTGGCTGGCCGGCAACCTGCTGGTGCAGACCCTCATCGCCTTCGGCACCGCGCTGCTGATCGGCCGGTCCGGGCGCTGGGCCCGGGCCTCCCGGACCTGGGTGCTCATCCCCTGGGTGATCCCGACCGTCGCGGTCGCGGTCATCTGGCAGTGGCTGAGCAACAGCAACTACGGCATCGTGCCGAAGCTCGCCGCCGCGGTCGGGATCGACGGGCTGGGCAGCCCGTTCGGGGACAGCGCGCTGGCGATGCCGGCGCTGATCCTGATGAACAGCTGGCACTGGTTCCCGCTCGGCGCGGTCGTCATCTTCGGCGCGCTGCGGACGATCCCCGGCGAGATCTACGAGGCCGCCCGGGTGGACGGCGCCGACGCCTGGCGGATCTTCTGGCGGATCACCTTCCCGCTGCTCCAGCCGGTGCTCTTCGCGCTCGGGCTGGTCGGGTCGCTCTGGTCGTTCAACATCGTCGACTCGATCTACCTGGTCACCAAGGGCGGGCCCGCCGACGCGACGACGACGGCCCCGATCTTCATCTACAACAAGGCCTTCAACCAGTTCCAGGCGAGCGACGCCGCCGCCGTCAGCGTGATCACGATCATCCTGCTGGCCGCCCTCGCCTTCTTCTACATCCGCGTCGCGAAGCCGAAGGAGGACTCGTGACATCCGCGCCGCCGGTGACGTCCCGGCTGTCCTGGGCGCGGCTGCCGCGCCTCGTCACCTGGACCGTGCTCACCGCCATCGTGCTCGGCCCGCTCTACTGGATCACGATCTCGGCGTTCAAGGACCGTGAGGAGATCCTGCGTACGACGCCGACGCTGATTCCGACCAACCCGACCCTGGACAACTTCCGGCAGCTCTTCACCGCGACGGACTATCCGAGCTATCTCACCAACAGCTTCGTCATCGCGCTCTCCACCGCGCTCTGCACCGTACTGGTGTCGTTCGCGGCGGCGTACGGGCTCTACCGGCTGCGCATTCCGGGCGGCAACAAGCTGGCCGGGGCGATCCTGGTGGCGTACATGATCCCCGGGACGCTGCTGCTGGTGCCGCTCTACCAGGCGTTCGCGGCGGTGGAGCTGATCGACACCAGGAACGCGCTGGTGATCGTGAACGTCGCGTTCACCGCACCGTTCTGCACCTGGCTGCTGCGCGGCTTCTTCTTCGCGATCCCCCGGGACATCGACGAGGCCGCCGCCGTCGACGGGGCCGGCCCGGTCCGGATGATGCTGCGGATCGTCCTGCCGCTGCTCGCGCCGGGCATCTCGACCGTCGCCGTCTACGCCTTCGTCTTCTCCTGGACCGAGTTCGTGTTCGCCTCGCAGCTCATCGTCAGCGACCAGCTCAAGACCCTGCCGATCGGGCTGAGCGCGATCATGGGCCAGTACACCGTGAACTGGGGGCTGCTGATGGCCGGTACGGTCTGCACGGTCATTCCCGCGATCGTCCCGTTCCTCTTCGCCGGCCGCTACTTCGTCGGCGGCCTGACCGCGGGAGCGGTCAAGTGAGCGGCACGGCGCCCGCCGGGGGCGCGGCGTGGTCGGCACAGGAGGTCACCGCCGCCGGGTACGCGGCCCGCGTGCAGGAGGTCCTCGGCCGCGCCCTGGCCGAGGAACTGCCGGCGGTGCGACGGGCCGCGGAACTGGTCGCCCGGTCGTGGGCCGCGAAGGGCCTCTTCTACGTCTTCGGCAGCGGACATTCGCACATCTTCGGCGAGGAGGCGTTCTACCGGGCCGGCGGCGCGGTACGGGTCTGCCCGATCCTCAAGCCCGCGCACATGCTGCACGAGGGCGCGGTACGCAGCACCGTGCTGGAACGGGAGCACGGGCACGCCGAAGCGGTGCTGGCGGGGTACCGGCTCGACGGCGACCGCGACGTCCTGCTGGTCGTCTCCAACTCGGGCGCGAACCCGCTGCCCGTCGAGGTCGCCCGGGCCGCGAAGGCGCGCGGCCTGCCGCTGATCGCGATCACCTCCCGCCGGTACGCCTCGGCGATCTCCCGGCCCGGTCCACGGCTGCACGACATCGCCGACGTGGTCGTCGACAACCACTGCCCGCCCGGCGACGCGCTCGTCGAGCTGGGCCCCGGGCTGCCGTCCGCCGGCCCGTCGTCCAGTGTGGTCGGTCTGGCCCTGCTCGACGCGATCATCGTCGAGGCGCTCGGCATCCAGATCCGGCGCGGCGAGACGCCGGAGGTCTTCATGAGCGCGAACATGCCCGGCGCCGCCGAGCACAACAGCGAGGCCGCGCGGCGGATGTCCGACATCGTCCCGCACCTGTAGCCCGTCGCACACCTGAGGAAGGGAAGAGACCCGGTGAAGATCAGTTTTGAGGTCTGGCCGAACATGCCCTGGGGCCGGCTGGAGGCCGCCGGCCCGGCCTGGAACTCCTGGGGGGACAAGCCGGCGACCTGGTGCGTGGAGCAGACCGCGAAGTACGGCTACGACGGTGTCGACTTCATCTTCGCGAAGCTGCTGGAGGCGCCGAAGGCCGAGTACGACCAGCAGTTGCGGGACGTGCGGGCCACGGCGGAGCGGGTCGGCATCGACATCGGCTACCTCGGCCACCACACCACGTTCGTCAGCCCCCGGGAGTTCGACCGGGAGCGCGGCATCGAGTCGTTCAAGAAGGCCCTCGACGCGGCGGCCGTACTCGGCGCGAAGTCGGTCTGCACGCTGATCGGCGACGGCTACTACGACCCGCCGCTGAACGTCCTGCTCAGCCGCAAGGACGCCTGGCGGCAGTGCCGGGAGGCGATCACCGAGGTGGCGGCGCACGCGTCGACGCTCGGGCTCAACGTCAGCATCGAACTGTTGCAGGGCACCATCCTCAACCGGGTCGAGCTGATCGAGCGGATGTTCGACGAGGTCGGCGCGAGCAACCTGCGGATGACGATGGACACCGGGGCCTTCTACGTCGCGGTGAAGCCGTTCATGAACGTCAAGCAGGCGATCAAGCGGCTCGGCCCGTACATCGACATCGTGCAGATCAAGGACGAGGTCGGGCTGCCGACGATCGTGCACTGCAACCACATCTGGTTCGGCGGCGGGCTGGTCGACTTCCGGGAGACGTACGAGGCGCTCGCGGAGATCAACTTCGACGGGTACGTCAGCGTCGAGTGGGAGGGCTGGCAGGTCGGCGGCAACATCGGCGTCGGCGAGCCGGCCGGGGTGGGGCTCGCCGACTTCGACCGGGTCGCGGAGGAGTCCCTCGAATACCTGATGGAGTTCGGCTTCGTCCCCCGGCGCAGCCGTTGACCGGCGCCGTACCGGGCAACGCCCTGCTGGTCGGCATCGACCTGGGTACCACCGGGGTGAAGGTGGTGGCCGTCGACGCCGCGACCGGCGCCACGGCGGCCCGGTCCTACCGGGACTACCCGTCGGACACCGGCCGGCCGGGCCGGCACGAGCAGGACCCGGCCGACTGGTGGCGCGCGGCGGCCGGCGCGGTCCGGGAGGCGCTCGCCGACCTCGACCCCGGCGCGGTGGCCGGGGTCGGGCTGAGCGGCCACATGCACGCGGTGGCGCTCTTCGACGACCGGGACCGTCCGGTACGGCCGGCGATGACCTGGGCGGACCGGCGGGCCGTCGCCGAGGTGCGGGACCTGCGCGAGCGCGGGGACCTCTTCGGCGAGCTGACCGGCAACCCGGTGGTCGAGGCGTTCAGCGCCCCCAAGCTCGCCTGGCTGGTCCGGCACGAACCCGAGGCGGTACGCCGGGCCGTCCGGATGGTCCAGCCGAAGGACGTGCTGCGGCACCACCTCACCGGCGACTGGGGCACCGACCCCACCGACGCGGCCGGCACCCTGCTCTACGACGTGGGTCGGCGCCGGTGGGAGCCCCGGTTGTGGGCCAGTTGCGGGGCAGACGAGCGGCTGGCGCCCCGGGTGCAGGGCTCGGCGGAGATCGTCGGGACGGTCCGACCCGAGGCGGCCGAGGCGACCGGACTGCCCGCCGGTACCCCGGTGGTGGCCGGCGGCGGCGACGTCTCCTGCGCCGCGCTCGGTGCCGGGGCGGTCGCCGACGGCCGGGTCTACGTCAACGTCGGCACGGCCGCCCAGATCGTCACCCCGGTAGCCGAGCCGCGGGCCGGCGTCGACCGGTTCGTCTTCGCCCGGGCCGGCGAGGACGGCTTCCTCGGCATGGTCTCCTCGTACGCGGCCGGACTGGCGATCCGCTGGGCCGAGCGGAACCTGCTCGCCGGTGGCGCCCCGGAGGTGCCGGACGGCACGGCGGACCGGCTGGCCCGGGAGAGCCGCCCCGGCGCCGCAGGACTGACCTTCCTGCCGTACCTGCTCGGCGCCAGCGCCCCGATCCACGACCCGGCGGTCCGGGCCGCGCTGCTCGGTGCCGCTCCGGAACACGGACCCGCCGACATCGCCCGGGCCGCGCTGGAGGGCGTCGCGTACGCCTGTGCGGCGGCCGTGGCGCAACTCCTCGACGGCGCCGGTGCCGCGACCGAGATCCGGGTCGGCGGCGGGGTGACCCGCTCGCAGGTCTGGTGCGAGGCGTTCGCCGCCGCCTGCGACGCGCCGGTACGACGGCTCGGCCAGGACGCCTCGCCACGTGGCGCCGTCGCGCTGGCCGGGATCGGCGCCGGGATCTGGCCGGACGTCGCCGCCGCCTGCGCGGTGCTCGACGACAGCGCGCCGCTGACCGCCCCGGACGAGCACCGTGCCGCCTACCGGCAGGCCCGGCACCGCTACACCGCCGCCTCGGCGGCCGTCGCCGAACTGCACCGCGACCCGGCCCTCACCGGTGGTGCCGCATGATCGGGCGGATCGACCCGGAAGCGGTGCTGGCGGAGGCCGCCCGGCTGATCGCGATCGAGGGCCACCAGGACCATCCCGGGCAGGAGCGCGCGGTCGCCGACTACCTCGCCGACCGGCTGCGCGGCTGCGGCGCCGAGGTGCGGCTGCAACCGGTGCGGGGCGACCGGGCGAACGTGATCGCCCGGGTACCCGGCACCCGCCCCGGCCCGACCCTGATGCTCAACGCCCACCTGGACACCGTGCCGCCGTACGGCATGCCGGACGCGCTGCGGCCCAGGGTCGCCGACGGCCGGCTCTGGGGCCGGGGCGCCGTCGACATGAAGGGCGCGCTCGCGGCGATGATCGCCGTCGTCGAGCTGCTCGCCGCCCCGGACGTCACGTTCGACGGCGAACTGCTGCTGACCGGGGTGGCCGGGGAGGAGAACGGCAGCCCGGGAATGCGGGCGCTGGTGGAGGCCGGCGTACGCGCCGACTTCGCGATCGTCGGCGAGCCGACGATGCTGCGGGTCGGGCGGGCGCACAAGGGCGCGATGTGGGCGCAGGCGACGTTCCGGGGCGTCGCCACGCACGGCAGCGTGCCGCAGGACGGGGTCAACGCCGTCTACCACGCGGCCCGGTTCATCGCGGCGGTCGAGCGGGACCTGGTACCCCGGCTCGACCGGCGCCGTCATCCGCTGCTCGGGCCCGCGACCGTCAACGTCGGGGTGGTGGCCGGTGGCGACCGCCCGCCGATGGTTCCCGCCTCCTGCGTCGTGCAACTCGACCGCCGGTGGCTGCCGTCGGAGCGGCACGACGAGATACTCGCCGAGCTGCGCGAGGTCGTGGCGGAGCTGCGCCGGGCGGACTCCCGGGTGGACGCGACGGTCGAGGAGATGGCCGGTACGTCGACCTTCGTGCACGCCCCGCTGGACTGCCCGCCCGACGACCCGCACCTGCGGATGCTCTGCGCCGTCGCCGCCGACCCCGAGCCGGTCGGGTTGCAGTTCTGGACCGATGCCGCGCTGCTCGCCGCCACCGGCACTCCGGCGGCGGTCTGCGGACCGGGCGACATCGCCCAGGCACACTCCCTGGCCGAGTGGGTGCTCGTCGACCAGCTACGCGGCGCGGCCGAGGTCTACTGTGCTATGGCGCAGCGGATGCTGTCGGTGCGCCCGCTGGAGACCGACGCCGGGATGAGGGCATGAAGATGGTCAACAACGAGCGGAAACCCGACGGTCTGCGGGCGGTCGAACGGACCGTGGCGGTGCTGGCGGCGCTGGCGGAGAGCCCCTCGGGGGCGTCGCTGACCGAACTCGTCAAGGCGACCGAGATTCCGGCCACCACCCTGCACCGGATGCTCGGTGTGCTGCGCGGCACCGCGCTGGTCCGGGAGACCGCCGACGGCCGGTACGCGCTGGCCGCCGGCACGATGACGCTGGCCCGCTCCTATCTGGACGGGCTCGACCTGCGGCAGGAGGCGCTGGGGGTGATGCGGCCGCTCTCGGCGCTTACCGGCGAGACCTGCCACCTCGGCGTACTCGCCCTGGTGCACGTCGTCTACATCGAGAAGATCGACAGTCCGTCCCGGGTCCGGATGCACAGCCGGGTCGGCCAGACCAACCCGGCGCTGACCACCGCGATCGGCCGGGCCATCCTCGCCCACTCACCGGCGCACGTCGTGGACGAGGTGGTCGACGCGCACCAGCGGCTCTCCGGCGAACGGCTGGACCGTGCCGAGGTCGACGCGCTGCTGGCCGGGGTACGGGTCGACGGCTACGCCCGGGACATCCAGGAGAGCGAACTCGGCATCTGCTGCGTCGCGGCCCCGGTCTTCGACCACACCGGCCACGTCGTCGCCGGGCTGAGCATCTCGGCCCCGGCGACCCGGTTCGACGCCGGGGCCGC